>JAIFKX010000069.1 GCA_020049335.1 Paludibacter sp. | reverse complement strand
ACATACTATCAGTTTCGATTTTAATACAGACCTGAATGCTCAACAGGTTGTACAGTCAGAAATGAATAGTGCAAAGGTAGAAATACTGGTTACTCCCGAAAATATAGAAATTGATGCTTCAAATGTAAGAATTACAACTTTTTTTAATTCAAATGAATTGGTATTTTTAGCCGGTGGCGATGCTACAAAAGGATCTGGCTCTACATTTGTATTTAACCCAACTGTTTTGCGCATGCCTGAAGTTGTTACATTAAATCCGTTTACACTTTATACACCTAATAATTTGTCCGAATTACATTTAAACGTAAAAGTGGAAGTTACTGCGGGTAATACACCTATTGTTATAAATCCAAATTCAAATATTTCATTAACCTATCGTATTTTCGATGTCGATCCTAAAGTGTATTTTGGTAAATTTAAACCTGTCATTTCTGTAGGGGTCAAAGAAAAAACAGTTGATATGACACCTTATATTATGCAATTGCCAGCAAATGGTATTTTTAAATTAGCTGAACCGTCAATATCGATGGAACTTGAAAATAATTCGGGTCTGAAAATGAATTTAACAATTGATTCGATAAAAGCATACAGAGAAAATGAACTTTCTTTTTCGCCAATATATGCCGATTTTAGTGGCTCAAAATCTACTAATAAAATTGTAGAGCGTGTAATAAATTATGGCGATTCGCCTGCTAAGAGTTCTTTTATACTTGATTATACCTTGGGAAATGGCAATATTTCAAAATTTTTTGATCGCTACCCATTGCCAAATAGATTGATGTACAAATTCCAACTTTCGAACGCTCGCGTAGATTCCGACCCACTCGATTTTATGATTCCCAATGGTAATGTTAAAGCCCACATAGCTGTAAAAGTACCTCTGAAATTAAATGCAAATAGCAGTTTTGAATTTACTGATACTCTGAAAAATATCGATTTAGACGAATTGATAAATTCACAAGTGATTGATAAAATGACACTTATACTTAGAGTTACCAATAATATGCCACTACAAGGAAAGCTGTCGCTGAAGTTTTTGGATATAAATAATAAGCTTATTGAAAATTTAAAGTTACTTTCCGATTCGATTGTAAAAGCCCCTTCGATTGATGATAATGGAATGGTTGTAGATGGTTCAAGTGCAATTTCAGACTTAAAAGTAGTAATCGATAATTCGCAACTTGAAAATCTCCGTTTAACCAAAAACATTGCCTACATAATAAAGGTTGAGAGCGATGAAAATAGAAAAATTACGCTTCAAAACAATAATTTTATAAAACTCAAATTGGGAAAATATTCTAAAGGAGAATAAAAAACAGTAGATGCAAATGAGACTTTTGAAATATATTATTAGTGCCATCATTGGACTTTTGCTGTTGTTTACAGTAAATGCCCAACAGGTAAATACACTTTACTTTTTAGAGAACGTACCTGTGCGTCACAGTTTTAACCCTGCAATTCAACCTCTATCAAGCTTTTATTTAAGTTTACCCGTAATAGGAAATACACAATTTAATTTCGGTAATAATTCTTTCATGGCAAGCTCTTTGAACCTATCAAAAGCTGATTTGTTTGCAAGTATAAAGCCGACAACTTTACTGAATGCAGATGTAGATATTAATCTTTTGGGCTTTGGTTTTCGCACACATCGGTCGTATTGGAATTTTACGCTAACTTCAAAATCGACAGTCAATTTGACTATTCCTAAAGATATGTTAAAGCTTGGCATTTTTGGAAATGTAAATGTAGTGGATGGTGTGGCTCAGCTCGATAATAATAGATATGATTTAAGCAATTTTGGTGTTCATGCCAATTCTTATCTCGAAGCAGCTTTGGGTTATTCCAAACAAATTGATGAAAAATGGTCGTATGGAATAAAATTGAAATATTTACACGGCTTAGGTGCTGCCAATCTGCAATTCGATTCGTTTTTGTACAATGCAGGTATCACAAAATGGGAGCTAAATAGCAGTATATCTGCTAATTCCGATATTCCAGATTTGGAGAATCTTACAGTTAATTCGCTTATAAAACCCGCTGGGGTGGGAGGGGCTGCCGATTTGGGTGTTACGTATCGCCCTAACGATAAACTGTTTTTTGGAGCGGCTGTAACAAATTTAGGTATGTTGAAATGGAGTAAGACGCCTGTTAATTATGCTGCAACTATTGATTATACATTGAATAATATTGCTGATTTTAATTTCAATGAAATTCTTGCTGGTATAAATTCGAATAAAATTACGTCTGATTTAGTAGAAGGCTTTGTCGATTCATTAAAGATAAAAGAAACTACTAATCCGTTTTCAACTTTTTTAAGTCCCAAAGTTAATTTAAGTGGTGAATATGGTTTTCTAAATAATACAATGAGTGTAGGTTTATTATCTTCGACTACTGTATATAATAAATCATTGTTTTTCTCTGTTACTCCTTCACTAAATATTCATCCAATCAATTGGTTGAATTTATCTTTATCTTATTCGTTGCTCAATGGTAGAGGTGCAAATATTGGTGCCGGATTAGGATTGCGCTTAGGTTTTATAAATGCCTTTGTTACTGCCGATTATATTCCTCTTAATTCAGCACCTTTAAGTACACCTCTCTCTGTTTCGGTGCCTGTTTTAGGTAATTTTAATTTAGCAAAAGTACCGGCCAAAACCGATAGACTAAATGTTGCCATAGGCTTTAATTTTGTTTTTGGAAATAAACAAGATGCTGATAATGATGGTATTAGTAATCGACGCGATAAGTGTCCCAACACTCCTCATGGTGTTATTGTAGATAAAAAGGGTTGTCCGCTCGATACCGATGGTGATTCAATACCCGATTATTACGACAAATGTCCCGATACACCTAAAGAGGCTTACAGTTCGATTGATGCGGATGGCTGTCCGCTTGATACCGACGGAGATGGTGTGTTCGATTATTTAGATAAATGTCCAGATACACCTTATCAGGCTTACAAAACGGTAGATAAATCGGGCTGTCCGATTGACACGGACAAGGATAGCGTTCCCGATTATTTGGATAAATGCCCTACAACACCTGTGGCAGAAAGAGAGTATGTAGATTCTGTGGGCTGCACTATGTTTGAGATTGTTCCAATTATAATCGACAGTGTTTACGATGAAATCCTTATTGATTCTACTGCTGTATTAAAAAATAGTAATAGGGCAGGTAAAGTAGCTAATACAAAAAATAATAGCATTATTAATCCGAATAATGATATTTATCCTAATACTGATAGTATTCCAAAAACGAATACTAATCCAAATGTCGGCAGTATTACCAAAACTAATATTAATCCTACAATTAAAATTGATTCTAAAATTGATAATAATCCAAAAATTGATACAAATACAGATACAGATACTGATGGCGATGGCATTATTGATCGGTTAGATCGTTGTCCACAACTGGCAGGCGTGGCTTCGAATGGTGGTTGCCCCGAAATAAAGAAAGAAGTGCGCGTTATTTTCCAAAAAGCCTTGTTAGGAATTCAATTCGAATCGGCTAAATATATTATTAAACCGCTTTCGTATGTCATACTCGAACATGTGGCTCGTGTTTTGAATGAAAATACAAATTATTTAGTTGAAATACAAGGACATACTGATAATTTAGGTGATCCAGCACAAAATCAGACTTTATCCGAAAATAGAGCAAATGCAGTGCGTGAATATCTTATTTCGAAAGGCATTGATGCCAAACGTTTAACATCAAATGGCTATGGTCAGATGCGTCCAGTGGCTGATAATACAACAAGTGAAGGCAGAGCTAAGAACAGAAGAGTAGAGTTTATTGTTAGTTTTGAATAAACTAAAATTGCTTAACCAGTTCGAATGAAGATTATATTAATAACGCTTGGGCTTATTAGCTTGGCATTAGGCATTATAGGTGCCTTTTTGCCGCTATTGCCCACTACGCCTTTTGTGCTTTTGGCTGGTTTTTTGTTTGCTCGTAGTTCGCCAAAGCTAAACGGCTGGATTTTAAATCATAAAGTTTTTGGGAAAATAATATACGATTATCAAGTTGATAAATCCATAACACTACATGCCAAAATAATAGCTATTTCCATGCTGTGGATTTCGATTCTAAGTTCTGTATTTCTTATTTTGGAAGGAAAAATAGGAGTTCAGATGCTTTTGATGGCCATTGCAACAGGAGTAACAATTCACATTCTGCGGTTCAAAACAAAAGCTTAGATCTTTTTGTCTAATCCCTTAAATACAGTTTCTTTAAGCTGACATGAGCATTCGTGCGAGTTCGAATCAAGCAATCCACTTCGTTTTAAAATGTCGAATTCTTTTACAAAGCTATTGGTGAAAATGCCACTTTGTAAATTATCTTCAATTTGATGAATGGTCCACCATTTTACACATTCGATAAGTTCTGAATTTGTATCGTCAATTTTTAAATTACAAATCAAGAATAAGTATACAAACTGACTTTCTTTAGTTGAATTATAAAGATGTTTGGATATTAAAATAGGTTTCAATTGGCTCGAACCATAGTTTTCAATAGCAGTTCGGTTAATACATTCATCTACTGTTTCATTTAACCGAATGTGGTTCGAAAGAGCTACATCCCATTTAAAAGCATTGGAAGATGCGTTACAACTCCTTTTTTGAAGAAATATTTTTGAATCGTTTATCAAAATACCTCTTACTACAGGATGAATATGTTTTGTTTCCCCCGAAATGCTTTCTTTACTTTGAATTGAACCAGCTAATTTTCCATGTTCATTCACAATTGGCCACCATTCTTCTTTTTGTAGGCTAGTACGGATAAGTATTACTCGAATAAATTCATAGCTGATAACAATAAATAGAATTGTCCAGTACGTAATGTGAAGGTATTGAAGCAATTGAATATTGGAAGATATAAATTGCTTAATTGTTAAAAATGCAATAATATAAACGAACAATACGCCCGAAACCATCCATACAATCCGAAAATGCTCTTCGATGTTATTGGTCATTGCAATGTGTTTAGGGGTCCATTTCGAAACAAACCTAATTATATTGGTTTGCAATACCAAAATAGCCGAAAAGAACACAAGCGTAACCGATTCGTTGAAAATAGGCTGAATGTAGTTTGGAATTAATTCTTGTGGAAAGAATATTAGTATCGATATAATAAAGGTGCTTACTAAATAGGACACACCCAGATATTTGTATATATTTTTGTACAACAATAAACTATAACCCAAAATAGCTACGGCAACAAAATACACAACTATCAACGCAATGCTGCATCCAAAATTTTCGTTCAGAAGTAGAAATAGCAAGATAGGTATAAAGTGAAATAAAGGGTTAAAGAATGATTCGTTAATTTGTTTTCTAAATGCTTTCATCGTGTTTTATTATCGGTGCTTCAAGCATTTAAACAACAAAGGTCGGGTTTAGTTTGCCCAACCTTTCCAAAAAAAGTTAAATGAGTTAAAATGACATCATTCGGCTTACATATTTGCCAATAATATCAAATTCTAAGTTCACAATAGTATCTTTTCTTATTTGATGAAAATTGGTGTGTTCGTAAGTATAAGGTATAATTGCCACTTGAAAAGTACTATCCGTTGGATTGCATACAGTTAAGCTAACACCATTTACGGTTACCGAACCTTTATCAACTGTCATATAGCCGCGTTTAGCCATTGCTTTGTCCAGCGGATATTCGAAAGTAAAATACCAACTACCGTCGGCTTCTTCCACATTGGTACAGGTGGCAGTTTGGTCTACGTGTCCTTGCACAATATGTCCGTCTAAGCGTCCATTCATCAACATGCTGCGTTCTAAATTTACTTTGCTTCCCACTACTAATCTACCCAAGTTGGTGCATTCTAATGTTTCTTTTATAGCTGTAACGGTGTAGGTTTTGTCCGATTTTTCCACTACCGTTAGGCAAACGCCATTGTGAGCCACACTTTGGTCAATTTTCAATTCGTTTACAAACGAACATTCCATTGTGATATGTAAATTTTCTTGCTCTTTGCGTAATGCAACCACTTGAGCTGCTTCTTCTATTATTCCTGAAAACATCTTATTGTATTTACTATTTATTCAGTTACTATTTACAATTATCTAAAGAATCAAACTGCCCCTATCTCCTAAAGGGGAATGAGATTAGTTTTGTTAATTAAAAATACACGACAAATATCTTACTCACCTTTAGGGGTTGGGGGTTATTTTTTCATCAAATAAGCCTTAAAATCATCAAACTCCTTCGTCATCTGTTCGCTTTTCTTTTCGCCTTTCATAAATTCCTGCAATTTTTCAGGAATTTCTATTTTTTCGTCCAAAATGCGTTCTACCGTTTCGAGGAATTTTGCTGGATGAGCCGTTTCGAGGAAAACACCCACTTCGCCTGGTTGAAGCATTTCTTTCAAGGCACGGTATCCACAAGCTCCGTGAGGATCAAGTAGATAGCCCGTTTCATTTTTACAGGTTTTAAGTGTCTCGGCTATTTGTTCGTCGGTGTAGCTCACGCCGCTAATTTCGGCCGAAATAGATTCGTGCGAACCGCCATACAAATCGAGCACACGCGCAAAATTGCTTGGGTCGCCCACATCCATGGCATTGGCAATGGTCGGTACTGAAGGTCGTGGCTTGTATTCGCCCGTTTTTAGGTATTCAAGGAAAATATCGTTGCTATTGTTGGCGGCAATAAAACGTTTGATAGGTAAGCCCATACGTTTTGCAAAAAGTCCGGCAGTTATGTTACCAAAATTGCCACTTGGTACGCAAACCACCATATTGTTGGCAGCCGCTTCCGAAATCACTTTCAGTTGTGAGTATGCATAAAAATAATAAAATGCTTGCGGCAAAAAACGCGCTACATTGATAGAGTTTGCCGAAGTCAATTTCATTTTTGCATTTAACTCTTCGTCCATAAAGGCCGATTTTACTAATGCTTGACAATCATCGAATGTACCATCAACTTCCAAAGCTGTAATGTTTTGCCCCAAGGTTGTAAACTGACATTCCTGAATAGGACTTACCAATCCTTTGGGATAAAGCACATACACATGAATGCCTTCCACACCCAAAAATCCATTTGCAACCGCACTTCCCGTATCGCCCGAAGTGGCAACAAGTACATTCACTATTTTATCATTATTTTCCTGTCGTTGAATGAAATACGATAACATGCGCGACATAAATCGTCCACCTACATCTTTAAAAGCCAGCGTTGGTCCATGAAAAAGTTCAAGGCTATAAATATTCTCTTCTACTCGCACCAACGGAACATCGAAATTCAAAGTGTCGTGCACAATCATTTTTAGCATATTGGCATGTACATCTTCGCCAAAAAGCATATATGCGGCTGTGTATGCCATATCTTCGAACGACAATTTATCGATATTTTCGTAAAACATAGCCGGAATTTCTTGAATGTGGTCGGGCATAAACAAGCCTTTGTCTTCGGCTAAGCCTTTAATCACGGCGTCCTCTAAACTTACGCCATTTACTTTTTTATTGGTACTGTAGTATTTCATAATAATAACTCCTAATATCTTAAAAAGGGAAATTTTTAAAAACGGATACAAAGATACAAATTTTTCAAGCCACTCGCAATACGCTAACACTGCTTGTTGTCAAACCTGCAGGCACAACTACAAAATACCACTACCCGACGAATTAGGCGTATGAACGGGAAAATAACAAAGAAATCTAATTGTTTTCGACAAATTAAAAAAAAAACGGAATAACAAAAAGTTATTCCGTTTTTTTTAATTGGATAAAAAATGTGTTGTTATATTTGGTATAACTTTGATTCTCAGAGTGAGTTTCCTATTCCAACAATGAAAACAGATAATATAATTACTGTTATTCCAGTTGCAATAGTCCATTTGGTTTTTGAAGATACGCCTTTCCATTCGTGTCGAACAATTCCCCACATATTAGCAGTAAGAATAATGGTCGACATGTGAAGAATCCATGAACTTGCGCCATTCCCAAGTTTGCTCTCGCCCATACCGTAAAAGAAAAATTGCAAAAACCAGGTTGTACCTGCCAAAGCCGAGAAAATTACATTTTTGGTAATTGGTGTCTTTTTATCTGTAAAGTTTTTGTACGATTTGTTTTTTAAACTCAAAATAGTAGTCCAAATAAAGTTGGTGGTAAGTCCACCCCACAATATAATAATATAGGTAACATTATTTTGATACAAAAACTCACCTTCTCCCGGATTTAAAGCTTTCCATGCTTCGTTTGCAACGTCGGCCATTGGTTTTCCCGCTTCGATGGCAAAATTAAAAAATGAACTTAAAATTCCTGAAAAAACGGCAATAATCAAGCCTTTAACCAAACTAAATTCGGCAACTGAGGCGCTTTGTTGTTCCTTCGAAAGTTCACGCTCTTTCATCATACCCGCTTTACCCGCAATGGCGATTCCAGCCAAACAAACAAGCACACCGAGCAAAACCAGCTGTCCACCAGAACTTGCTATCATATCCGTAAACGAAATTTTACCTTCGGTAGGATTGAATGTGTAATAAATAGATGGAACTACGGCACCAAATGCAGCACAAAAGCCTAAAACTACCGAGTTGCCAAGCGACATACCCAAATAGCGAACACCTAAACCATAGGTCAAACCACCAATTCCCCAAAGCAATCCCATGATGAATGTTACAACCAAAATTTGAGTTGAAGCGGCGGCTATTATAGCACCGAAGTTAGGAATTGTAAGCCATGCAGCTATTGGTGGAACAATAAGCCACGAGAATAAACCTCCTACAATCCAGAAACTTTCCCAAGCCCAACCTTTTACCTTGTTGTAAGGCATATAGAAACTCCCAGAAGCAAAACCACCGATGGAGTGAAATAAAATTCCTAAAAGTGCATTCATATAAATTATCTTTTAGACGTTACTTCATTTTCATATTGTTGAATATCAGCAATGTAATCTTGACCTACGCTAACGCCTTTAGTCATGCAATAGTAATCGTAAACGGCATTCCAAGGCATTGATTTTGCTTCTTCCAATAGTGCTAAGCGTTCAAAATTCTGACCATTAGCTTCGAATTCGCGCAATTTTACAAGTGGTTCGAGCAAAGCTTGAATGAGCGCTTTTTGAGTAGCACGCACTCCAACTACATAAGCTCCAATGCGATTGATAGAAGCATCGAAATAATCGAGACCAACATGCACTTTATCCACAGCATTGGCACGAACAATTTCTTGAGCAATAGCCAAAAGTTCGTCGTTGAGTACCACCACATGGTCGCTATCCCAACGAATGCCGCGCGTAACGTGAAGCATTACTTCGGGTAAATACAATAAAAGCGACGAAATTTTGTCGGAAATTAATTCGGTAGGGTGGAAGTGACCGGCATCGAGTGTAACAAGAATATTGTTTTTTACACCATAACCCATATAAAATTCGTGTGAACCAACAGTGTAGCTTTCAGCACCAATTCCAAAGAGTTTGCTTTCGATGCAATCGCGCATTAATTCATCGTTGGTTTTGTATTCAAAAATTTTATCCAACGAGTCTTTTAGGTTTTGGCGGTATTGCAGGCGATTTACAGTAACGTCTTTCGAGCCATCCGGAATCCAGATATTGTGCATACATTTCGAACCTAACTGACGACCCATTTCTTCGGAAATTTTACGACTGCGAATAACGTGGTCAATCCAGAAATTACGAATTTCGGGGTCGGGGTGAGAAAGTGTGAGGCCGTCGGACGATTTATCGTGCGAAAAACAAGAGCAGTTGAAATCGAGTCCATAGCCATTTTTCTTAGCCCAATCAATCCAAACCTGAAAATGTTTTGGTTCAATTTGGTTACGGTCGGCAAAACCGTCACTAAAATCGCCATAAATTGCATGAACGTTCACACGATGTTTTCCGGGAATAATACTTAATGCTTTGTCGAGGTCGGCCATTACTTCGGTAATGTTGCGCGCTTTGCCAGGGTAGTTACCTGTTGTTTGAATGCCTCCAGTTAATGTAGCATCGGGTCTTTCAAACCCTACAACGTCGTCGGTTTGCCAACAGTGGAGCGAAATTGGCAGTTTATCTAATTCATTAATAGCTTTTTGAACATCGACGCCCATTTCGGCATAGCGTTCTATTGCAATCGCGAACGATTGCTCAATTTGTTGTTTTTTCATTTGTAATAAATTATTTTATGTTATTGTTTTCCTCGTTTGGATTTTAACAATGCAAAAGTAATTTATATGAAATTGGAGGCGTTATTTAAAATGATATATACACTGTATTTTTTGATAAAAGATAAAAAATATCAAAGTAACTGTTGGATATTGAACAGTGTAAATGTAATCTTTATACATATAGCGCATATCTTTATAAAATCTTTATACTTTCGGGCATACATTTGCAATATGATTTTTAAGTAAAAAAAGGATTGTTTTTTTAACGATAAATGTATGAAAACTAAGGCTTATCAAATTGTATTAAAAGAAATTGGAAACTTAATTTCTCTGTTAGGATTTATTTTGTTTGTTCCTGTAATTGTAGGATTGATTTATGGCGAATGGTACTCTACGCTTGGTTTTTGGTTGGCTGCTGTATTAACTTTTGGTTTTGGTAAAGGAATATATTTTTTATTTCGAAACGCTATTGAACCACAATACAAACATGGTTATATAATTGCTGCTTTGGGATGGCTGCTAATGACTATGATGGGTGGATTGCCGTTGTTTATTATATCGTATATTACGCCTCAAGTAGTTATGGAATCGTTTATTCCGGCTGGTTTCGATTATACATCTAGTTTGTTGTTTTTCCGAAATCCCTTACATTGCTTGTTCGAAAGTATGAGTGCTTATACAACTACCGGATTAACTATGGCTGTACACGAACCTTCGGTGGGGAAAACGGTGTTATTTTATCGTTCGTTTGCACAATGGATTGGTGGCGCAGGTTTTATAGTAATGGCGCTTGCCATGATAAAGCACGGTTCAGGTCGAAGTTTAAAATTACTTTATCGTTCAGAATCGACTGGTATAAATCTACGCACCAAAGTAATGGATACTGCTCGGGATATTTGGAAATCGTATGCAATAATTACAGGAATTACAGTTGTTTATTTAATTATTGGTACTTGGATTATTTTGCCCGATTATCCACTTGCTGATAATATTTTCGATGCGTTTAACCACGCAATGGCGGGATTATCGTCGGGTGGTTTTAGTACATTGGATGATAGCATTGCGGGTTATCAGTCCGAAGCAATGGATTATTTACTATTACTGCCCATGATTTTTGGTTCGTTTTCATTACCGTTTTACTTCCGCATTTTTTACAAAGGACAAATCAGCGAAATTTGGCGCGATGTACAAACACGTTCGTTGCTTTGGTGTTTTCTGTTCGGCAGTATTATTCTTTCACTTTTGTTGATGTATTCAGGAGTTGTTTCAAACCCGTTTCGCGAAGGGATATTTCAGTATATCAGTGCTATTTCAACTACCGGTTGGCAAACCTCCAATATTCATGTGTGGGACGATAAGTCATTTTTGTTTATAATTTTCGGAGCAATGTTTATAGGTGGTGCTTGGGGTGGAACAGTTGGCGGAATAAAAATTTATAGAGCAGTATTTATCCAAAAAGGTATCCGCTGGCATATTAAAAAGTCGTTTTTCTCACCAAACACTATCCGAACTATGAAATTCGATGGCAAAACTATGTTGCCCGACGAAGTAAATTCGGAACTTGCATCAGCGTCAATTTTTACAATTATGTTTTTTCTGATATTAATCGGAAGTACGTTTATATCTACTTTTTTCATTCCCGAACAATACAGTTTTTTTGATGCACTTTTTGAGTCCACAGCAGCACAATCTACAGCAGGACTTACAGTTGGAATTACAGACCCGGGGATGAATCCAATTGTGGAGACAATTTATATTTTTCAGATGTGGGTAGGTCGTTTGGAAATTTTTCCGGTTTTGGCATTATTTCGATTTGCCTTTTTGGGTGCAAATCCAAAACAAAACTGATATTTTTGATTATTTTGGCACAATGTAATGAAATCTGATTTACCTTTGTTGCTGGATTTCTTTTGTTAATCAAATGATTATAATTTTTCAAAAATAATTAAGGCTAATATTAGGATTTTACTATAGCACTTTAAACGAATACATACTTTATGGAAAGCATTTTAATTATTGATGATGAAATTCAAATACGCCGTTTACTCGAAATTACGCTTTCGACCAACGGATACAAAATAGTGGAAGCCGAAAATGGAAAAGATGGTTGCAATTTGGCAGCATCGTTTAATCCTTCGCTTATTATTCTCGATTTGGGTTTACCAGATATGGATGGCATCGATGTGTTGAAAAAATTGCGTGAGTGGTATCAGCATCCTATTATCATTCTTTCGGTTCGAAAATCGGAAGAAGATATTGTAAAAGCATTAGACCATGGTGCTAACGATTACATTTCCAAGCCTTTCCGAACCGGTGAGCTTATGGCGCGTATTCGCGTGGCTATTCGTCAGGGGCAACCTTTTGACCAGGATGCCTGTATGCAGTTTGGCAATTTGACCATTGATTTGTCGAAACATTTGGCAACTAAAAATAACGAAATTATTAAACTTACATCTACTGAATTCTCGTTGCTGGCATTAATGGCTAAAAACGAAGGTCGTGTGTTGACTCATACCTACATTCTGAAAGAAATTTGGGGCTACGGCTATTTGGAACAAACACAATACCTGCGTGTTTTTGTAGCACAACTCCGCAAAAAAATTGAAGATAATCCATCGAAACCACGATTCCTAATTACTGAATCAGGTATTGGTTATCGGTTTAATGGAGAATAAAAGCTGATATTGCTGCCTTTATTCAATTTGTACATCGGATATTTTTGTTGGCATTTTCAGGATAAATTCAGCTCCTCCCGATACGGAATTTGAAGCAGCGACAGTGCCTTTTTGAGCTTCTACAAAACCTTTTACAATGGATAATCCTAATCCTGTACCACCAGCAATCGATTTTTTAGCTCTATAAAATTTATCGAACACAGACGATAAATCAGTATCGGCAAGTCCAATTCCATTGTCGCGCACCTGAATTGTAAAAACATCTTTATTTTGCGAAAAAATGAGTTCGATGATGCTCTCTTTAGGTGAATATTGTGTGGCATTGAGAATTAAATTGTGCAATACTTGCTCCGTTAAACCAAAGTCTATATAAACCAAGGGCATATTTTCAGGAATATGTACATGAAGTTTGTACAATTCTAATTCGTGATTTAATGACTCCGAAACTGAATTTGCTAAATCGTGAACATCGCACCAATCGGGGTGTGGTGTTATTCTGCCCGACTCTAATCGCGACATATTCAGTAAATTCTCCACCAATCTGTTGAGGCGAATGGATGCCTTATTTATTTCGGAATACAATTCTTTTTGAATATCAACCGGAAAATCCTGTGACATAAGTGTTTCGGAAGAACCCATGATTGTAGCAATTGGTATGCGCAACTCGTGCGAAATGGAGTTAAAGAGTGTTTTATATAACTTTTCGGATTCGCTGATAATATAGGTTTTTCTGGTTGCAGTCCGTAGCATTTCCCGCTCAAACTTAGCCGAAATTTGACCCAGACATGCTTCCCAGAATTGTTCTTCGCCCAAGGTAAATATTGCAGGTTGATTTACTACAATAACACCAATATTTCCATTACTGCCTTTCAGTGGATAAAATGTAAAATCGTTGGCTGGTAAGGTGTTGGTGAATTTTCCGGCTTCGGCTGAATTTTTGAAAACCCAATTCACTATACTCAACTCATTGTCAGATAATTGAATTGATGAATTAGGCTGCGATTGAATTTGCAATTGATTATATTCGTCTTTTACAACAATTGTACAAGCAAGTTTAAAATACTCGTTAATGTAATTTGCAGCTATGGTTGTAACTTCATCGTATCCCGAAATTGATGATAAATCTTTGGTAAGTTGATAAAGTGCATTGGTGCGTTCTTCTCTTATTCTTATTTTTTTTTCCTGCCGTCTGATTTTAGTGGTTAAAATACCATTTAATAGAGCAATCAAAAAAAACATAATAAGCAGTAAAATATCTAATGGATTTTTGATATGAAAAGTGAATAAAGGCGGTATAAAAAAGAAATCCCAAATAAGTGCACTCGAAGCAGCAGCCAATAAAACCGGACCCGTAGTGAAAAACAGTGCTAAAATAGAAACCAGAAAAAGCATTATAAACGAAACAGTTTGATAACCAATGACATCCTTGATAAAAAAAGTGACAAATGAGGTTAGAATAACAGCAAGTGAAACTATTAGGTATTCATATTTGCTCGAAGTAAAAGTAGGAATAGATGCTTTATAATTTGTCTGTGTATCGGTATTTATCTCTGAGCCAAGGATATAAACATCGATATTACCGCTGTGTTTTATTAGTTTATTTACAAAATTGCCAAGTTTTAATAACGAAAATCTGTTTCGAGCACGTGGTTTTCCTACTACAATATGGGTAATATTTTCTTTTTGAGCAAAATCAACAATAGCTTTTACTAAATCATCGTTTGTAACTATTCGAACCTTAAATCCTAATTTTTTTGCAAGTTCAATGTTCTGCTCAAGCTGTTCATGGTCTTTGGGGGATAATTGTTTCGAGGTTTCAACATAAAGAGCTTGCAAATTCGCTTTCATGGAATATGCAAGCGTTTTTGCCCAACGGAGTAAACCAGCCGAAAATGGACTTGGTCCGATAGCTACTAAAAAATGCATTCCCGATTTCCACGGACCTCTGATATGTTTAACTTGCATGTATTCATGCAGTTGTTTATCAACTCTATCAGCAACAATTCGAAGCGACATTTCGCGCAAAGCAGTGATGTTGCCTTTGCGAAAAAAATTAGTTGCTGCCTCTTTCGAACGGTCGGGCGTATACACTTTCCCCTCCGAAAGCCGTAAAATAAGTTCGTCAGGCGTAATATCAACTAACTCTACATCATCCGAATTTTCGAAAATAAAATCGGGCAAGGTTTCACGGATAATTACTCCGGTGATTTGCGCTACCGTGTCGGTGCGACTTTCTAAATGTTGTACATTTAAGGTTGTAAATACATTAATCCCATTTTCAAGCAGTTCTTGAACATCCTGATAGCGTTTGGCATGTCGACTTCCGGGGGCATTGGTGTGGGCAAGTTCATCCACCAAAACAAGTTGAGGATTGCGGGCAATAATGGCGTCGATATCCATTTCCTCAACAAAAGTGGACTTATATTCAATAGACTTACGGGGAATAATCTCAAAATCGTACACCAACGCTTCAGTCTCTTTCCGTTTATGTGTTTCTACATAACCAACCACAATGTCGTTCCCCTTGTTCTTTTCAATGTGAGCTGCCTGTAGCATGGTGTAAGTTTTTCCTACACCGGCACACATGCCAAAGAAAATCTTCAGCTTTCCGCGTTTGCTTTTTTCTTCTTCCTTGGCCAATGCTGCCAGAAGTTCATCGGGATTGGGTCTGTCAATTTCGAAGTCGCTCATTTTATTTTGTCTAAAGCAATATTTAGCAATAATACATTTACTCTACTTTCGCCCAAACACTGTAATTGTGGCCTTTCACTCATAGTATAAACAAGTGTTTTCAATTTTTGTTTTTGTATAGAATTAAAATGTCGTACTGTTGCAATACGATTGATTTGCAGTTCTGCTGCTTCCGGCGAAATATGCGGGTCGAGTCCACTTGCCGATGCAAAAAGCATTTCAGAAGGAACTTCCGCATTTTTATCCAATTGGTTGAAAGTGATAAATTTAGCCTTTCGTTCAGCCACCTGAGCCATTAGTTTAGCACTTGTCAAACCCAAATTACTACCGCCCGAAGGGATTGGATTATTTCCAATTGCCGAAGGACGAGACATAAAATAAATGGTGCTATCAAATTGTTGCCCAATCAGCTCACTTCCAATTATTTTATTGTCTTTTAAAATCAGGCTTCCATTGGCTTGATGTGGAAAAACTACCTGTGCAATTCCCGTAACTAAAAGAGGATAAAGTATACCTGTAAGAATGGTAAATATAAGGAATATTTTTAATGCAATGCTTAACGTTTTCATTTTTTTATAATTTTAAAAATTTATCAATAAATCAATAATTTTAATTCCGATAAATGGTGCTACTAATCCACCCAAGCCATATACAAGTAGGTTTTTTGTCAATGCTTTATTGGCTGAAATAGGTTTGTAAGTTACTCCTTTCAGTGCCAGTGGAATCAATGCAATAATTATCAGCGCATTGAAAATAATGGCACTCAAAATAGCACTTTCGGGCGAACCAAGTTTCATAATGTTCAGTGCCGATAAAGGTCCTTGTCCGTTGCTTCCGGCATATAGTGCAATGGAAATAGCTGGAATAATGGCAAAGTATTTTGCCACATCGTTGGCAATACTAAAGGTGGTAAGTGCACCACGGGTCATTAGTAGCTGTTTACCAACTTCCACAACTTCAATTAGTTTGGTTGGATTGCTATCCAGATCCACCATATTACCGGCTTCGCGGGCAGCTTGCGTTCCAGAGTTCATAGCAATACCAACATCGGCTTGCGCTAGAGCAGGAGCATCGTTTGTGCCGTCGCCAATCATTCCCACCAAATGTCCTTTTTCCTGTTCTTCGCGTATGCGTCGCAGTTTATCTTCGGGTTTGGCTTCGGCCATAAAATCGTCCACGCCGGCTTCGGCAGCAATGGCAGCAGCAGTCAGCGCATTATCTCCCGTAATCATCACGGTGCGAATTCCCATTTTACGCAGTTCGGCAAAACGCTGTTTGATACCACCTTTAACAATGTCTTTCAGGTGAATAACTCCTAGCACTTTATTATCTTCGGCAACTACTAACGGCGTTGCTCCCAGACGGGCTAATTCAGATACGGTATTCATGACTGATGGAGGAAAAATTCCGTTATTTTCTTCGATAAAAGTACGAATTGCTTCCGATGAGCCTTTTCGAATCTGATGAATTTTTTCTTGAGGCGTTTTCAAATCCACACCACTCATGCGCGATTGTGCGGTAAATGGAATAAAGGTGGCGTGTAAATTCGTAATGTCGCGTCCGCGAATATTGAATTTTTCTTTGGCCAACACCACAATCGAACGACCTTCAGGCGTTTCGTCGGATAGAGATGACAATTGCGCTGCATCTGCCAGTTCTTCCACTGTTACGTTTTCGGCAGGAATAAAGTTAGTAGCCATGCGATTTCCCAAGGTGATAGTTCCTGTTTTGTCGAGCAAAAGTACATCCACATCACCAGCAGCTTCAACAGCACGACCACTGGTTGCAATTACGTTTCGTTGAATTAGTCTGTCCATGCCGCTTATACCGATTGCACTCAACAGTCCGCCAATGGTAGTCGGAATAAGGCAAACTAATAGGGCAATTAATACCGGAATAGATAAGTTGTGCGACTGCGATAAGCCCGAAGCATTTAAACTGTATCCAAAAAATGCTGGAAGTGTAACCACCGCCAATAAAAAAATGATAGATAAGCCTGAAAGTAGAATAGTCAGGGCAATTTCGTTGGGCGTTTTCTGACGTTTTGCACCTTCTACTAACGCAATCATTCGGTCGATAAAAGTGTTGCCCGGTTCGGCTGATATTCGAATAAGAATCCTATCACTCAGCACTTTTGTACCACCTGTTACTGCCGAGCGGTCGCCACCACTTTCGCGGATTACCGGAGCCGATTCGCCTGTAATGGCTGACTCGTCTACGCTGGCAATTCCTTCAATCACCTCGCCATCCGAAGGAATCACATCATTCACTTCGCAAACTACAATGTCACCTTTTTTCAAATCGGGTGCAAAGACTTCAATTTCTTTGTCGCCCTCCATTTTGCGTGCTTTGGTTTGCGTGCGGTTATTACGCAGACTTTCGGCTTGTGCTTTTCCACGTCCTTCGGCTATTGCTTCCGAAAAATTGGCAAAAAGCACGGTAAACCACAGCCATATAGCTATTTGAAGATTGAAAGACGAATATGCTCCTTGAAAAATACCGAGAATTACAATGATTGTTGTTAGAACTGCTCCAATTCCAACTATAAAAATAACCGGATTTTTGATAAGCAATGTAGGGCTTAATTTTTTTACGCTGTCTTGTGCAGCCCGAACAAGTAAGCTCTTGTTAAAGATATTTGATTTTGTTGTCATAATGCTAAATAATTAAAATGTAATTCCATTGTTCAATAATAAATGCTCCACTATTGGTCCGAAAGATAAGGCAGGAAAATAGGTCAATCCACCAACGATAAGTATAACGCCGATTAATAAGGTTACAAACAGCCAATTGTCGGTTTGGAAAGTTCCAGTGGATACTGGTGTAATTTTCTTTTTAGCCATACTTCCTGCAATGGCAAGAATGGGTATAATCACTCCAAATCGTCCAATCAGCATCCCAAATCCAAGCAACAGATTATAAAAAACCGTATTGGCATTTAGTCCGGCAAAAGCACTACCATTGTTTCCGGCAGCCGAGCTAAATGCGTATAAAATTTCGGAGAATCCATGCGGTCCGGCATTGTTGAGGCTGGATAAGCCAAGAGAACTTACTGCAGCCCATGCCGTAAATAATAGAATTACGAATGATGTTGATAAGTTGGCAATAATAGCCATTGTTACTTCAAAAGCTTCCACTTTCTTACCCAAATATTCCGGTGAACGACCTACCATTAAACCGGCAATAAATACAGTGAGAATAATAAATACGACCATACCATAGATTCCGGCACCAACTCCACCAAAAATAATTTCACCAAGCATAATATTAATCATTGCAATCATCCCACTCAAAGGAGATAAACTGTCATGCATTGCATTTACAGAACCGTTGGAAGCTGCCGAAGTAGCGGTAGACCAAAGTACGCTGTTGGTAATTCCAAACCGTGTTTCTTTACCTTCCATCAATGCTGAATTTCCAAAAATTGGATTTGAATTGTATTCGGAATACAATGAAATGGCTAAACCTGCTGCTAAAAGTATAAACATGACAATGAAAATAGTCCAACCCTGTTTCCTTGAACCAACCATTTTTCCGTACATAAAAGTCAATCCGGAAGGAATCAGTAAAAGGGCCAACATTTCAAGTAAATTACTTAGCGGAGTAGGGTTTTCGAACGGATGTGCACTATTGACATTAAAGAAGCCTCCACCATTGGTACCCAATTGTTTGATAGCTATTTGCGAAGCAGCCGGTCCCATTGGGAGTGTTTGCTCAGTTCCTTGAAGTGTGTGCGCTGTTTGATACGAATCGAAATTTTGAACTACTCCTTGTCCTACCAAAAATACGGCAAACAGGATGGATAATGGCAAAAGCACATACAAAATGGAACGTGTTAAATCTACCCAAAAATTACCTAATTTATCGGTAGTTTTGCGCGAAAGTCCTTTGATTAATGCCAGCAAAACTGCTATTCCGGTGGCAGCACTCACAAAATTCTGAACAGTGAGAGCCAACATTTGCACAAAATAACTCAAAGTTGTTTCACCTGCATAACCTTGCCAATTCGTATTGGTCATAAAGCTCACCGCAGTATTGAAAGCCGAATGCCACGACACATTGGGTAAATTTGCCGGATTCATAGGCAAATAAGCTTGTGTTAATTGCAAAATAAATACAAACAAAAATCCGATAAGGTTGAAAATCAACAATCCAAATGCATAGCTTTTCCAATTGGTTTCTTCCGTTGAGTCAACGCCGACAAGTTTATATATCAGGCGTTCGAGCCATCCGAATGGAGCCGACATCAGGTGCTTTTCGCCAGAAAATACTTTGTACATAAAATTCCCCAGAACAGGCGTTAAGCCTATCAGTAATCCGAGGAAAATAATAATTTGTAAAAAATCATGAGTTGTGAACATAAATATGTCTTTTTAAAATATTAATAGAGTATTACTAATCAAACACAGAGACACAAAAAGATTATTTTATTTTCCTTGGTGGCTTAGTGTCTTTGTGTTGAAAATTAGAATTTCTCAGGTTTAATTAAAGTATAAATCAAATAACCAAGTATAGCCAATGCTATAATTGCACCAATGATATATCCTGTTGAGGTACTCATTTCGGTTGTTGCTACCATTAAAAGTTTTGTTTTCATTTTCTGTTGTTGTTTAAAATTGTAATATTGGAGAATAATATCAACTTCTCTCATTTTGGTGTTTTCAAAATACCCAATTTTGTTGTTATTTATCCGATGCAAAAATACAATGTAAGGTATAAGGGTTTTATTAGGAAAAGTGGTGAGTTTATAAAGATTTTATAAATAAAAAAACCGCAGGATAAATCCCACGGTTTCAAACCTTATTTTTCGATTACATTTATTTATCTTTTCCAGAATGCCGGTGTAAACAACAAAAATACCGTGTACAATTCCAAGCGTCCGGCAAGCATCATAAGCGACAGAAACCATTTGCTAAATTCGGGAATGTCGGCAAAATTTCCGGCAGGGCCTACCAATCCGAATCCCGGTCCTACGCCGCCGAGACAAGTAACCATACCACCTACAGATTCCATAAATCCCATGCCCGAAATAGCCAAAACCAAAATACCAAACCCGGCAATTACCAAATAGAGTAATGTAAATGCTAACACACGTGTCAGAATATCTTCGCGCACAGTATGTCCGTTGTATCGAATTGGGATAATGGCATTTGGATGAATCAGTCGTTTAAATTCGTAGTAACATGCTTTTCCGGAAATGACTACACGTATCATTTTTATACCGCCACTGGTGGATCCTGCCGATGCGCCTGTAAGCATTACAATTATTAATATGACCCAAGTCAATGGTTTCCAGTACATATAATCAGCTGTTACAAATCCGGTAGTGGTCATGAGCGATGAAACAGTAAACATAGAATCGCGCCATGCTTTTTCAACTACTGTAAAATTAAATGATTTTGTAAAATCGACCAATGATAAAGCAACAACAGTTATGAAAAAGAAAAGTACAATAATATAATAACGAAGTTCTTCGTTTTCTCTAACTTTTTCAAATTTATTTTTAAATCCAAAATAATACAAACTGAAATTTATTCCCGATAAAATCATGAAAATGGAAATAACGTACTGAATATAAGCAGAATCCCAGTATCCCACGCTTGCTTGTTTTGTCGAAAATCCACCAGTAGCAACAGTCGCAAACGAATGATTTACGGCGTCGAACAAATTCATGCCACCAAAAAGTAATAAAATCGTTTCGGATACAGTAAGAATTATATAAATTAAAAATAAGCGTTTTGCTGTTTCATTAATTTTTGGATGAATTTTATCTTTTGTTGGTCCTGTTGTTTCTGACCCGAATAATTGCGTTCCACTCGTGCTGAAAACAGGTAAAATTGCCAGCGAAATGACGATAATTCCCAGTCCGCCAACCCAATGTGTTAAACTACGCCAAAACAACATACCGTGAGACAATTCCTCGATATTATTTAATATAGATGCTCCTGTAGTAGTAAAACCCGATATTGTTTCGAAAAATGCATCCGCAAACAAAGGGATGCTTCCACTCATCCAAAATGGTAAAAGTCCTATGAGTGTGAATATTATCCAAGTGAATGTAACAATAACCGAACCTTCGCGTTTACCAATGTTCGTGGGTGGATTTTTGCCAATAAATAAGGCAGTGCCCGAAAAAGCAAGGCTAATGAGTGATGCAGTCAGAAAATAATGGGCATCATTCTCGCCATAAATGAGTGGAATGATACAGGTAGCCAACAGCAAAACACTTTCGACAAGTGCTAAACTGCCCATAACCCGTAGTACAAGTTTGTAATTAAATTCTTTTGTCATTGGAGTATTGTATCTAAATCAGTTATATATCACGATTGTTGAGTTTCAAATGCGCAAAGAGTAATAATATGATTTTTTGAAGTATTAGCCTGAAAAATATCTCGTTAACGGCGGTGCAAAAGTAATTTATTTTTGCGAAATACGTTTAGTAAATACATAATATTTACACTTAAAAAGTATTGGGTGATGTAGCTTCTGATTTTTCACTTATAAAAAGCGGGTTTTCACTGATACTATTTTTGTTTTAAGATATTGAACAATACATTTGCAATGCTTTAAAATTTAAATGTTTAATCAAAGTAACAAAATCAAAAAAATGAAAACAAACAAAATTTTTCTTTTAATCTCCGCTATGGCATTGCTTAGCTGGAGTTGTACTTCCGAAATGTCGGATGGTTCGTTACAATCGAGTTTGGATAAGAGCTCGCAAACTTTGAGTGTTGCTCTACAGAAAATTACCTCTTCGGAGGGCTATCAGGTATTGGCTACTCCGGCAGTTACTACTCCGGGTTTGTCAAAAGTGTATTCACCGGTTATTGACTCTACTTACAACACAATTTTGCTAGCAGATATTGTTGGCGAATACGAGTTTAACAAAGCAAATACCTACAAAAAGTGGAAACAACCGATTACTAATTTCTTTAGTAAAACGGCCGAAAATGCTTCACTTATGATTATTCGTTTGCCCGAAGAAAAAATCAAAAAACCGAATTCGCTTTTTGTGTACAATCCGGCTGATACATTGCTTACCAACAATTATGTGTTTTCGCTGAACAAATACGATTACAAATTTAATCGCGTGTTGGGTTGGACTTACGATATGGCTTCGACTATAAACGTAAAAACCGTAGATGCCGGTGCACTAAGCATTCAATCGTCGAGCAGCAAGGAAGCTGGTTATAAATTTGCTTCGGAGTTTGCATTTACAAATGGTTTTACCACCAAAAGCAGCTATACTACGGGCGATACAGCCGTTTCGGTGTATGCAATTTACGAAGGTGCAAAAGTGATTTACGAAGAAAGTTTTACTGCCATTAAAACAACAGCCGATAAACGTCATCGCGAACGTGAATACTCAATGACTATTGGTGATGTTAAAATTATTCGTCAGATGGGACCAAGCAGTTTGGATAGCGCTAAAGTATATGTAGCTGGTGTTTTGCAAACAACTGCAAAAGTAGAAGTGGTGGATATTGCAACTGTGGATGGCACTGATGTAAGTGTAACAGCTCACAAACGCGAACTTAAAATTACTTTCGACGATGGTACCAGCAAAACTATAAGTGAACTTTTGGGCACTTCGGTCGAAACTATTCGTAACTTATTTATATCTTTGCGTCAATCCTATTTTGCAACAGGAGTTGTTGATAGAATTGCATGGGATATTTATATGAA
>JAIFKX010000187.1 GCA_020049335.1 Paludibacter sp. | reverse complement strand
CAGCGCTCAGTATTGCCGCGCTGCCTTCGCTCTGACGACTACCCGTACGGCTACAGCGACACTTTAGGGTTCCGGGTGGTCTTCGTCCCATAGTTCATGGTTGAAGGCTTTGAGCTAAAATGCAATTACTTTAACGAAGTGAAGCAATGCAGTGTAGCGGAGCGAAACGGAATAGCGAAACGTAGTAAAAGTAATTGCTTAAAAATTTCAGGTTATGGTTTTTAGGTTTTTTTATTGTCACACCTAACAGGTTTTTAAAACCTGTTAGGTGTTAATAAGGAAATATTTTATTTAGATATGCAGATACAGATTTTTAATATTCCTCTTAACGATAGCGGCGAAGGATTAGCCGAAATGAATCGTTTTTTAGCCGGTCATAAAGTGTTGGAAGTGGAACAGAAATTTTTTCAGAACGAGAAAAGCGGTATGTGGAGCTTCTGCGTGCGGTATTTGCCTACGGTAAATAGTTTTCAGCCTGCCACCAAAGAAAAAGTGGATTACAAGTTGGTGTTGAGTGAAGCCGAATTTGCAGTATTCTCACGGCTGCGCGAAATACGCAAGAAAATAGCCACAGCCGATGCAGTACCTGCTTACGCTGTATTTACCGATGAGGAATTGGCAGGCATTGCCCGATTACCCGTAGAGACGATGCATGCATCGTCTCAGTTGATGACAGTAAAAGGCATAGGCGAAAAAAAAGTGGAGAAATATGGAAAACAAGTGATGGATATGTTGAAAGTAGAGACGGGGCATGTCCCGTCTTCTTTGTAAGTGATAGCCTCACTCAAAGTGAGACTATCACTACATATAACAATTAATTTATGGGTAAACGTATCGGTTTTTTGATTGAAAAAATTGCCGACCCGGACAATCTGCGTCTCGCGTACTGGAAATCGCGCAAAGCAAAAGATGATAAACCGGAAGTAATTGAATATCAAAAAAAGGTAGATGCAAATTTACTGTCGTTGCGAAACGACTTATTAAATGGAAGTGTTGAAGTTGGCAATTACCATTATTTTACCATATACGACCCCAAAGAACGTGTAATATGTGCAGCTCCTTTCGGTCAACGTGTGCTCCACCATGCCATCATGAATGTTTGTCATCCGGTATTCGAGCGATTTCAGATTTTTGATAGTTATGCAACCCGATTAGGTAAAGGTCAATATGCAGCATTGGAACGAGCCATGGTTTATTCGCACAAATATCAATGGTTCTGCAAATTGGATGTGCGTAAGTATTTCGATAGCATCGATCATAAGGTGCTTTACACTCAACTTAACACCAAGTTTAAAGATAAGGAATTGCTCATTTTGTTTCTTAAAATTATTAAAAGTTATCAAACTGCCCCAGATAAAGGTTTGCCAATCGGTAATTTGACCAGTCAATATTTTGCCAACTTTTATTTGGGCTTTGCCGACCATTTTATAAAAGAAATCCTTCAGGTAAAAGCGTATGTAAGGTATATGGACGATATGGTTTTTTGGAGCAACGACAAAGCATCTTTACTAAATAGTGTGAAGCAAATTAATAATTTCATTACTACTCAATTGAAAATGAACTTAAAACCATATTGTATCAATAGTATCGAAAAAGGCTTGCCGTTTTTAGGCTATGTATTATTCAAAGATACTATCCGATTGAATAAAAGCAGTAAAAAACGCTTTATACATAAAATGAACTTGTACCAATCAAATTTAGAAAATTCAGTATGGTCACAAACCCAATATGCACGGCATGTTTTGCCATTAATAGCATTTACCCGACACGCCAACGCTGTAAAACTACGGCGACAAGTGTTGCGTAAAATGGAAGCAGGTTGAAAGGCTCGAACCGCGTGATTCGTGGTGGCAGTTGGAACAACAACGCTCAGAATTGCCGCACTGCCAATCGCAATAACAACAACCCGAACAACAACAACAACAATATAGGGTTCCGGGTGGTCTTCGTCCCATAGCTCAAAGCCTCCGATGGATGGTCGGAAACCGTGAACCGACCTGCCTCCAATTTCTACCCTATTTTGGTAGAATGAATATTTTTATAAAAACGCTTAGTTAGTAGTAATGTGCCGAAAACCAAGCGATTTTTTTCATACCACGTCGATGGTACTTCCGTCGCTGGACGGAGGGAGTCCCGATATAAATCGGGATAAAATCCGATAGCCGCCAACTTTTAAAAGGGGGAGAGCGGGTTGTTCAAACAGTTTGGTATTTAGAATTCTAAATTGAAAGCTATTTTTTTACAACTCCATGCTTCTACTAATACACTGTTTTTTATGCGCAAAGTGTTGTAAATCTGCTATTTTTTAACTACTTTTGTGCTCGAAATCAAAAAATAAATTAAAAGTTAAAAAATGAAACAAGGAAATCCCGCAGTTGTCGGTCTTGCAGGTTTTGGTATGACCACTTTCTTACTTCAGTTACACAATCTTGGTCTTATTGGTTGGGGACCAGTGCTCGGAATGGGCATTATTTTTGGTGGTTTGGCACAATTAATTGCCGGCTTTCAGGAACAAAAAATGGGTAATAATTTTGGTTACAGTGCTTTTGTATCGTACGGAGCATTTTGGATTGGTTTAGCCATTATTAAGTTGTGCAACCATTTCGAAATATATCCTTCAACAGGTACTGATGTTGGTTATTATTTAATTGGTTGGACGCTTTATACTGCCATTATGTTTGTGGCTTCGTTCCGCGTTCATACTGCTATGGTATTTACTTTTGGCACATTATTACTCGGATTTATTTTGTTGGATTTGGAACATTTTGGTTTTGAATTTTTGAAACCAATAGCAGCTGTCGAATTGATAATTTGTGCTTTTGCAGCGTGGTATATGATGGCAGGCATTATTATTAATGATTTGGCTGGAAGAACTGTTTTACCTATGGGAAAGAAACTAGTTAATTAATTCTAACTATATTTGTTTTAAATTAGTTTTAGAATTTAGATACAATATAATTTATAGAACGCTTCGGTAAAAACCGAGGCGTTTTTTGTTCGTTTTTGTTTTTATAACGTAATGTATTGATTTACAAACCGACGATTTTTGTATCTTTGTAGGCTTAAAATTTTTAATAATTATTTGAACAAACTCATTTTAATGCGTAATCTAACTTTCATATTGGTTTTATTGTTGGTTTCTAATTTATTAGATGCTCAGGATACCATTGTGAATCAATTTCTGAAAAACTGGAAAGTTGTGGATCTGTTTGGAACGGTAGATACAGTTGCAAATGATACTACTCATCTTAACTTTCAAAATAAGAATTATATAGATAATTTTAGTATTGCTAATTCGTTTAATGGAAATTTAGGCTCACCCATTCAATCTAAAGTGTTTTCTGATAGACCAATTAGTTCAGGATTTCTTTTTGCAGAACCTTATTATCCCTATCTACAAACAATTAGTTCTAATCGATTTTATAATACTAAAACTCCCTTTAGTACTTTAAAATATACCACAGGAGGAACTAATTACCGAGAATCTGATGATGTTGGATTTTTGTTTACTGCTAATGCAACTAAAAATTTGAACTTTGGAGCGTTGATTGATTATATTTATGCTCGTGGCGAATATAAAAATCAAAGTGTGAAACGATTTGCAGGGTCATTGTTTGGATCGTATTCGGGCAAAAGATATAGTGCAAGTGGAGTAATTAGTTCTAACAGCTTAAGTAATTTAGAAAATGGCGGAATAACAGATGTATCCTATATTTTGAATCCTCCTTACGGATACGAAACGCCTGAGAATATCCCAATACGGATTGGTGTGGCTGCACAATCGTCGTTTAAGCAGTTTCAACTCCATTTTAATCAGCAGTATAGTTTAGGGTTCGAACGTGAGGTGAAAAAGGTAAAGGATAGTGTTGTAACAGAGTTCGTTCCGGTAACACGGTTTATACATACTTTGCAAATAGATAATTTTCAGAAACGTTATTTTGAAAACTCGCCCGAAAATTCATTTTACAATAACACATATTATACGCAAACGAATGATACTGCGGCTTTGCAGCGAGTAAGCAATCGATTTGCTGTTAATTTGGCCGAAGAGTTTAATAAATGGATGCGTTTTGGTTTAACAGCCTTTATTCATAATGATATAGAACGATATGTATATGAGAAAGATAGTTTGTTAAACGATAGCCTATTTACAAATATTAAAATTGGTGGAGTACTATCGAAAGAATTAGGACAAAAATTGACTTATCGTATTTCGGGTGAAGTTGGATTAATTGGTTATAGAGCAGGCGATGTTTTGTTGTCGGGGGTAATTGGAACGAAATTCAGACTTTGGAAAGATACTATTGCGCTAAAAGCTACTGCTTTTTCATCTACAGAGGAACCTGATTTTTATTTACAACAATACGAATCCAATCACTTTAAATGGAAAAATTCGTTCTCGAAACTTTTTAAAACACATATCGGAGGCACTTTTGCTATTCCTACAAAGCAACTTTCGTTGGAAGCTGCTATCGAAAACATCTCTAATCACGTTTATTTTGATACGCTCGCAATGCCTGTTCAATACGATGGAAGTATTCAGTTATTATCACTTAAATTAAAAAAGGATTTTAAAGTGGGACGTTTCGGCTTGGAAAATACAATAATTTATCAGGAAAGTTTAAATGATGTCGTGCTACCGTTACCTCAGTTAACTTTGTATCACAATTTATATTATATCGATAAATGGTTCAATGTTTTAAGTATTCAGGCTGGTGCTTATGTTAGATACCATACGAGTTATTATGCACCCTCCTATATGCCGGCTACTGGGCAATTCTATAATCAGCGGGACATGAAAATTGGAAACTACCCTTTAGTGAGTGTTTATGCAAATATTCATTTAAAACGCACGAGCTTTTTTGTTGAATATTACCATATTAATCAGTTGTTTATGAAAGGCGTTTATTATTCAATGCCTTACTATCCAATTAATCCGGCCAGTTTAAAAATGGGTTTAACTTGGAATTTTTACGATTAAAAGAGTATGGAAAAGTATCTAAAATCCGCTTTGATTGCGATTGCATTTGTTGCTTTTTTGAGTCTTGCCTATACTGTTTTTAAGGATAGGTCTACTCGTGATATAGATAAAATAGTTGATTCGGGTAGGCTACGTGTAATTACCGACAATAGTACGTTGGGGTTTAAAATCAATAAAGATAGCGTCTATGGTTTTCAGTATGAGCTTATTAAAGCGTTTGCTGTAAGACTTGGTGTGGAGCTCGAAATAGCAGAAAATGATGATTTACGTGAATGTGTGGATGAGATGTTGAATGGAGAATACGATATTGTAGCTGCATTTGTTCCCGTAACTACAGAGTATAAGGATAAGGTTTTATTTACCAATCCAATTCAGATAGATAGGCAAATGCTTGTACAGCGTAAGGGTGATAGTATTTCCATTATAAAAAAACAATATGAATTAGCCAACGATTCAATTTTTTTACCTAAAAATTCGCCTTACAAAATATTGATTAATAATCTTTCGAATCAAATAGCAGACACAATTTATGTATTAGAATTAAAGAATACAATTGCAGAAGTAGCTGTGAAAATGGTTGCTGATGGAATTATTACTTACACAATTTGTCCTGAAAGATGTGCAAAAAAAATGATAGAAATTTATCCGAATTTAGATATTTCAATACCAATTGGCTTTCAACAATCCAGTTCGTGGGTAATCCCTAAAAACGCACCACAATTGCAACAAAGATTAAATGAGTTTTTGTTTGAATTTGTTGGTAGTTCCGAATATTGGGAAATTTACCGAAAGTATTTCTGAGAATTGATTTTTAGTTTTTAAATTTAAATATTATGCCATTAAATATTCCTGTTACATTACCAGCCGTAGATGTTTTGCGAAAAGAAAATATTTTCGTAATGGACTCAGAACGAGCTTCTTCGCAAGAGATTCGTCCACTTAAAATACTGCTCTTGAACTTGATGCCGATAAAAATAACAACTGAAACGGACTTAATTCGGTTACTATCAAACTCGCCATTACAAATTGAACTTGATTTTCTACACATGGAAAGTCATACTTCGAAAAACACGCCTATCGAACATTTAATGTCGTTTTACAAGACTTTTGAAGAGGTAAAATCGAGCAATTATGATGGAATGATTATAACGGGAGCGCCAGTAGAGCAATTACCTTTCGAAGAAGTAAACTATTGGAATGAAATTACTCAAATTTTCGATTGGGCAAGCAGGCATGTTACCTCAACACTTTTTATCTGTTGGGCAGCTCAGGCAGGATTGTATCATTATTATGGCATACCTAAGTATCCAATGAATGAAAAGATGTTTGGTGTGTTCGAACATCGTACACATAATCCTCAAAATCCGATTTTCAGAGGATTCGATGATGTATTTTATGTTCCACACAGCCGATATACCGAAGTAAAGGCCGAAGATATACTGAAAAATCCAGAACTCACATTACTTTCAGAATCGCCTGAATCGGGTGTATACATGGTTATGGCACGTAATGGTAGGGAGTTTTTCATTACAGGACATTCGGAGTATTCGCCAAATACACTCGATACCGAATACAAGCGCGATGTGGCTAAAGGATTGGATATTCGTTTGCCTCAGAATTATTATTTAGAGAATAACCCTGAAAATGAACCAATTGTACGCTGGCGAAGTCATGCCAATTTGTTGTTCACCAATTGGCTTAACTACTTTGTATATCAGGAAACTCCTTACGATTTGAGTAATATAAAATAATGTAGAATCGTTGATTTCTAAAGGGCTAATATTTTTTTAGCCCTTTTGTTTCAGCTTTTGTAGCTTTTTTCAAACTAATTGCTAAACCACCACCCGCAGCCTGTTTTTGCTTAATTACTGTTTTATTTGTTACAACAACACGATTTATGTTATATACCATGGGGCTGGTTTGCCAATGTGCTGTAGATGCATCGGCATAAATTGTGGCAATGTATGTTGTTTTATCATCTAAATAATCCAACGGAATAGTTGTTGTACGTGCGTTCTCATCAGTTATGGCACCAATAAACCAACTATCAGAATTTTTTGCTTTACGTGCAACAGTCATAAAATCGCCCGGTTCAGCTTCGAGGTAACGAGTATCGTCCCAATCCACAGCTACGTCTTTAATAAATTGAAATGCATCCAAGCGCTTTGCGTAATTTTCGGGCAGGTCGGCAGCCATTTGTAGCGGACTATACATGGTTACATACAATGCCAGCTGTTTAGCTAATGTAGTGTGAATTTGATTAGTGTTTTTGGGGTCGTAATAGCTCATTTTTATTTCAAAAATCCCTGGTGTATAATCCATTGGGCCACCCATAAGTCGTGTAAATGGCAAAATAGTTTCGTGTTCGGGTGGATTTCCGGCACTCCAAGCGTTAAATTCGTTTCCGCGAGCTGCCTCACACGCCATCCAGTTGGGGTAGGTGTGATGTAATCCTGTTGGTCGAACCGATTCGTGCGAGTCAA
>JAIFKX010000104.1 GCA_020049335.1 Paludibacter sp. | reverse complement strand
AATTATGGTGGTGTCGAAAATCATAATTCCAAAGAAGCAACCCAAAATACAGATGTTCGTAAAAAAATTGGAACTAAGCAAACAAAAAATAAGGGTTTGTTTTATCAAAATCACTTTACTGATATAATTTCCATTTCTGCTTATTTTGCAACACAAGCCGCTGATTTATCAGCCCGCAGTCATCAGTTTGTAAACGATATGTATACTTCTGATATTGAACAATTTGTATTAGACCAAGTGAACTCGCAACTCAATACATTTATTTCATCTTCAACGCTTACCAAAGCGGGCGATTTTGGAATTCGCGAAGGTTTAACAGCCGCGCAATCGTGGGGACCTAATGTTACTTCGGATGTTTCGCTGTATGGTTCGCCCATGATTATTGGATTGTTTCCCGAGCTTCAAAAAGCCAGTATGCGCTCACATGCCAAACTGCAAACCAAAGACGGTGAAATAAATCACGGATTGGGCTACGACATGGATTTTAACCAGAATGGCACTTGGGGTGTGTACGACCGTGTGGATTTAGTTCCAAATTATATTCAAATGGTATTGCGCGATTTTTTATGGACAAACGATAAAAAATATATTCAGGAAATGTGGCCCACGGTTAAATTGGGCATCAATTATATACTTACCAAACGTGATAAGGATGGCGACCAAATGCCTGATATGAATGGTATTATGTGTAGTTACGATAATTTCCCGATGTACGGATTGGCCTCCTATATTCAAAGTCAATGGATAAATGCACTCACCATGGCGGCCGAAGTGGCAGCCGAAATGGGCGAGCCAAAACTCCAAAAGCAGTACAAGGAAATTGCCGCAAAAGGCTCAAAACTTATGGAGCAAAAACTTTGGAATGGGTCGTATTATAATTTGAGTAACGATTATTTAGGCAAAAAGGGTGTTGACGATGGCTGCCTAACCGACCAATTAATTGGTCAATGGGTATCGCACAATGCTGGTATGGGATATATATTTGATAAAAAACATGTTCAGAAATCACTTCAATCCATTATGGATCGCTCTTTTATGAGCAATTCATTTTTGCGTAACTGCTCATGGCCTGCGCATCCCGATTTGTTTCCTATTCATACTTCTGAGCTTTGGGTAGACCAAGCCAACACGCCTTGGACGGGCGTGGAACTTGCTTTTGCTTCGTTTCTAATTTACGAAGGAATGCTTGATGAAGGACTTAAAGTGATAAAAGGCGTGGACGACCGCTATCGCAAAGCAGGTTTGTATTTTGACCATCAAGAGTTTGGAGGCCATTATTATCGCCCCATGTCAGCGTGGTCTATTCTAAATGCCTTTTTGGGTTATTCTGTCAACAGAGGTTTTTACAGATTTAATCCAAAATTGAAGCAATCAACATACAATATGTTTTTTACAACACCCTCAGGAACTGCCATTTACAAAAAAGAAATAAACTCAATTCGCATCGATGTGAAATCAGGTAGTATGACATTTTCGAAGCTTGAATTTGCAAATTCGGGTATTTCGAATAAAAAACCAAGGGTTTATGTAGATAATAGTCATATATCAGATGCAAAAGTGCTCGTGGTTGATGGAAAATATTTGATAGCATTTACAAAAGAACGTACTGTTCAAAGCGGTTCTGCGATAGTAATCAAGTAATTAGCCGTCATCGACAGTCGAAGTTGGAAATTTTAGCTTTGATGAAAAAGTATATTGTTAGGATAAGAATATACAACAATGCGAGGGTTCAATGCTTTATTTTTGCAATGTTGAAACTCTGCAATTTCTGACAATAGAAAACATTCAATTTTAAAGCGGTTAACTTTATAAATCATTTTTTTTCTTAGGCTTATATCTCGTTTAATAAAACAACTTGCGAGCTTTTACAGAAAATTTTATAACATATAAATAAAAGTCACTATGAATAATCATTTTCATAATTTTTCAAGGATTTTCATTCTTTGCATTACCCTTTTCTTTGTACCCCAATTATTTGCCCAAAAATCGATAACAGGAATTGTTATGGATGGAAGTATCAATGAAGCATTGATTGGTGGTACAGTAGCTGTAAAAGGAGGTACAACCGGAACAATTACTGATATTAATGGTAAATTCACCATTACGGTTTCTCCAAACGACATTTTAGTGTTTTCGTATATAGGATTAGAAAAACAAGAAGTTGTGGTTGGTGATAAAACCATTATTAATGTTACCTTGAAACCAAGCTCGGTGCAACTTACCGAAGTGGTTGCCATTGGTTATGGCGTAGTTAAAAAATCGGATTTAACAGGTTCGGTTGCCGTTGTTTCGGCTAAAGACCTCACCAAAAATCCTTCGGCGAGTGCTGCTCAAGCACTTCAGGGGAAAGCCCCAGGCGTAGTAGTTACACAAAGTGGAAAACCTGGCGGTGGCGCTACCATTCGTGTACGTGGTGTAGGTTCTATCAATAATGGTGCTGACCCAATTTATATTTTAGATGGCGTACAAGTTTCTAATATTGAAAGTCTTCAGCCAAGTGATATCGAAAGTTTACAAGTATTGAAAGATGCTTCGGCGGCTGCTATTTATGGTGCCAATGGCTCAAATGGTGTAATCATTGTAACTACCAAACGCGGTAAATCGGGCAAGGTACAAGTAAACTTAAATAGTTTTGTAGGTGTAAATTTGGCACCAAAGCAATACGATGTAATGAATGCGCAACAGTATGCTGACTTTTATACATCTACCAAATATAGTAGCTATGGGTTGGGTAAAACATACATAAATAGTAAGAACGAAACAGTTACAAATCCGGCTTATGCATTTTCGCCGGAATTTCGTCAAAAATATTATGGAACTGGCTGGGAACAAGGTACCAACTGGCAAGACATGATGTTTAAAGACGGTTTAAATCAAAACCACAATCTATCGATTGCAGGTGGTGGTGAAAATAGCAATTTCAGTGTTTCGTTTGGATATATGAAGGATGACGGCAATGTGATAAATAGCAATGCCGACCGCTATTCAATTCGTGCCAATTCCGATTTTAAACTCAATAAATATATTAAAATTGGCGAAAACGTAAGTTTGGCTTATCGAAGTGGCGAACAACCGGTTATGGTACAATCGTCTATCTGGGACTTGAATCCATCTCCTTTGATGAAGCTTAACAATCCTTTTTATAGAGGAGGTTTCGAATCGCCTTCGTCGGCTTACTGGGAAGATGCTGCCGGAAATTTACAATTAGGCACAACGGGCTATACGGGACAAGCTACCTATTCAAATACTGTTGGCAACGATAAACCAAATCCCTATGCTGCACCATCCATGAGCTCCGACAAAAATTACAATTTAGGAGCGAACGCAAGTGTTTACCTGCAAATTGATTTTGCTGATTGGTTAATGTATAAAGTAACACCATCGGCCGAAATTATGTACGGAAGAACCAAAAGATGGATGCCTCAGTTTGCTGGAAACCGTTCTTCGAACCAAGCAAGTTTATCTGAAACCTACAAGGAAATTGTAAACCTTAATTTGGAACAACAACTTACCTTTAAAAAGAAATTTAACGACGTTCACAATGTGCTTGCTACTGGTGTTTATCAAGTGCGAGCTGGCATGTTTAATGACATTGGTGGAACTGTCAATGGTTTTGATTTTGAACAACTTAATACGCTTACAAATGGAGGAACAGTGTCGAAAAGCGTTTCAGGAAGAACTGCAGACACTCGAATGTTGTCCTATTTAGCAAGGGTAATGTACGACTTCAAAGGCAAATACTTCTTTACCGGTTCAGTTCGTTCTGATGGTATTTATTCGTTTGCACCCGGCAATAAAAGAGGCACTTTTTCGGCTGCTTCTTTCGCTTGGAAAATCAATGAAGATTTCTTTCAAGATGTAAAACAACTCGATGCGTTGAAACTTCGTTTAGGTTGGGGTCAAACAGGAAATTCGAACATGGGAAGCGACTTAGGTGATGGATTTGTTACCAGTCTAAATTACTTGAATAAAATAACGGATGCCACCAACTTTTCACCCGTATTTGGCGATGACCAACACATAGCACGTGCTCAATACGTATTTTATGGAATGGGCTCTTCTACTATCAAATGGGAAACAGCCGAAATGTATAACTTCGGGCTAGATTTTAGTTTTTTCAACAGTAAAATTCAGGGTAGTGCCGAATACTATATCAAAAACAACAACGATTTATTGATTGCACAAACTCCTTCTTCAGCTTTTGGACGAGTAGATGCAGCACCTTATTTCAACTCTGGAAATATACAGAACCGAGGTGTTGAAATTTCATTGCAATGGAAAGACCAAATTGGTGATTTCTCTTATGGCGTAAATACAAATTTTACAACTATTAAAAATGAAGTGCTTTATTTGCCTGGCAATTTGGATGTAAGAACGGCACCATTTTTCAATACTACAAAAGTGCGTCATTCCATTGGTGCAATATATGGTTATGTTGCAGATGGTATTATTCAGACTACGGATTTTACTGGTGGAAAGGATCCGGTAACAGGCTTATATACAGGTTACAAGTATGCCACTTACTTAACTAATACACCTCAACCTGGAGATATAAGATACAAAGACCTAACAGGAAATGGCAATGTGGATGCATTGGATAAAACAATTATTGGAAAAACAATTCCAAGTTTTACCTATACTGTAGGATTTGATTGTGCCTATAAAGGTTTTGATTTTAATATGTTCTTGTTTGGGGTGACTGATTTCCAAATTTTCAACCAACAACGTGCAAATATGTCCACTATGAATAGTCAGGACATGGACCATAATAAACTAAATGATTTTGCCCAAAATTATTGGACAGAAGCAAACGCCTCGACAACACACGTAAGAGTAGATCTTGCCAATAAGAATGCAAACGACCAATTATCATCATTTTGGGTGGAAGATGGTTCATTTCTACGAATTAAAGACATTCAGTTTGGATATACCTTGTCGAAAAAATTGTGTACTAAGTTAGGACTGGGCAGTGTGAGGGTTTATGCGAATGCTTCAAATGTATATTGCTTTACAGCATATAAAGGAAGAGACCCTGAAGGATTTATATCAGGAAACCCATTATCGTCTGGTACTGATTATGGCGATTATACTATACCACGCTCATTTACTGGTGGTTTGCAAATAGGATTTTAATTAATATCACGAAAAGAAATATAATCATGAAAAAGTTGCTATTTATATTTATTTCCATTTTAGTTTTCACTGCTTGTTCGGATGCATTTCTGGACACTGAAAGCCGAAATAACTTAGATTCAAATTCATTCTTTAAATCGGAAAACGATTTGACATTGGCTGTTAATGCTGCCTATACTCCACTGGCTCATTATGGTATGTTTGGCTTAGGCTATTTTATGACAATAAACACTTTAGACCCTTATATTTGGTTCGAAAACCCAAAAGGCGGCAAAGACCAATTGGTTATGAATAGTGCTGATTTTCAGGATACTTGGTCGCATATTTACGAAGGTCTGTTCCGGACTTCGGATATACTTGCTAATATGAGTAAAGTGAAGGAATTGGTAAAACCGATTGATTACGTTCAAGCTGAAGCTCAAGTGCGGGCATTAAGAGGAATGTATTATTTCTATTTGGTAACATGGTTTAATGCGCCTATCTATTACGATGAGACCAATGTGCCAGTTGACTCCAGAATTGGGTTAGTGAATGGTACGCCGGAACAATTTTGGACGAAATTGGAAGAAGATTTGACTTTTGCTGCCGCCAATTTACCTGCTTCATGGCCTTCGTCCGAAACAGGTAGAATAACTAAAGGTGCTGCCGGAGCTCAATTAGGGAAAGCATTGCTATTTAAACATTATCATTATTATCTTCGATTTGGCAAAGGCTCAACTGCCGAAGCTACCGCAAATTTAACAAAAGCCAAAGCTGCCTTAAAAACAGTAATGGATGATGGTAATTATAAGTTGATTACACCTGTAACAAAAGATAAAGCCAATTATCAAGCTGCATTACTTTCAAATTATTCATATATTGATATTCCTGTTGGTAACAATACCTATAAAGCCGAAAACAACAAAGAATCGGTTTGGGAAGTTCAATTTAACGACGATAACAGAGCAGCAACTGGCTGGTTGCCCGGATGGCAATGGGGTGGTCACCTTTTATCAGCATACTTTTCGCCTCTTGGTTATAAAAATCACGAAATTGACCCTTCGCTGTGGTTTGAGTTTGAAACTGCGGGAGCTCCAGCTGGTTACGACAGAGATCCAAGAGCACACGCTACTTGTTATTTAGATGGCGATACCTTGGATTGGAGAGCATCGTCGCGACAAAACAAACCATTTCAAAGTGCACTTCACTCTAAAATGACCGTTTCTAATTTTAATTTATACACAGGAGCGTCTGTACTTCCAACCAAAGCTTTTGGTATGAAAAAATATTATTATCCACAATGGGTTGACAAATCGCCAAACACTTCGCCTATAAATATTAGAGTTATCAGATATGCCGATGTGTTATTGATGTATGCCGAAACGTCATTCCTCAAAGATGCAGATGCGGATGGAAGTGGATTAACTGCACTAAATTTGGTAAGAGACAGAGCTGGAATGCCAGCCATAGCAACCTTAACTCCTGCTGCCATTGTTCACGAACGTGCTGTAGAGCTTGCTACCGAAGGGCATCATTACAATGATATTATTCGTTGGACTTTTGATACCCGATTTCCGAATGACGTAGTTAAAATGTTTGGAGGTCAATTCAGCAAACCGAAAAATCTTTATTTTCCTATTCCTCAAGCTGAAATTGATGCTAATAAAGGTTCGCTAAAACAAAATCCGGGTTGGTAATTTATTTTAATATTTTAAATACGATAGTTTATGAAAATCATTTATAAAACAATTTTATTTCTGTTCACAATTCTTGCTTTCGGTCTTGTTTCATGTTCCGAAGAAAGCGTAATTGATGTGAAACCCGAATTTCAATTCTCCTATATCCGTGATGGTCAAGTGAATGCACTTGCCGGCACTCCAATTTATATTGTTCGTAAAGGTACTGCCGAGTTTGTATCGCTTTACGATGGTAAACCGGGCGCAGTGTATGGCGAAGTGGGTGCAAAAGGTGTTGACTTTGATAGAGCAGATTCGCTCGGAATTACATACAATAATGATGGTAAATATACTGTTACACTCGTATCCACAAGCTCAGCTAAATTAGGTGCGGAGGTGATTCGCGAATTGGTTACTTACGATGTAAATGTGATTGATATGCGTAATTCTATCAAACAATTTATTGTAACAGTACCCGAACTAGGAGTTGCCAGTCAATATGTGGCTGGGGTTTTCTCAAACGATTCTATTCTAATTTCCTTGCCCGATGCAATTACTAATTTCAAGTTTAAACCAGCTTATCTGCTCGACTCTGACAGTGCCAAAGTGCGGGTGAATAATGTCCTTCAGGTTGCCAATGTTACCGAAAATGATTTTAATCCGTCAATTGGGTCATTAAAATATAGTGTTACAGCAGATTATGGTAATGTTAAAA
>JAIFKX010000208.1 GCA_020049335.1 Paludibacter sp. | reverse complement strand
CATAGCATTGCTACAGCGCATATTATGCAAAACAAACTCAAAGGATTTTTCAAAGGAATTTCGGCGGAACAACTCAAAGAAAAAGTAAAAACCAACGATTCGATGCTGTTGTTGGATGTGCGTAACCCTGACGAATACGAACAAATGCGCATTGGTATTGGCGAAAAACTGATTCCGCTGGGACAATTGCGTAAACGTATCGACGAACTTCCTGCCGACAAAAATACCGAAATTATTACCTGGTGTAAAATTTCGCTACGCGGCTACGAAGCAGCGCTTATACTTCAGGCAAATGGCTACACTAATGTAAAAGTACTCGAAGGTGGAATTGTAGTTTGGCCTTGGGCAAGAGAGAAATAGTAAATTAAAAGAAATGATTACACACGATTATCAATTCCGGGTTTCCTATCCCGATACCGACAAAATGGGAACTATGCATCATGCCAATTAGTAATGTGTCCGGTAATTCGTATGAATTTTAAATTTATCAAAACCACGCATTACGACGAATTGCTCACTGTACGAACAACCATAAAAGCGATAAAAGGCGTTCGTATTTGGTTTACCTATCATCTATACAACGAACAAAATGAGCTTATTAACGAATCCGAAACCGAAATTGCATTCGTAGGATTAAACGATTGGAAGCCTTGTGTGCCACCCGGTTTTTTGTTGAAAGCTATCGAAGCAAATATGAAATAATTCTATGATATGTAAAAGCTTTTCGATGAAGCTTAAACTAAAACAGTTTAGTGCAGTTATTTATCTGGTTTTGGCATGTATTTGCCTTACACCTTTTGTAAATGCCCCACTGGCTTTGTTTCTGGGATTAGTTTTTGCTATGACAGAAGGAACTCCTTTTCCTGTATTTAACAAGAAGGTTTCTAAATACTTACTTCAAATATCGGTGGTGGGATTGGGATTTGGAATGAACTTGCAGGATGCTTTGAAAGCAGGTTCCGATGACATATTTTTCACCTTATTTTCGGTAATAAGTGTAATGATTTTTGGATTACTCATAGGAAAATGGTTGGGAATATCAAAAGTTCCATCTTATTTAATTGCATCAGGAACTGCAATTTGTGGTGGAAGCGCCATAGCAGCCGTAGACCCAATTGCCAAAGCCAACGAAAGTGAAATGTCAGCTTCATTACTATTCCATGGTTTATCCTGTTCTTTATCATTGCCATGATTTTGAACACCTACCTTAGTCTGCCGACTTCATTTACACACGAGATGGCTCACCTGCATAAAAAAGCTTTATTCAACACCTTGCATTAATGTTTTTAATTTTTTTGAAAGGAAAAATAAAATGACAGCTGCAATACCCGACATAAATACGAAAAGCATAAAGAAATCATAGAGGCTGGCAATTTCGAAACCAATAAACGACTTTGCTTTACCACCTTCGGGGTACAAACCACTCAGGGTGCCTGCAAATTTGTTGGCTGCGGCATTACTCAGAAACCACACACCCATCAATAGCGAAGCAAAGCGCACCGGCGCTAATTTATTTACCATCGACAACCCGATAGGCGATAGGCAAAGCTCACCCATAGTGTGTAATAGGTAAAGACTTGTAATCCACAAAATGCTTACTTTCACATTCGGGTCTACGCCGTGAACGCCCATTGCTATTACTAAGTAACCAATAGAAAGAAAAAATAAACCCATTGCTTGTTTGAGCGGCGAACTTGGCTCAATGCCTTTTTTACCCAAAAACTGCCAAAGCAAAGCAAATATAGGAGCGAGTATAACTATAAATATAGCATTGAACGACTGAAAAGCAGAGGCAGGCATTTCCCAACCAAAAATACTTCTATCCGTTTGCTCGTCGGCAAAGAAAGTAAGCGATGCACCAGCTTGTTCGAAAGCCGCCCAAAAGAAAATGACAAAAAAGGCTATAATGTAAATTACAAAAATGCGCGACTTTTCAATTTTTGTAAGCGAATTGTCCGTAACAATAAAAACCGGCATTATAATACTCAAAGCAAAAATGATAGAACCAATCCAATCGGCTTTTTCGAAATAGCCAACATTCGACGAAAACGCATCAAAATTAATCGAAAAAGCCATTATTAATGCCACAAAGCCAACAAGCGAAGCATACAATCTTATTTTTGATTGTGGTGTGGTAGGTGTCAAGTTCTTGTTTGTATCTTCGGTGTGTTTCAAACTTTTTGGTGTAGGTCTCATTCCCAACTGTTCTCCTTCGGGGCTCACCAAATATTTATTTTTGAGCAATTCAAATATAATTACACTAAGTAACATGCCAACTCCAGCCGAAAGAAAACCCCATTTAAAATCGGCCGGATTGCCCGTGTCGCCAACAAAGCCACACCACAATGGTGCCAAGCCCGCTCCAATATTTATTCCCATATAAAAAATGGTGTAAGCAGAATCTTTTCGCGAATCTTGTGGCTTGTAAAGGCTACCAACCATAGTCGAAATGTTCGGTTTGAAAAATCCATTACCCAAAATTAAAGTTCCTAATCCAAGGAACATCAGGTATTTCGAAATGGAGGGTTCTTGGTAGTAGGTGGCACTTAGGAACATAAAAAATTGTCCGATAGCCATCAGTATTCCTCCCCAGAATATCGATCGTCGGTTTCCCCAATATCGGTCCGCAATATATCCGCCTAAAAGTGGCGTAAGATACACCAAACCAGTATAACTACCATATAATTGCGAAGCAAATTCTTTGTCGAACAACAATGCTTTTGTAATATAAAGCATAAATAATGCGCGCATACCATAATAACTAAAGCGCTCCCACATTTCGGTTACAAAAAGTAGGTATAACCCCTTTGGATGTCCCGTTTTAACTTGATTTTCAACCATATAAATTTATTATTGTATTCTTTTACTTAACTAAAATGATTCCTAAAACAACTATTCTCTTTTGATTTTCAAAAAACAAATGTAATAGCAAATAGTTTAAATTCGCTATTTTGTCAAGTAAAATATACATTATTTATAATTTTTTCTATTGTTCTGAACATTGAGCTTCCACTTTTCTAATTTATTTTATAGAAAAAAGCCCAACAATTTTTAAAGTTGTCAGGCTTTTCGGGTTTAGGTTATTCTTATGAAAACTCGGTAAAGTTATCTTTTATCAAAAATCAAATATTATTTTTTTATTTTGTAACACAATGAATTTCAGTTGTTCCACCATCTTCTTTTAACCACATTTCATCTTTCGAAAGTTTTAAAATGATATAAACTCCATCTGCATCATCGTTTTCGTAGTTGAAAGATATTTTTTCACCATCGTTTAAAAAAGTCCAAGTACCTTTGGTTGTAAATTCGAAATTACTACCCAAAATACTATAGTTTGCAACCAACTCGGCTGATCCTGCTTTCGTTAGGTTCAATTCATATTTATCATAATCCGAAGTATTATCAACACCATCTTCCATAGCTTGAGCTATGCGCCAAATGTTTGCAACTCGGTCGGCTTTCGAAATTAATGAAATAGACGACCCTTCGGGATAATTATCGCAAGAAGTGAATGTAATGGCTATAAATGCTATTAGTAAGATAGAAAATGTTAATTTAATTTTGCTCATTATTGAGACTAATTCGTTTTTCATCAATTTTCTTTTTTAAATTCCTTTTCGTTTGATAATACCTAATAAAATTGATATCACTGCAATGATAAGTAGAATGTGAATAAGACCTCCAGCGCTGTAAGCAAAAAATCCAAGAGCCCAAGTAATAACTAGAACTACAGCTACCAAATAAAGTATATTTCTCATGGTTTTCTTTTTTTATTGACCTTTTTTTAGAATATTGATTACTTCGTCGCGTTTTTTGTGAATGCGAGCTTCAATTCTACCTAACAATTCTTCTTCTTTGCCCTCTTCGAAGCGCAAATCAGCATCAGTAAGTTGAGCAAATTTATCTTGTAATAATAAGGATTGATTAATCCAGTTTCCAGACATTTTGAAGGTTTCTGTGCTTTGTTCGTGATGTTCGTGTTCTTTAGACATGTTCATGTTATGAGTTAAATTATTTACTAATTATTTAGTTCACAAAGATAAGGGGCTATCAGTTTGAAATTCTTACACTTTGTTAGTTATTAGTTGTAGTATTCACACATTGGCAAAAAAGTGGTTTAGCGTTTTACAACAATAAATATATTTTTGTTGTAAAATGTCCTTAAAGCTTGTCTTTTTTTATTTTTTAACCGGCTTAAAAGTATCAATCGGGCAAAATTTATGTACTTTTGTCTCAATTTTCCCATAAACTGCATTGTATCAAATTTTTATTTTACATGAACAAGAATATTTTTAGCAAAATAACCCCACATATCGTTGCTGTTCTATTGTTTATCATCATTTCATTCCTCTATTTTACCCCCGTACTCGAAGGCAAACAGCTTTTGGGGCACGATTCGGAGAGCTGGATGTGTATGGCAAAGGAAACGGTTGACTACAATAAGTCGAACGAAGATGTAACGCTTTGGACAAATTCGATGTTTGGAGGAATGCCTACCTATCAAATTTCGATGAATCAACCTTACAATATGATTCAGTATGTCGAAAAATTAATCTTGCTTTTTCCACCTTCAGTTTATAATGTAATACTTTATTTGTTAGGGTTTTATATTTTGTTATTGTCATTTAAGGTAAAGCCTTGGCTTGCTTTTGTGGGTTCTATTGCATTTACTTTTGCCTCGTACAATTTTATAATTATTGCAGCGGGACACAATTCGAAAGCGATAACCATTGCTTACATGGCGCCGCTAATTGGTGCGGTTTATATGGCTTTTCGCGATAAAAAAATTGTTGGTACGCTCCTTACAGCACTATTTCTGAGTTTAGCAATTCGTGCCAATCACGTTCAAATAATTTACTACACATTAATCATTCTGTTGTTTTTCGGTGTTGTCGAATTGATTTACAGCCTAAAAGAAAAACAACTAAAATCCTTTTTCCAATCAGTTGGATTAATGCTTGCAGCACTTATAGTGGCAGTAGGAATGAATGCTACTTCGTTGCTAACGACTTACGAATATGGCGAATACACCATGCGCGGCAAATCCAACGGGCTAACCACCGATGCGCAAAATGCACAGCAGGGACTTAATAAAGATTATATTACCAACTGGAGTTACGGCAAAGCTGAAACGCTCACCTTCCTTATTCCAAACTTTAGAGGTGGCGCAAGTGCTGGTATACTCGGAACAGATAGTGAAACGGCGGAAAAAATAAAGAGTTTCAATGTGCCGAATGTCGAAAAAGTGATGCAGGAATTTCAGTTGCCACTCTATTGGGGCGACCAACCGGGCACTTCGGGGCCAGTCTATTTGGGAGCTATCGTTATTTTCCTATTTATTCTGGGCTTTTTTGTAGTCGAAAAACGCATTCTGTGGTGGCTTTTGCCTATGATTTTACTCACGCTTTTCCTCTCGTGGGGCAAAAACTTAATGTGGCTCACCGATATATTTATCGACTACGTGCCCATGTACAATAAATTCCGTACGGTATCGATGACTTTGGTGGCAACCGGTTTTGGCATTACTTTGCTTGCCTTACTGGCGCTGAAAGAAGTGTTGACAATCGAAAATGCAAAAGAAAAAATGCTTCGCCCCGTGCTTTACAGTGCTGGAATAACAGCTGGCGTTGCTTTGGTTTTTGCACTAATTCCTTCGTTAGCAGGTAGTTTTGTATCTCCTGCCGATGTTCAATTCAGTGGCGATTATGCTTTTTTGAAAGAAACACTTCCACTCGACCGCGAAGCCATGTTGCGTTCAGATGCTTGGCGCTCGGTAGGTTTTATTTTGGCAGCAGCTTTATTGCTTTGGCTTTTTATAAAAAATACTCTTAAAACAAATACCGTTATCATTCTTTTTGGCATTTTGTTTTTAGCCGATATGGCTCCTGTCGCTAAACGCTATCTGAATAATGATAACTTCGAACGCAAACGTAAATTCGACAATCTTATTCAGCCTTCAACGGCCGACAATCTTATTTTGGCTGATAAATCTTACTATCGTGTTTTGGATGGTTCGGTCAATATTTTCAACGATTCGAAACCTTCTTATTTTCATAAAACAATTGGTGGCTACCATGCAGCTAAGTTGCGTCGCTATCAGGAATTGATTAACATGCAAATTGAAGGCGAAATTGGACAATTATTCGGTGCATTTGGGCGTGCAAAAACATTCGATCAAATTGCACCTACGCTTGATTCGCTGGGCGTACTCAATATGTTGAATATGAAGTACGTAATTTACAATAAAGATGCTGCTCCACTCGTTAATCCAAAATGCAATGGCAATGCTTGGTTTGTACAAAAAGCACTTATCGCTGCCGATGCCAATGAAGAAATGAAATTGCTTGGCGAAATTGATACGAAAACGGAAATGGTTGTTGATAAGGCATTTGCAGCTCAAATTCCGACAACAATAGTTGCTGATAGCACTGCTCGCATTACGTTAAAATCGTATAGCCCTAATCGGTTAGTATACAGTTTTAGTTCGGCAACCGACCAATTGACAGTGTTTTCCGAAGTTTACTACGATAAAGGTTGGAATGCCTACGTGAAAGGTGAAAAAGTGCCTTACATGCGCGCCAACTATTTACTTAGAGCTATGCCACTCAAAAAAGGTACGTACGAAGTAGAATTCAAATTTGAACCAAATTCGTACAAATTTGGAAATATCATTGCTTTAACTTCGTCGATAGTGTTTGTTTTAGGATTCCTGATTGTTGGTTTTCTGGCATACAAAAAGAAAGTTTAATTTCTGTTGTCTGTTGTCCGTTGTCTGTTGTCTGTTGTCAAAATATTAGAATATGAAAAAAATAAAAAATATACATTTTGGTTCTACCATCAGCATGTCGTTGGTATTGTTTTTAATTGGATTGGTAAGCTTGCTCCTTTTTGTGGCACACGATATGAGTGTTTATGTAAAGGAAAATATTAATTTGTCCATTATTTTGGACGATGATGCTCAGAAAGCAGAAACTTTGCGGGTAGAAAAATTTTTAACAGCAGCGGGTTATGCCAAAGACATCGATTTTGTGTCGAAAGAAGATGCGCTCAAAGAACACATTGCTTCCTTGGGCGACGATCCCGAAGATTTTTTGGGCTACAATCCCTTAAAAGCATCGCTTGAAGTGAAGCTCAAAGTCGACTATGCCAACACCGACAGCGTGAAAATGATTGAAACTAAGCTGAAAACATTCGACATAATAGAACGAGTAGCCTATCAAAAAGACTTAATTGGATTGGTAAACGATAATGTTAGAAAAATAAGCATTGTTTTACTTGGTTTGGCTTTGGTACTGCTTATTGTGGCAGTAGCATTGATAAATAACACGGTACGTTTATCCATATATTCGAACCGCTTTTTGATAAATACCATGCAAATGGTGGGCGCAACAAATTGGTTCATTCGCAAACCTTATGTTCGTCAATCTATTTTGAATGGTTTAATGTCGGCTATTATTTCTATCCTAATTTTAGGAATTGTAGTGTATTACGTGATGTTCGAATTTGGATTAAGCGGCTTGTCATTGAATCCCGTTTCGGCAATTTTTGTATCGGTTATTGTTTTTCTTTCGGGAGTTGTATTAATGGCGACATCTACCTATTTATCCATTGGTCGCTATCTGAAAATGAACACAAATGATATGTATTTGAGTGCATAGCCGTCAAGCTAAGAAATATTTTTAAGAAGGGGTTATTTCATTTAGTGGTTTAATGACCCCCAACCCCCTACTGGGGGCTAAGACATATTCTCCACAAAAGATAGTAGAAATTAAAGATACTACGTCTTAAAGCCCCCAGTAGGGGGTTGGGGGTCGAAACTTAAAATTAGCTTGACGGCTATGCCCTAAAGGGGATGTGAAATTAGTTCCGAATGGTCTTTTTCTTTAAGCCTCTTTAGGGGTTTGGGGCAATTATAAATTGAAAAAATAAAATAAAATGGAAAATAACAAACAGTTACGTCTCGGGAAAATAAACCTTGTGCTTATTGCTATTGGGTTTGCAATTATCGTGTTAGGCTATGTTTTAATGACAGGTTCATCAACTGGTGTTGAATTTAACCCCGATATCTTTAGCGCTCGTCGCATAACAGTAGGTCCAATGGTCTCTTTTTTTGGATTTATATTTATCATTTTCGCCATTCTTTTTAAACCAAAAGCAAAATGAGTATTCTCGAATCCATTATAATAGCTATTGTTGAGGGTATTACTGAGTTTCTACCAGTGTCGTCAACAGGACACATGATAATTGCTCAGAGTTTGTTGGGAATGGAAAGCACTGAATTTGTAAAAGCATTTACAATAAATATTCAGTTTGGAGCTATTCTTTCGGTTATTGTATTGTATTGGAAACGTTTTTTTCAAACAGTAGATTTTTATGTTAAACTGCTAATTGCATTTTTACCAGCTGCTGTTATAGGTTTTTTGGCCAGTGACTATATCGACGCTATGCTCGAAAGCGTTTTTGTGGTGGCAGTAATGCTTGTAATTGGTGGCGTATTTATGCTATTTGTTGATAAATGGTTTAATAAACCCGAAGAGAATCAGGAAATGGATTGGAAACGGGCACTGAAAATTGGTTTTTTTCAATGTATAGCTATGATTCCAGGCGTTTCGCGCTCTATGGCAACCATAGTGGGAGGTATGAGCACCAAACTATCGCGCCAGAATGCAGCTGAGTTCTCGTTCTTTTTGGCTGTACCAACTATGGCTGCGGCTTCGGGTTATAAATTAATGAAACTAATAAACGAGCCTAATGGCGTACAATTATTGAGCGATAATCTTTTGACCTTACTAATTGGCAATGCGGTTGCATTTATTGTTGCTATGGCTGCCATTAAGTTTTTTATTGGATATGTTACAAAATTCGGCTTCAAAGCCTTTGGATATTATCGAATTGTAGTGGGTGTTGTATTGCTAGTCTTATTGGCAATGGGAGTGGATTTGAGTGTTATTTGAAAGACAACGGACAACAGTGGACGGACGACAGAATTAGCATATTCTTGGCTGCGCCAAGCGGCAAAGCCGAGCGAATACATCATCACATTATCACATCAAAAAAATGAATTTTATCGAAGGAGAAATCCTCTATGTACATAAACCGTTGAACTGGACATCATTCAATGTGGTGAGCAAACTTCGGTGGAAGTTGCAAAAGTCGCTGAAAATGAAAAAGTTGAAAGTAGGACATGCCGGTACGCTCGACCCACTTGCTACGGGTGTAATGATAATTTGCACTGGTAAAAAAACGAAATTAATCGAAAGTTTTCAGTATCAAACTAAAGAATATATTGCTACGCTGGAGCTGGGAGCTACCACACCGAGTTTCGACAAGGAATTACCCGTGGATGCTACTTATGCAACCGAACACATTACACGCGAGTTGGTAGAAACCATAATACCCACTTTTACCGGTGAAATATGGCAAGTACCGCCAGTTTATTCGGCAGTAAAAGTGGATGGTAAACGTGCTTACGATTATGCTCGCGATGGCCAGGAAGTAGAACTAAAACCAAAGTTACTGGTAATTGACGAAATTGAAGTGCTCGATTTTACAATGCCACTGCTCAAAATAAGAGTAGTTTGCAGCAAAGGAACGTATATTAGAGCATTAGCGCGCGACATTGGGTTGGCGTTAGGCAGTGGAGCGCACTTGGCAGCACTGGAACGCACCCGCATTGGCGAAGTTACTTTAGCCGATTGCTGGGAAATAGAGCCATTGGTAAATTATGTTGAAAAAGAGATATTAGAAAGAATATCAAAGAATTAAGAAGTTATTTTATAAAAAAGATTGAATTATGAAGCTATCGAAATTTAAGTTTAAGCTGCCCGACGAGCTAATTGCTCAGCATCCAACGCATCATCGCGACGAATCGCGCTTGATGGTTGTAGATAAAAATACAGGCAAAATTGAACACCGCATTTTTAAAGATGTTTTAGAGTATTTTACCGAACACGATTTATTTATATTTAACGACACAAAAGTTTTTCCTGCTCGCCTATATGGCAACAAAGAAAAAACGGGTGCTCAGATTGAAGTTTTTTTGATGCGTGAACTTAATCACGATATGAAACTCTGGGACGTGCTTGTGGAACCTGCTCGTAAAATTCGTATTGGCAACAAACTATATTTTGGCGAAGACGATTCTGTTGTTGCCGAAGTTATCGACAATACCACCTCACGTGGTCGCACCCTGCGCTTTTTGTTCGATGGCACACACGATGAGTTCAAAAAAGCCTTGTTCGATTTAGGCGAAACGCCACTACCACGTAACATTACCCGCGCTGTAGAGCCCGAAGATGCAGAACGTTTTCAGACGATATTTGCAAAAAAAGAAGGCGCAGTAGCTGTTCCTGCTGCAGGTACGCACTTTAGTCGTGAGTTACTCAAGCGTATGGAAATTAGAGGGATAGACAGTGCCTTTATCACTTCGCACATGAGTTTGGGGAATTTCCGTGATATAGATGTGGAAGATCTTACCAAACACAAAATGGATTCGGAGCAAATGGAAATTAATCGCGAAACATCTGATTTCGTAAACCTCAAACGCGACGAAGGTCGCAATATTTGTGCCGTAGGAACTACCGTAATGCGTGCTCTAGAAACAGTAGTAGGCACCGAGGGCAAAATTAAACCTTATGATGGTTGGACAAATAAATTTATTTTTCCACCCTACGATTTTACCGTTGCCAATTCGATGATAACTAACTTTCACTTACCATATTCCACTTTGTTGATGCTCACAGCCGCTTTTGGCGATTACGACCGCGTAATGAACGCTTATGATGTGGCTATTAAAGAAGGATATCGTTTTGGTGTTTATGGAGATGCTATGTTATTGATATAGAATTTTTTACTAATTTAAAAACAAAAAACTAATGAGAAACTTTAAAACAATTTTTGCCTTGGTAGCTTTGCTACTAGCAACAAATTTTATATCCGCACAGGAAAAAGTAGACTGGCGCGAAAAAAACAGATTCCACCGTTCGATAGGTGAAACATTTCATCCTATGGAAGAAGGTGATTTTAAGCCAATTCGGACACGTTCGGCCGAGTTAGTAAAAAACTCAATTGCATGGCAAAAATCAGAAATTCCAGCGAATTACACACAGATTAAAAACATAAAAAAGAATCTGAAAAAAATTGTAAAGCAAAGTAAAGCGCTCGATGTAAAGGTGAAAGCAAATGCTTCCGACGAAATCATTAAAAAGGATTTGATTGAGCTCCACGACACATTTCATACTATTGTAGGTTTGTGTACGCATGATGATAATCATTGAGTTTAACTATTATTGCATAAGTGGCTGAATTTCATTCTGAAATTCAGCCACTTATGCAATAACGCTCATTCTAAATCTACAAACATTGCCCAGCAATATTTGTACTTGCTACAAGCAAGGGGTGAATTACAAAAAAACACATTTGAATGAACTCCAATGTTACAATACTGTTAAATTTCAAAACAAATTTTATATCTGTATTATTTTTTATACTTTTACAACGCTAAAAATGATACTATTTTTTTCAAAAAAAACGACAACAGTTTTATTTTTGAAATTACAGTTGTAAATATCATATTGATCTGAAAATAAATTATATTAAAACAAAAAAAATGAACAGTTTTTTAAGCGCATTTACCCCAAAAGAGCCCAAGTTTTTTCCGATTTTAAAGGAAATGTCAACCGTAATGATTTCAGCATCTGAAATTCTGATAGATTTTTTGAAAAACTACGATCATGAAACTTCAAATGATTATTACCAAAAAATCAAGGAACAAGAAAAAAAGGGCGACGCATTATCCGATAAAGTTTTCGAAGAATTAAACTCCACGTTTATCACACCCTTTGATCGCGAAGACATACATAATTTAGCTAATAAGTTAGATGATGTTATTGACAATATTAATAGCTGTGCAAAAAAAATTCTATTATACAATCCTAAATTAATGCCAAATAGTGCAATTGAGCTTGCTTTGGTGTTGAATCGCTGTGCACAGACTATAAGTAGCGCCATTGATGAGTTGAATATTCTCAAAAAATCGCCTAAAGATGTAAAAGGTTATTGTAAAAATTTACAACATTTAGAGCACGAAGCAGATGATGTTTACGAAAGATTTCTGATTGAACTTTTTCAAAATGAGAAAGATGCTATTGAAGTAATAAAATTGAAAGAGATAATGTCGGAACTCGAAAAATCAACCGACATTGCAGAACATGTTGGCAAAATTATACAAACTATTATAGTTAAATACGCATAATCATTTTATTCATTAAAAAAAAATGACACTATTAATAACAGTTATAGTTTTGGCATTGATATTCGATTTTATCAACGGTTTTCACGATGCCGCCAACTCAATAGCAACAATAGTATCTACCAAGGTACTTACACCCTTCCAGGCTGTATTGTGGGCTGCTTTTTTCAACTTTGTTGCATTTTTTATAGCAAAATTTATTATTGGTGAATTTGGAATTGCTAATACTGTATCAAAGGCAGTATTGGAGCAGTATGTTACTTTACCCGTCATTTTTTCGGGAATCGTTGCAGCAATAATGTGGAATTTGCTTACTTGGTGGTTGGGTATTCCCTCTTCATCGTCGCACACTTTGATTGGTGGATTTGCAGGCGCAGCTATAATGAGTACAATGATTGCAAATGGGTATACAACTTTAGGTTTTGAGTCAATTAAAGGAGATGTAATTTTAAAAATTGCTTCATTTATTTTTCTCGCGCCAATTATTGGTATGTTTGTTTCGTCGTGGCTTACAATTGCAATATTGCATATTTGTAAAAAGGCCAATCCTCACAAAGCAAATATTTGGTTTAAGCAGCTTCAACTCGTATCATCAGGTTTATTTAGTATTGGTCATGGCCTGAATGATTCGCAAAAAGTAATGGGAATTATTGCTGCAGCATTGTTAGCCGCTTATAATCAGAATGGTATTGACATGGGCGTATATGCTTTAGGCGATATGCCCGACTGGGTGGCATTCTCTTGTTTTCTTATGATATCGTTAGGCACAATGTCGGGAGGCTGGAAAATTGTTAAAACAATGGGCTCGCGCATTACCAAAGTTACACCACTCGAAGGCGTTGCGGCTGAAACTGCTGGTGCTTTTACTCTTTTTCTGACCGAAATGCTTAAAATACCAGTAAGTACAACTCATACTATTACGGGTGCAATTATTGGCGTTGGGGCTGTAAAACGTCTTTCGGCTGTGCGTTGGGGAGTTACAAAAAGCCTTCTGGTAGCGTGGCTTCTAACAATTCCTGTTAGTGCTGCACTTGCTGCACTTATTTACTTTTTTGCAGGTTCGCATTTGTAAAAATCTTTTTTCGTCGATAAGCAGGTGGTATTATTTTATAAATGCGCAACACACAGCAAAACCTATTTAATTTTCCCATTTTCCTTAAACCAGTACAAAGCCTCCTTAATTGCCCTATCAATAGGGGTTGAAGGCAGGTGCAATTCCTTTTGGGCTTTTTTGTTGGAGTAATACTCCAAAATGGTCAGCTGATCAACATTTCGCGTACAAAGTTCGGTTTTGACCCCAAATATCCGAAGTAAATCGCCAAGTTTACCCTCTATTTCTAACAAATAATTAGGTATCACAGCTACTTTTTGAGTATACTCCCCTACCCTACTTTGCATTTCGTAAAACTGTTTGAATGTCAGATTTACACCCGAGGCCAAATAACGTTCACCTGTTTTGCCTTCGGTAAGTGCATTACAAACAGCCGTTGCCACATCGGCTGTTGCCACAAAGTTTTTACCACCTGCAGGCACACGCATTTTTTTACGACGATAACCCATCAACATCAATTTACCGGAACTAGGCTTTACATCATAAGCACCAATCATAAAAGTTGGATTGATAATTACGAAATGGTTGCCGGCCAATTTTGCAGCTGCCAAAACTAACTTTTCAGCATCCACCTTGCTCTGCGCATAAAAAGAATTTGTGAATGGAAATTCGATAGGCGCTCGCTCATCGGCAGGATGATAAACTGTTCCGTAGCCTACTGTATTAGCTGTGCTAACAAAAACTAAATTTTTGATATTCAAATCATTGGCAACTCGCAATACAAGTGCAGTGCCATCCGTATTTACACGCCTATAATCGTTAAAATGTAACAAATTAGTAGCCGTAACTGCTGCAATATGAATTATAGCCTGACAGCCATCGGCTGCTTTTAGCAGTATATCTTGGTTTGCAAAACTACCTTCTACGACGGTTACTTTTGTTAAATCAAAATATATTTTTTTTCTACTCCGAACAATAATAGTCACATCGTGCTGCCTTTCAAGCAATTGCATTACCACATGATGACCCAATAAACCATTCGCTCCAGTAACAAGAATTTTCATAATTTGGTATTTAATTTTTTAAAAATCAAAATTGGGTTTAAAGCATCTCCAGTGAAATAAATCACATGCAAACTATTATAAAAAAAACTTCGGCCTGCAAATAAAAACAGACGCTATTTTTTTTACTCCACTTGCTTTAGCTCCACCTCTTCGCAACTCACCATTTCCCAGCCGCAATAAATTACGCGAAGCAAGTGTAAAGACGTTTTGCCTACCGAAGCAAGTATTTGCTTGTCGGCGGCATAGCGTTGCAGTTGTTGGTTGGCTTCGGCGTTAAGTTTTTGCACCAATGCCGAATCAGGGTTTTTGGCGTCAACTTCCGAGCTGCGAGGTACATATTTGAGCTCCACAATGTAGCAATGTTTCATTTGAGGATGGGCAAGAAAGTTGGGCGCTAACCACAAATCGGGAAAGCCCTTGCTCATTTCGGCTTCGGAATGTACGGTAAAATAATTGAGTAAATTCAAGTATACCAAATGAAACATTTGTACCGTACGTTCGCCTTCAATAAAATCACGCACGGAAGTTTGTTTGTAAATTTGCTCCGAAAAATAATTGAAAAACGGCTTCCACTGTCCATCATAAGCCATTTTCTCGCCCATTTCAAGCAACGACATTATATCAATATTGAAAATTTCTGCTTCGCTAAAGCCTTCCACCAAATAGGAAAACAAGACAGTTCGAATAGCTAAGTTGGGAACTTTGAATTGTTAGTATTCCAAAATAATAAAGCAGCGATATAAAATTTTCCTTCGCAATGAGTTTTTCGGCCGGAAAAGACGATACAATATTGGTATGTAGTTCGCCATCTTCTGCTATTTTTTTAATCGTCGAAAAGTTTCCATTTACTTTTTTATCCAAAATAATAAGATGGCGCAATTTACCATAATCAATGCGGATATTATTATCAACTAAAACATCAGGGATTTTTTTATTAGCCAAATAATTAACCATAAAATATAAAGTCATATCCGAATTATACACCTTTTCGTCGACAGAATCTTTGGCGAAGCAATAATTATTGTACCATTCGCGCATTACCACAAGTAGGTTTTCAATTGGTTCATTAATTATTCCGGCATCTTTATAGTGGTTGAGCATCGTAATTACCTCTCCTTCGGTAAATCCTATAATGGAATTAAATTGGACATCGGTAGTGATATTTTTGGCAATATTAAAACCACTCGTTACATCGTCTAAAGTTACAGGCGAAACACCCGTAATGAAAATCTTTTTCAACGAAGCGTTTTTATCCGTGGTGGCCAGTTTTATTTTGTTGAAAAACAATCGAAAAAAACCATTTCCATGGGTGATGTCAGCGTATTTGAGTTCACCATGCTGACTAAGTATAGTGTTAGTAAAATTATCGTATTCGTCAATAAATAAGTAAATGGATAAGTTTTTTCGCTTACAACTATCTGTAATATATTCAATTTTTGACTCTGCAA
>JAIFKX010000219.1 GCA_020049335.1 Paludibacter sp. | reverse complement strand
CCAATTGTTGGTCGCCTTTTGCCATATCCATCAGCCATCCAACTTAAAACATCTTTATTGGAACAGTTTTCGGCAACTAATATAAAACGCTCAGCTGTTACAGTGCCATTCGTAAGTTTTATCATCAGTTTTGCTACATCCTGCACATCAATATAGCCACTACCGCCGTATGTATAAAATGGCAAGCCTTTGCGAACTCGCGCAAATAGCTCTGAACTTCCTTTGCTTGTTCCCGAAAACCCTAAAATAACACCTGGATTTACGATAACCGCATTCAACCCAGCTTTTATTCCTTTCCAAACTTCTTGTTCTGAATAATATTTGCTACGGGAGTATGCTGAGCGCATTTCAATATTGCCAATTTCAGTTGTTTCGGTTATAAGCTCATCGCCAAGTGAGTGTCCACAAGCTGCAATGGAACTAACAAAGCAAAAACGTTTTATCTTGTTTTTTAATGCCGCATTTACCACATTTTTCGTTCCATTAAGGTTGGTTGCAATTAATTCGTTGCCACCATTGCCAAGCGAAACTACTGCCGCACAATGATACACTGTTTCGATGCCAGAGAGTGCTTCTGTAATTGATTTTTCGTCGCAAACATCGGCAATGCGCCATTGTATTCGTCGCAAAAAAGCATCGGCATGCGGTGTGTAAAAATTAAAAATCTGACGAAGCGGTTCTAAGTTGCTCGTAGGTCGTTTTATAGCATTAACAGTAATATTTTCCTGAAGTAAATGCCAGAGTAAATGTCCGCCAACTAAGCCAGTGGCACCAGTAACTAAAATCATTTTATTTGTTTTTAAATTTCGATGGTCAAAAATACGGAAAGAAACTGTATTTTTGCATTTTTAAAACAAAGAATTTTATATTCATGCAATCTATATGTGTTTATTGTGCTTCGAGTACACAAATTAATCCTCTTTATTTCGAAGCTGCTTCAGAATTGGGCAAACTATTTGCCGAAAACAAATTGGAGTTGGTGTATGGAGGCGGGTCCAATGGTTTAATGGGGCGATTAGCCGATGTGGTGCTCGAAAATGGTGGTACCGCTACAGGCGTAATTCCGCAGTTTATGTGCGATCAAAATTGGAATCATCAGCATCTTTCGAATCTTATTGTTACCGAAACTATGCACGAACGCAAGGAAAAAATGGCGTTCATGTCTGATGCAGCTGTGGCATTGCCTGGTGGTTGTGGCACATTTGAGGAGTTGTTAGAAGTGATTACTTGGAAGCAATTAGGAATTTTTACAAAGCCCATTATTATTGTCAATATTAATGGTTACTACGATCCATTGATTTCAATGTTGCACAAAGCGATTGAAGAAAATTTTATGCGTGAATTGCATCGAGATATTTGGGTTGTCGTAAATTCGGCCAATGAGGTAATTCCGGCAATAAAAAATGCAAAAGTTTGGGATATAAGCGTACGTAAATTTGCCGCAATTTAGCCTTTAAAAGTTCATATAATTAAACAATGCCAGAAAAAGATAGTATACTCATACTGAGCGATTCAGCTCAATTAGTTATGGACTCGCTGCTATATCGCGATTCGGTACTTTCGGCCGATTCCATTGCGCGTGTGGATTCCATTGCGCGCGCCGACTCTATCGCTTTACATGCCTTTAAAGGGTACGACGGCGTATTAGCTGTAGGAGCACCTTCGGATCAGAATTGGGTTTTTCTGGTTTTGCTTTTCATGTTTGGCGTATTTGTTGTTTCGTTTCTGAGATCTATTTCATCGCCTTTAAATATTTTTACTACTTTTTTTAATTCAAAAGATCGTGGAAGCATTTTTCATAAAACATCGATTGATAATATAGAGCAAAAATTTTATTTTTTTGTTATATCGGTAACATCTATCTCTCTCTTCAGTTATCTTGCTTTTCATCAACAAGCTAAGGCTTTCAGCTTTTTCGTTTATATTCAATTTGTGGTTGTTGTTCTTTTGTTTTTCTTAGTAAAATATATATCCACGAAATTGATTTCATATATTTTTATAGATAATGGAATTGTCAAATCGTTGTTGGATAATTATCTGAATGTCGTATACTTCGTTTCAATTTTGTTTTATCCAATTATGCTTTTTCATTTATATGCAAAAGATGTTTCATTAGAATTAATACCTGTTTCAGGTCTGATTATCATGTCTTTAGGCCTATTTTTAGTTGCAGTAAAACTCGTTCAGATTTTTTTGCATAAAGTTGTAGTTTCTTTGTATTTATTGTTGTATCTTTGCACCCTTGAAATTTTACCTGTAATTATTGTAATTCAGGTGTTTCAATATTTATCAAAATTAGTTTAATTACTTTAGTTTATAGCATTGAAAATTAAGAAGATATTGGTTTCGCAACCACAGCCCACCTCCGAGAAATCGCCCTATTTCGATTTGAGTGAAAAATATGGTTTTAAGATAGATTTTCGTCAAATGCTCAAAGTGGAGCCAATTATGGCAAAAGAATTTCGCACTCAACGAATTTCAATTTTAGATTACTCAGCCATTATTTTTAATGCCCGTCATGGCATAGATCATTTTTTTCGTTTATGCGACGAGATGCGTATTTCCATTCCCGAAACGATGAAGTATTTTTGTGTAACAGAAGCTGTAGCAGTGTATCTGCAACATTATATTCATTATCGCAAACGCAAAGTGTTTTTTGGGAATACTGGTAAAATGGCTGATTTAGTAACGGTTATGAATAAGCATACCGATGAAAAATTTCTTTTAATTACATCCGATGTTCTTAACGAGGAAACTTTATTGGCTTTGGAAAAATCGAAAGTTACCTTCCAAAAGGCGGTAATGTATCGTACTGTTACAAATGACTTTTCGCCAGAGGAGCAATTTGATTATGATATGTTGTTGTTTTTTAGTCCAATTGGAGTTTCGGCCCTTAAAAAGAGTTTTCCTGATTTTGAACAAGGCGACATAAAAATTGGTTGCTTTGGAGCTACAACTGCTCAGGCAATGAAGGATTTTGGTTTACGTCTTGATTTTCAAGCTCCAACGACTGAAGCTCCTTCGATGACCAAAGCGCTCGAAAACTATATGAAAGAATATGTAAAGAATTTCAAAAAGTAAGCTTTTAAAATATAATTTTAGTACATCCCAAAAGTATCGAACATTTTCAGTACTTTTGGGATTATTTTTTTATGTAAATTACAATCTTTATTCTTTGCTCTTTATTCTTTGCTCTTTATTCTTTGCTCTTTATTCTTTATTCTTTGCTCTAAAAAATGACACCTACTTTTACATTTCCCAAAAAAGAACATTTATGCGGCGAAATTCGTATAAGTAAGCTATATGCCGAAGGAAAAGCATTTATAGTTTATCCTTTGCGTGTGGTGTATAAAGTTACAGTTGGAGTTGAAAATATTCCGGTAAAAGTATTGGTTAGCGTTCCTAAAAAGCGTTTCAAACATGCTGTTGATCGTAATCGAATCAAGCGGTTGATGCGCGAAGCATATCGACTAAACAAACTCAAAATAAATGAGTTAGCAACCGAAAAAGAAATTGAAATTCAAATTGCATTTAATTATGTAGCCAATAGTGAAATGGATTATGAAACTTTGAGCCGTAAAATGACAAAGGCGCTCAATCAAATCGCTGAAAAGCTATAAATAGTTTGTAGTTTGTAGTTTATAGTTTGTAATTTATAGTTTATAGTTTATAGTTTATAGTAAAGAGAATTTTGAAAAGACTTATTCGTCATATTGTTTTACTTCCGGTATATTTGTACCGTTACAGCATTTCGCCACTGCTACACTCGAGTTGCCGATACACACCTACTTGCTCACAATATACCGTGGAAGCTGTATTGAAACATGGCATTTTTAAAGGTGGTTTTTTAGCAATAAAACGTATCGGAAGCTGTCATCCGTGGGGTGGAAGCGGCTACGACCCTGTGAAGTAAAAAAAATTGGTAACATCAGTTTGAAATGAAAAATGCAAATATGGACATGGAAATAAAAAAAATACAACTAATTTTTGTAGCGATTTTCTGCTCTATCAATTCATTTTCTTCCAACGATATTTATTTTTCAAAAATTGGTATCGAACAAGGATTATCGCAATTATCCGTCAATAGCATCTATCAGGATGAACTTGGCGCTATGTGGTTTGCCACGCGCGAAGGCCTGAACCGTTACAATGGAAACGGAATGCAAATACTACGCCCCGAACCTAACGACACGAACTCACTTGGCGAAAACCTAATACTCACCGTTTGTGGCGACAAAAATGGTCATGTGTATATTCGTTCACACAACGGAGTGAATGAGTATTCGATCAGCACGTCGACAATGAAAAGCATACATCGAAAAAGTGTGAGTGGAATGAATTATGGCATTCAAAACCTTTGGATTACTGAAGGAAACAAGCTGTATAGTTATAAAGATGGTGTAAAGAAACTATATTGCGCTGTAAATCAATGTACCTCTCCTATCGAAAAGATACTTCAAACGGCCGACCAACGTATAATTTTAGGCTCACTATCGTCGGGTGTTTTTGTAATTGACCAAAACAAAAAAGTACGCTCACTCCTACCCGATTGCAGTCAGGTGTCACACTTATTCGAAGACAGTAAAAAAAACTTATGGATTTCGACCTGGGAAAAAGGACTGTTCAAAATCGACCGCTCTGGCACACTCACTAACTACACTTACAATCCGAAAAATCCTGAAAGTTCCGTTTCGTCGAATTTTGTGCGCGTGGTGTGCGAAGACAATAACGGTTCGATATGGATAGGAACAAAAAAAGGGCTCGACTGTCTGGTGGCAGGCACCAATATATTTAAACATTACAACACCGAAGGACAAAACAGTCGACAACTTTCGAACGAGTCGGTTTGGTCATTACTCAAAGATAATCAGGGCACTATATGGGTGGGGACGTATTTTGGCGGTATCAATTATTTTAATCCTGACATTAATTTTTACACACAACACACTTTGCAGGATGGCGTTTTCCGCAACAAGCCTTTCCCCATTATCAGTAGCATTGTTGAAGATGAGAATGAAAATCTCTACCTCTGTTCCGAGGGCAATGGTTTGATTTATTACAACACAACAAACAACGCATATAAAATTTTTGGCACAGCCGATGGATTAACATCCGAAAACATTAAAGCAGCTTATTACGACCAGCAAAACAGGGAACTGTGGCTTGCAACGCATCTTGGTGGCATTTGTATGCTAAATACCAAAACCAATATTTTTACACCATACAACAAGATTAAACCAGAATGGGCACAAACGGACGTTTTAAGCTCCATTGTACCCTATCAGAATTATTTACTTGCAGGAACACATGGTGGTTTATTTTTATTTGATAAAACAACAAAAAAATACAGCCTGTTTTCAGCAAAATTGCATAAGTTGGTCAATTACATTCAGGATGTAAAAATTGACAAGTCCGAAAATATGTGGGTTGCCGGCTTTAGTGGCGTTTACAAATACAACCTGAAAAGTCAGAAAATTGATACCTATCGTTTCGATGGAAAGGATTCCACAAGTCTGAGTTTTGATAACGCATCCAAAATAATGGTCGATAGTAAGGGACGTGTCTGGATAGGTACAAGTGGAGGTGGTCTCAATCTGTATTTGCCTGAATCGGACTCGTTCCGGCATTACGATCAGAAACACGATGGATTAATCAACGATTTTATAAGTAATATCCTCGAATCGCGTTTTGGATATCTGATTATTTCAACCACCAAAGGCTTTAGTATGCTCGATGTTGAAAATAATAAAATTCATAATTTCAGTGCCGAAAATGGATTGCCGCTCAACTCGCTGTATAGTGGTGGCCAGTGTTTAACGCGCAAAGGCGAGATTTTTCTGACTGGTATGAACGGTATGGTATCGTTCAACGAAGAAAACTTATCCATTCCGCATCGGTTATTCAACCTGAATCTTATAAATTTGTGGATAAACAATAAACTGGTGCAACCGAACGATGAGAACGGAGTTCTTGAAAAATCATTGGCTTACACCAAGCTTGTGGAGCTAAACCACAAACAAACCATGTTGACCATTGAATTTGCTTCGAACAACTATATCCCTGCCAATCAGCCAGTTTACAGGTATAGGCTCGAAGGTTTTTCGGATGCGTGGACGGAATTACCACAGGGTATTTCCAAGCTGAATTTTATGAATCTGGGTTCGGGTAAATACAAATTGGTGGTGCAAGCCCTTTCTCCTGTCGATAAGCAAATTCTCACGTCAACCGATTTGAATATTCGGGTTTACCCACCGTTTTATTTTGCCTGGTATGCGTTTTTGGTGTATGCATTATTGGTTGTTTTAATTATATCGTGGTACATTCGGTTTAGCCGCTCACGTTTGCTTTTGGAGACTTCGCTTTCGTACGAAAAGAAAGAAAAAGAACATATTGAGGAAGTTAATCAGTCAAAACTACGCTTTTTTACCAATATTTCGCACGAGTTTCGTACACCGCTTACGCTTATCAAAGGGCAAGTGGATATGTTGTTGCAAATGCATAATATACAACCAGCCGTGTACAACCGCATTTTGAGCGTTAAACGTAACACGCTGAATATGCAGAGTTTAATAAACGAACTGCTCGAATTCCGTAAAAGCGAACAAGGACATTTGCAACTGAAGGTGAGCCAGCATGATTTTGTGAAGTTTTTGTACGAAGTGTATTTGTCGTTTGTCGAATACGCTAATTATCGGGAGATTAAGTTTAATTTCGAATGTAAAGAAACCGAACTTCCGCTGTGGTTCGATGCCTCACAAATGCAAAAAGTGTTTTATAACCTGATATCCAATGCATTCAAATATACATCCAAAAATGGTTCCATTAGTTTGCAGGTGGAACAAGCCGGAGAGGCAGTTCTGGTGTCGATACTCGATAGCGGTGTGGGTATAAGTGCCGAAGCAGTGGATAAGATTTTCGACCGTTTTTATCAGGCCGAAAATGGTTTACAAACTAGCAATATGGTGCCGGGCACGGGTATCGGATTAGCGCTTACAAAAAATATTTTAGAACTACACAATGCCGAAATAACTGTCGAAAGTCAGCCACAGGTTGGAAGTCGATTTACCGTAACGTTAAAGAAAGGTTCGTCGCATTTCAAAGAGGAAGATATTGTGGAAGTAGAGGACATTGATACAAATTGCATACAACAGCTTACTGATATTGATGCCGAATTTATGCAGGAAGTTATTAATCAGCAAACCGAAAACAACGAACCGCATTATTCCATGCTTATTGTGGAGGATAATGACGAGCTGCGCGAAATGCTGAAAACAGTTTTTGAGCCAATTTATAAAATTTATACGGCTGCCGATGGCGAAGAAGGACTTGCAATGACCATTGAGCATCAACCATCTATTGTACTGAGCGACGTAATGATGCCGCGCATGTCGGGTACCGAAATGTGTTCGAAAATTAAAAACAATTTCACAGTTTGCCATATTCCAGTAGTGTTGCTTACAGCGCAAACAGCCGTAGAGCACAACATCGAAGGACTACGTTTGGGAGCCGATGATTATGTGACCAAACCATTCAATATCAAAACATTAATTACCCGTTGTAATAATTTGGTAAATGGCCGTAAATTGTTGCAAGAGCGCTTTAGCAAACAAACCGATTTCTCGCCACGCCAAATTGCCACCAACAATCTCGACCGTGAGTTTTTGGAAAAAGCACAACTCATAATCGAAAAATACATCGACAGCAGCGAATTTGATGTGCCACTTTTCGCCAGCGAAATGGCCATGGGTCGCACCAAACTATTCAGCAAAATTAAAGGAATAACTGGCCAAACGCCTAACGATTTTATTATAACCGTAAAACTCAAAAAAGCCGCCGCCATGCTCTCCAACAATCCCGAATACAACATTTCGGATATAACCTACATGCTCGGCTTTAGCTCACCCAAGTATTTTGCCAAATGTTTTAAAGAACAGTTTGGAGTATCTCCGTCGGCATTCAGAAAAACGGAGGAAACAGTGGAGGAAATGGAAGAATAATAAAAATTATTGAAAAACAAGCTCTTTTCACCCCACTCGTATTACTTTTCCCGTACCAGCATATTTTACAGGTTCGGTAATATTGCCGTAGCCTATTTTACCAAATTCAATACCTAAAGTGAGTATCAACGTTATTTCTTCAGAGATTTGCTTTTCGGAAGCGATGTTTTCTTCTTCAAAAGGATATTCCAGTAAGATTTGCATAGCTGGTTGCGTTCCGCTGACTTGTTAGTTTATGAATGTCCAAAATTATCTAATAAATAAGTGTGAATGTGAACTATTTTTTGTAGTTTTGGGCTTTCAAAAAAACGAAAATCAGTTTCAAAAAACTTTATCATGGCATTTTATCAAAATACAGTTTTAAATAAACACCTAAAGGCTCTAAATTCGGAGAAAATACATGCTGCTTACGCTCAGTTTAAAGTCCATTTTCATAACCCCGAAGTACAGCAAAACATTCGTGCAAGTAAAGAAGAGCAGTATCAGGAAGGATTTTTGCGCGATTTATTTGTCAATATTCTCGGCTACAAGCTCAATCCCAATGCCGAATTTAACCTCACTACCGAATATAAAAACGTAAAGGATAGCAAAAAGGCGGATGGAGCAATTATTATTTCTCCTTCGACAAGGGGGCATGCCCCCTTGGTTAGCGCTATTATCGAGCTGAAAGGTACCGAAACCACCGATTTAGATAAAGTAGAGCCACAGGCTTTTGGCTATAAAAATAACCAACCCGAATGTACTTACATTGTTATTTCCAACTTCGAAAAGCTGCGATTTTATATCGACAATGCCATTGAACACATCGAGTTTAACCTGTTTACGCTTACTCTCAAGGAGTTTGAATTACTCTGGGTTTGTTTGGCTTACGAAAGTATTGCTGCCGACCTGCCCAAAAAAATCAAAAATGCTTCGATAAGCGAAGAAGACAGCATTACCAAAAATCTGTACAAAGATTATTCGCTTTTTAAACGCGAACTGCATCAGAATTTAGTGGCACTAAATCCCGAAATGGACGAATTACTGCTATTTAAAAAATCGCAGAAACTGCTCGACCGCTTCTTGTTTTTGCTGTTTGCCGAAGACCGCCAACTCCTCCCGCCCAATTCGGTGCGTGAAATTCTGAAACAATGGAACGACCTGAAAGACTTGGATGCATACACTCCTTTGTACAGTCGGTTTAAATTGTATTTCGGTTATCTGAACACCGGACACAAAGGCAAACACCACGATATATTTGCTTATAATGGTGGACTTTTTAAGCCCGATGATGTATTGGATGTGGTGCAAATTGACGATGAGTTGCTTTACCGACACACGCTAAAACTCTCCGATTACGATTTTGCCAGCGAGGTAGATGTAAATATCTTAGGGCATATTTTTGAAAATTCGCTGAACGAATTGGATGAACTTTCAGCAGCGGCTGCAGGTCAGGAATTCGACAAATCGAAAACCAAACGCAAACGCGATGGTGTTGTTTACACGCCCAAATACATTACCAAATACATAGTAGAAAATACTGTAGGCAAACTTTGTGAGGAGAAACAAGCAGAACTCGGGTTAAAAGACGAGGATTACAGCGCCGACAAAAAGCAAAATAAAACTGCCAAAAAGCTGCTGTTTGACAAACTTACTGCCTATCGCGAATGGTTATTGCAAATCACAATATGCGACCCGGCTTGTGGTTCGGGGGCATTTTTGGTAGAGGCATTGGATTTTTTGATACGCGAACATCGCTATATCGACGAATTGCAGGCAAAACTATTTGGCGATACGCTGGTGCTGAGCGATGTGGAAAAAAGCATTTTGGAAAACAACCTCTTTGGAGTGGACATAAACGAGGAAAGTGTGGAAATTGCCAAACTGTCGCTGTGGCTACGTACCGCACAACCCAACCGCAAACTGAACGACCTGAACAACAATATTAAATGCGGTAATTCACTGATTGACGACCCAACCGTTGCAGGCGATAAAGCATTCAACTGGGAAAAAGAATTTCCGCAAGTGTTTGGCGTAAGTGCAGAAATGGAAGCAAGAATTATTGAAGAAATACCCCAAACGCCCGATTATCTGCAACTAATTAAAGAAAAATCGCTCGAAGCACAGCAAAAAGCCGAACAGGGAATTGCCTTATCAAAAGAAGCATTGGAAATAACCAAGCAACTGACCGAATATGCCGATAAACTTAAAGCAGTTTCGGCACCCGAAGCAGAATATCAAATTGGGAATAAAGGGTTTGATGTGGTGATAGGAAATCCGCCGTATGTAAATATTTATAACATGAGAAGTCTCGATAGAGACTATTTTAATCTATCAAAATCATACAAAACAACACATTTAAAGTATGATTTATATGTGTTATTTATTGAAAAAGGAATTAGTATCTTAAAAAGAAACGGTCATATTAGCTATATTATACCCTCAGTAATTATGTCAGTGCCATATGGTACTCTTATTAGAAAAAAAATCATTGAAGAAAATACTCTAACCCAAATTGTTGATTTTACTGGATTTAGAGTTTTCGCTGATGTAATGGTTGAGGTCTGCATTTTAGTAATAACAAAGAAAAAATCAGATAATAATTTAGTGAAAATATTCAAACCTAAATTAAAGATAAGTGATTTTCAGGATTGTTATTTTGAGATTAATCAAAATGAATTTACAAAAACAGAATCTTTCCAATTTAGATTAGATTTAAATGATAGTTCTATACAAATTACAAAAAAAATTAAAGAAAAAAGCGTTTTATTTGAATCAATATATTATGTTAGCAAAGGTATAGTTGCATTTAGTAAAATTGATGGTAGAAAAAAAGATGATTTCCTTTTTGCAGAAAAGGTAAATGATAAATGTGTTCCATATCTTGAAGGAAAAGATGTTAGTCGGTATTATATTGATTTTGACAAGAAATACTTGGAATATGATATAAATATCATGTCAAGACCAACCTTCCCTGAATTACATAATAAAAACAAAATATTAATTCGCGCTATTTCGGATGGTTTGAATGCAACTTATGACAATGAAGGGTATTATATCGACCAAAAATTAATAATATGTTCAAAAAGAGTTGAGATTGAAGACTATATTGTCCCAGCTAAGCGACCAAAATCAGCACATTTGAATAAAAATAATGAAATAAATGATTTGGCTATTTTGGCTTTAATAAATTCAAAACTAAGTACATATTATTATTTGATTATGCTAAAAGGAGGAGTCAGTATTCTGCCAGAAGATATTCGAAACTTTCCAATTTTTTTATTTGATAATGCTGAGCAGCAAGAGCCTTTTGTAAGCGAAGCCAGTAAAATACTGTTGTTAACCAAACAACTAAACGCCGTTTCTCAAAAATTCCAACGTATGCTTCAGCGCAAGTTCGACTTGGAAGAATTGCCTGTAAAACTGCAAAATTGGTATACACTCACTTATAAAGATTTCGTAACAGAACTCGGCAAGAAAAAGATAAAATTCACTCTCGCTCAGGAAGCCGAATGGGAAGACTACTTCGCCGCCGAACAAACCAAAGCCCTCGAGATTAAAAACCAAATAGAATCTACGGACAGGGGAATTGATAGAATGGTATATGAGCTGTATGAGTTGACGGAAGAGGAAATTAAGATTGTGGAAGGGTCAGGAGTAAAATAAATTTCCATATCGGATTTAAAAGCAATCCTTAAGTTCTCACCTAATCATTTTATTCAAACTATCGAAAATCTGAAAAAATATAGTAAGTTTGCACTTTCAAAAAAATCCTTTCAGAGTATTCTTTTCGTTTATTTTAATTGATTGTCAGCGTGCAAAAAGACCATATACATATTGATTACGAACTGCTTATGCAGTTGCGGGATGGGAACGAACGAGCCTTTTCGGTTGTATTCGATACCTATCACCGATATTTGTATGTGTTGGCTTGCCGGTATTTAATGTCCGAAAGCAATGCGGAGGATGCGGTGCAACATACTTTTATGCGCTTGTGGGAAGGGCGCGAAACCTTCGACTACAAAACGGGTATCAAGAATTTACTCTTTACCATTCTGAAAAATTATGTGCTGAACGAAATCAGGCATAATAACATGGCATTGCAGAAAAACTACGAATTGGCACAGTTCAACGAAGAAATGGAAGCGGGCTTCCTGCATGAATTGGAGGATGCAGACTTTAAAACACATTTGTATAAACTCATAGAGCAACTGCCACCCCAAAAGCGCGAAGTTTGTTTGTTGAAAATTCAACAGGGCATGTCGAATCAGGAAGTGGCAGATACTATGAATATTTCGATACCGACCGTTAAATCGCATTATACGCAGGTAATTAAGTTGTTGCGTTCAAAAATAGACAAATTTCTATTTATTGTAATAGCATTGAAATATTTTTTATAAATAATTTGACATTTAACTCATACCTTTTTCCTATATAAATGTTTAATAGAATTGTAATAGTTATGAATAATTAATTATAAAATGTTTGACCCCAAAATTATAGATAACGTATTTTCGAAAACAGCCACTCCCGAACAAGCCCGACAGGTAGCTGCATGGTTTGCAACGGAGGAGGGACAGGCTTATTTCGCGCAACGATACGACCGCGAATCATATTTACTTAACGAAAAGATATTGGAAGAATGGATAGAAAATGAAATTCCTTCAAAACGAATGAAAGTTCGTTTCCTTTCGCAGCTCAACTTGCGGGTTCGCACATTCCGGTTTCGTGTGGTGGCGGCTGTACTCGTGCCATTTTTGGTGTTGGCAGGCGCATTTATGTATGTGGCGAATCATTCGGGCGTTTTTCAATCCGAAGAAATGGCTGAGTTTGTAGTGCCTTACGGAGAACAACTTAATGTGGTGCTTCAGGATGGTACACAAGTACAGCTCAATTCGGGCTCACGACTCCAATATCCAAAAACCTTCGGGCTTTTTAGTAGAAAAGTAAAACTAACGGGCGAAGGTTATTTTGCGGTAGCCAAAGAATCGACCCGACCATTCGAGGTGGATTTAAAGGATATTAAAGTAAAAGTAACCGGCACACATTTTAACGCGAGAGCATATCCTGAAGACAAAAAGATACGAGTAGCATTGGAAGAAGGAAGTGTAAATATAGCCGACAAAACCGACAAAACTTATCCCTTGAAAGTGGGCGAAAGTGTCGAATACGACCGCACAACCGGAGTTTGTAAAATAACCACAGCCCCCGACATGACTTTACACACAGCCTGGCGCACCAAAAGCCTGAATTTTTACCGCACACCACTTAGGGAAATTATTAAAACGCTTGAAAGGCAATATGAAGTGCAGTTTGATGTAAGCGACTCAGCTTTATTGAACTACCGATTTAGCATTTCCACCAATAAAAGTAATCTCGATGAAGTGCTGAGTGATTTGGAAAAAGTATCAAAAGTAAGCTTTAAACAAAACTACGAAGGGAAATACCGTATTTCGGAGAGAAATTAGAAGAAGAGCAAAGAACAAAGAGTAAAGAACAAAGATTTAATGCCTACCTAAGTACACACTTATTAAAGTGAGAACTTTGGTAGGTATTTTTTTAAATGCACTCATACCTTTTGACCGCTGGTGTGTTAATTATGTAAATTTTCAGAAATAGCAACTTCTTAAATATATTAAATGAAAAAGAAAAGACCATTTCCAAAAGTAATTTTGCTCACATTTTTTTTGACTGTATTCGTATTTAATGCTTCTGCTCAGAAAGTAACGCTTTCGTTTAAGAATGAAAAATTCGAGAAAGTGTTGAATTCCATCAAACAACAAACAGGTTTATCGCCCGTTTATAGCGAGCAATTGGTTAACCTGAATAGAAAAGTGAGTATTAACGTCAATTCCATTCCGGTAGAAGATGCTTTAAAGCAACTTTTAATAGGAACAAACCTTGATTACGATATCAAAAAAAATAAATTGTATTTGGTTGAAAAGAAAAATGCCGATCAAAAAAACACTGTTAATCAATCAAAAAAAATTACCGGCTTGGTAACCGATGAAAAAGGCGACCCGATAATTGGAGCTACAGTTAAAATAATTGGTTCAAATGCAGGAACAATTTCAGATGTAAATGGTAAGTTTAGCATAGAGGCTACTGATCAAGCTGTTCTATCAATTTCGTATATTGGATACATTAGTACGGAAATAAATGCTTCTACTAAAGGTAATATAATTATTGTACTTAAAGAAGAATCAAAGGCATTAAACGAAGTTTTAGTTATAGGTTATGGCTCACAATCTAAAGTGAAGACTACAAATTCCATCTCAACTTTAAAATCTGAAGATCTATTAAGCTCCCCAATAGCTAGTTTTGAAGAAGGTCTTGCAGGGCAATTGGCTGGTGTTCAGATAGTACAAACATCTGGAGATCCTGGAAGCAGTTCAACTATTAACATTAGAGGCGTGAGCACAATATCTGCTAATGCCAAACCTTTAATTGTAATTGATGGATTACCTTCTGAGAACTTAAATCTTAATTCTATCAATCCTAGTGATATTGAGAGAATCGATATATTAAAAGATGCTGCCTCAGCTTCAATTTATGGTTCTAGAGGATCTAACGGAGTGATATTTGTTACTACAAAAAAGGGAGATAAAGGCGGCTTTAAATTAACGTTTGATGGATATACTGGATTACAAGAGGTAGAAAAAACAGTAGAAATGCAGGACGCTTATGAAAGGGCTAAGTTTGGTGCTCAAGCATTAATTAATAGAGGTAAAGCTCCATTACCTCAGAATCAACCTTATTTAATAGGTATTCCTGGTATTGTAAACACTGATTGGCAAGACGAGATTTTTAAAATTGCACCTATGCATAATATTAGTGTCACAGCTTCAGGTGGTTCTAAGAATATGGATTATTTTATATCTGGTGGTTATTTAAATCAGGATGGTATTGTTTTAGGCTCAAAATATCAAAGAGTTAATTTCAGATTCAATCTTAATTTTGATTTTCAAAAAATGTTTAAAGCAGCTATATATTTAGCTCCAACGTTTTCGGATAGAAATAGAGTATCAGATGATGATCATAAAGGAAATGGTGTAATTATGACTGCATTAATAGCAAACCCATCATTTAAGCCATACAATTCTGATGGTAGCTTAAATTTAAGCGATGATATGATGAGATTTGCTATTGATAACGGGCAAGCACCAGTCGAAAACCCTGTTGCATTAGCACTCTTAAATACGGATAAAAGAATTCAAAGAGATTTATTAGGTGGAGCCTATATAGAATTTCGTCCTTCTTTGAACATTATGATTAAGTCATATCTTGGGCTGGACTATTCCTCATCTGACCGAAAAACATTCAGCCCCAATACAGTTGGTTCTTATTCCGTTTTAGTAGAAAATGCCCAATCTACTGCATTCAAATCTTTTTACGAGCGTCAAAATTTGATGTTCGAAAATACTGCTACCTATCAAAATATTTTTTTTGATAAACATAACTTTAAGTTATTATTAGGACAGTCCTACCAAACTGAGGATATGAATACCACAGGCTCAAATCCTCTTTTGGCTCAAATTAGTCAAGTAGATGGTGTAATTACAACCACCTTCCCAAAATTTCAGGAAAAATGGGCATTAATATCCTATTTTAGTAGATTTAATTATGATTATCAAGAGAAGTACATTTTAAGCGGGTCAATAAGACGTGATGGTTCATCTCGATTTGGATTAAATACAAAGTGGGGATGGTTTCCATCTTTTTCGGGAGCTTGGAGAATAAATAAAGAAGAGTATTTTACTTGTAAAATAGTTAGCGACTTAAAACTGCGTACAAGTTGGGGAGTTACAGGCAATAATGGAATACCAAATTATGGCGCTATTCCTTTACTAGGGAATGCTAATTATGATGATTTGACTGGTTATGCACCTAATACATCGCCGAATCAAAATTTGTCATGGGAACAAACCAATACACTTGATTTTGGAATTGATATAGGCTTAATCAAAAATAAGATAAGTTTCACAGCCGATTATTATAATGCCATTACCAATGGATTGTTATTAGAAGTTCCTGTTCCTGCTCACTCAGGCTATACTTCTTCATTGAGAAATATAGGTAAGGTTCAAAACTCAGGCTTTGAATTTGCATTAAGTATAGCAAATATAAAATTGGGTGTTGTAAAATGGAGTAGCACTATGAACGTATCAACCAATAAAAATATAGTTTTGGAGTTGGGACCAGGACAAGAAAGAATATTGAAGGATTATCATATTACTGAGGTTGGTAAACCTATGGGGTCATATTATACTTATAAAAAAATTGGAGTTTTTAATAGTCAGGAACAAATTAATAATTATCCCGTAACACAGCCTGAAATGCGTTTGGGGGATTATATCTTTGCTGACCTTGACGAGGATGGAAAAATAACATCCAATGACAAATATATTTCAGGTGATTTCTTTCCAGACTACACGTTTGGTTTTTCAAACAACTTTAAATATAGAAATTTTGCATTTAGTTTCTTAATTCAGGGTAAACAAGGTTATGAGGTATTTAATGGTACCAGTTTTTTTATTCGTAATTTAGAGGGATGGTCTAATGGTCACAATGACATAAATAATTATTATACTACATTAAATCCGGATGCTACATATGCATCTCCCGGAAAACACGTAAAAACCTATGAGCAATCCGATTTATTTGTAGAGGATGCTTCTTATTTTAGGCTAAAGAAGGTTTCACTTAAATACAATATATCAGGGAATTTTCTGAAAAAATTATCCATGAAAAGTGCCACTGTATATTTATCTGCAACCAACCTATTTACACTAACTAAATATACTGGTTATAATCCAGAAGTTTCATCAAACAATAATTCATTTAATAGTAGTAGAACCACTACACCAGGTTTTGATTACGGGGCGTATCCTGTTGCCAAAACCATAGTAGCAGGATTTAATTTAACATTATAATTAACATTAATTTTATGTATAAGCAGTTCGTTATTATCATAGCCATTACAGGAGTGTTTTCATCTTGCAATGAAGACTTAATACAACTAAGCCCAATTTCGCAAAATAGTGCTGGTAATTTTTATAGTACGCCCGAACAAATAGAACAAGCCGTTGTGGGAGTTTATGATGGTCTACAATTGACTGGACAATACCGTCAATATTTTATTTATTTGATGGAAGTACGGTCGGATAATTCCAAACAACAAAGTACAACCAGCAGTGGAGGTGTATTCGGAGATGTTGATTTGTTTAGAATGGAGGCAACCAGTAATGTGGTGGAATTAGCTTGGAAAGACTGCTATAAAGGAATTCAACGGTGTAATATCGTATTAAAAAGAATTGAATCCGTATCCGTTAATCCTAATAAGACTGTTCAAATAGGTGAAATAAAATTTATTAGAGCACTGACATATTTCAATTTAGTTAGATTGTTTGGAGATGTACCTTTAGTTACCAAAGAATATGGAGATCCTTTTGAAGCCTTTGAGTTGGTAAGAACTCCAAAAGCTGATGTTTATGCTCTAATAATTAAAGATTTAACAGAAGCATGCCAATCACTAAATACTAATGCTTTGAGACCAGGAGGAGCCACCAAAAATGCTGCTTATGCCTTGTTAGGCAAGGTGCAATTGACTTTAGGGAACTTTACAGAGGCCATTGCTGCTTTAAGGAATGTTTCAGGTGTGCTTTTACCGAATTACGCCGATAATTTTGGATTAGCGAATGAAAACAGTGTTGAATCATTGTTTGAAATTCAATTCAAAAAAGGAGGAATAGGAGAAGGTAGCCCTTATGCAAATTTGTTTACACCTTTTGGCGCCTCTTATCTAATTGGAGGCATTGGAACCACCTTTGGCGATAACCTGCCAACTCAAGATATTTATAATTCATATCCAGTTGGCGATATTAGAAGGGATGTAACTATGGGAAAAACAACTAGTGACGTTTTGTACACTAAAAAATATATAGATACTCCATTTAAAGATTTAGATGGTGGAAATAATTTTATTGTTTTACGATATGCAGATGTTGTCTTAATGCTGGCCGAAGCATTAAACGAGCAAGGGTATATTGCAGATGACGAAGCATTTACCCTTTTAAACAAAATTAGAAACAGGGCGGGTTTATCTTCATTGACCTCTTTAGATTTACCTGAACAAAATAGTTTTAGGATAGCCATTGCCAATGAGAGAAGATGGGAATTAGCCTTTGAAAACCATAGATGGTTTGATTTGGTTAGGACAGGTAAAGCAATTCAAGTTATGAATGCACATACTTCAGAGTCAGGAGTTATGAATACAGTCACAAACGAAAATCTATTATATCCTATACCTCAAAGCCAAGTAGATGCTACAAATGGCAAAATTACTCAAAATCCCGGTTACGGTTTCTAAAAAGATGAATCAGAAGGATCCTGTTTGTAAAAAAAACAGAAAGAATAGGGTAACAAATCTTTCGATTAAATTTTTACAACAAAAAATAAATAATAAGAATATCCATAAAATGAAAATTCGGATTTTGTTTGTATTAATATCTCTTAACATGGGAACAAATAGTTTTTATGCTCAAGTGAAAAATACATATATCGTTAACAAAAATACAGCTCAAGACCTAAATTACTTATTTAGAAACAAAGTTATGGTTGTTGCCCACAGAGGAGATTGGCGAAATGCTCCAGAAAACTCCTTTCCCGCTATACAAAAATGTATTGATATGGGGGTAGACATGGTGGAAATAGACCTTCAAATAACTAAAGATAGTACAATTATTTTAATGCATGATAAAACTCTTGACAGAACAAGCACAGGAATAGGATTAATCAATGACAAGAATTTTAAGTCAATAGATAGTTTATATTTAAAAAATGGATACGGCATGGCTACTTCTCAAAAAGTCCCTACTCTATTAGAGGCATTAAAGTTATGTAAGAATAAAATTTTGGTTTTTTTAGATAAAAACTATGACTACCTGCCTGAGGTTGTAAAAATGGTAAAAGAATTAAAAATGGAAGACCAAGTTTTCTATGAAGGGAATAAAACCTATAGTGAAATTAAATCTAAGTATGGAAACATTATTGATTATATAAATTATATGCCCAGAGTATCACCTGCATCGAGTTCTGATACTTATATGATGCCTTTTTTGAAACTAAAAACGGAATCTATTTTCATATTTTCTTTTGAAAAAAAGGAATTAAATGATGCAAAAAATCTAATAAAAAGAACAAAAGAGGCCAAAGGAAGAATAATGTTAACAACACTTTGGGAAGATACCGCCGGAGGATATAATGATGACCTTGCACAAATTGACCCAGATGCGAACTGGGGAAAAGTTATCGAACTTGGAGCAGATTTAATTTGTACAGACAGACCAGCAACATTGCTGCATTACTTACGTATTAGAGGTTTTCACGATTAATAATGAACAAAGAAAATAATAAATATGTGTATATTTAAAACAGTATTTTTATCCATTTCAGTATTATTTTTATCCATTGTGGCATGTTCGCAACAGAATTCGGTTGAGAAAATAGGAACCATTGAGACACGTCAATTTAATTTTCCATCAGATAAATATGTTATGGTAGCCGCTCACAGAGCTGGAGGTTTTAAACATGGTGACGCACCGGAAAATTCTTTAAGTGCCATTAAACATGCTTTAGAATTGGGAGTTGACATCATTGAAATAGATGTTCGGATAACACTTGATTATAAATTGGTGGTGATGCATGATAAAACACTAGATAGGACATCTAATGGTACTGGTAAAGTTAGCTATCATACATTAAATGAAATAAAACAATTTTATTTAAAAGATAAAAATGGTTCTATCACAAAGGAGCGTATCCCAACATTAGAAGAAGTCATGATTACTGTAGGAAACAAAGCGTTGGTATTTATAGATAAATCAGAACTTCTCTTAGACTATGTAATTCCCATTTTAAACAAAACAAATTCGGTAAGTCAATCCCTTTTTATGGATTTCATAAACTTAGGTGATGCAAAAAAAAGATATGGTAACCTCTTAAGCAAATCTTATTTTGTACCAGGTGTACATAATAGTATTTCAAATTTGGATAAATATTTTTCTGAATTTGAAGAGGGTTTTATGCCTAAGCCAGCAGCTTTTGCCTTTTGGTTTAAGGAAGAGGATTCTAAATCATTTTCATTAATAAAAAATGCAGCTAATAGCCACATTCCTGTTTGGATTAATACTACAACAATAGATCAATGTGCAGGCCATACTGATGAAGAGTCTTTAGTGAACCCAGATAATGGTTGGGGTTGGGCATTAAAAAATGGAGCAAATATCATATTTACGGACGAGCCAGAAGCTTTAATAAAATACTTAAATTCAAAAGGCTTAAGATAAAAACGTTTTAATAAAAAACAATTGAAATCATGAAAAGACAATTTAAAAGCAGCATTTTTGTTGTTATAATATTTAGCCTATTCTCAGTAAGATGCACAAATGATGATGAAAAAATTACTATACCTTCGGATGCATCAAATTTTACCGCAGTAGTAGGAATAGAAGAAGTGGTTTTATCTTGGACTAAACCAGCAGATACTGACACAAAGGAATATTGGGTAACCATCGAACCGCTTGTAATAGATGCTTTTCCTATTGATAAAAACTTAGAAACTTTTACCATTAAAAATCTTAAAGGAGGAACTAATTATACATTTACGTTATTGGTTAAAAATATATCAGGAGGTGTTTCAAAAGGAGTATCAATATCTGCAACACCAAGTGTACTTGATAGAAATCCTCCATCTGAAGTGACTAATTTTTTAGCAGTTTCTAGTGACTCGAAAATTACCTTGAGCTGGACTAAACCATCATCAATTGACTTGGCTGGATATGAATTAAATTATGAGCCGGGAGGTGGATTCGTAGCTCTTGGGAAAGAAATTGATTCTTATGTTATTGAAGGCTTAACAAATGGAACACAATATACAATTGTTTTAAAAACAAAAGATGAAGTAGGCAATATCTCAACAGGTACTTCAGTAAAAACAACACCTACTGAAGGTGACAATATACCTCCGGCTGAAGTTTCAAATATTACTCTTTCAGGAGATTATGCCAAATTACAGTTTACCATATCGTGGGCAAATCCGTCGGATGCAGACTTTCAAGAATCCGAGTTAACTTATTATTACGGCTCTACAAGCCCAAAAACTGTAACTATTCAAGGTACAAATAATAGTTTTACAATTGATGGAACTTATGAACAAAACTATACCCTTATTTTAAAAACAAAAGATGCAAGCGGGAATTATTCTGCTGGGGTTACAAAAAAAATACGTTTCGGAAATTTCAGTCCGGCAAGTCAAACTGATATGGATGCTTTTGATAAAGATATTGTAGCAATTTTGGCTGGAAAACTCAAAATGAATGTTGCAGGTATATCAAATATTAGTAATTTTTCAAATTTAGAGAGAATTGAAGGTAAGTTTGATATTGTAGGTACAGGTATTACAAATTTGGATGCATTCAGCAAATTAACATTTATTGCAACTTATATAAACATTACCAATAATAAAAATCTATCCAATTTTTGCGGTCTGAAAAACCTAATTGACGCTGGAGGTGCACCTGCAACATACACAGTTACGGGTAACGCTTCAAACCCAACAAAGCAAGAAATTTTGGATAATTGTCATTAATTTTTTAAACATTTAGAAAGTAAAATTTTCAAATAAATTCAATTTTATATTCACCAAAAAAAACAAATCATCATGAAGAAAATTTCCTTTTTTTTGAGCTTAAGCATTATGCTAATTTCAGGTTATACTGCTAATGCGCAATGTACATTTACAGGAGATCTGAATTTTACTACCCAGGCGCAATTGGATGCTTGGTCACCTCCGTGTTCACAAATTACAGTCACTGGTTTTGTGAATGTACAGGGTTCGACTATTACCGACATTTCTAAATTACAGAACATTGTGCAAGTCGGCAGCTATTTACAATTAAAATCAATAAGTCCTATCGTTACAAGTATTAGTAGTTTGTCAAATATTACTTCTGTGGGAGGAACTTTGGTAATTAGAGATTGTGATGGGCTTACAAGTATTGCACCACTTGGAGGATTAACCTCTTTGGGTGGCGCAATTATTATTCGTGACAATCTTAATCTGACAAGCTTAAATGGTCTTGGGAATTTAATAAACCCACCCTTAACTGGTGGAATTACAATATACAACAATACCGCTTTATCAGATATCAGCGCTATAAATTATGGAATTATTAACGGATTATTAGAAATAAACTCAAATCCTGCACTGACTTCTTTAGGAACACTTTCTTCAATAACAAACATAACAGGACTACTTAAAATAACGTTGAACAACTCTTTAGCGAATATCAATGATCTTACGGGATTAACAAGTGTAGGGGGAAATGTTGAAATTACGTCGAACAACGCTTTAACGAGTATCTCTGGTCTTTCGAGTTTAACAAGTGCAGGTGGAAGTCTTTATGTTCGTACCAATCCGTTATTATCTAATTTAACAGGATTAGATAATTTAACGAGTTTGGGAGCAGGAGCTGCTATAGACGTAAAGGACAACACGATTTTAAAAAGTTTATGTGGACTGAATGCTTTAGTCGCATCAGGGAATTTCACTACATATGTAGTTACAGGAAATGGATATAACCCTTTATTAAGTAATTTCCCTACTGCATGTCAAGATTTGACAAATACTACCAATTACAAATCATTTGAATTTTTATCCTATCCTAATCCAGTAAATAATCAATTAAACATTTGTATAGATAGAGAAGCAACCTATGCATTAAGTAATTTAAGTGGTCAAAAAGTAATGGTTGGCAGCTTGACAAATGGGGAAAACTCCATTAATGCATCAAATATAACTACAGGAATGTATATTCTTGAAATTAGTGATTTATTTGGTTTAAAATATTCGGCTAAAATACTAAAGGAGTAATATCTTTTAGGTTGATTTTTAATAAAACATTTTGAGGTTACGTTAGCATGCCCGAGACTCAGCAATGAGTTTTCGGGCATTGTTGTTTATGCCCTATAAATATAACTTCATATTCAATTCATATTATTAGTTTCTTTCCAAGGAATTAAAATGATAGATTATTACTAATAATATATGATGTTTCAATTATTATATATACTTTTGTATTGAAATATCAAATGTTATGCAATCGAAAGCAATAAGTTTTACTCAAAAGCAACAGAAAATTCTCGCTACACTTGGCGAGAATATTAAATTAGCCCGTTTACGACGGAAGTTATCCATTCGTTCGATGGCAGAACGAGCTGGGATTGCTACAGTTTCGTTGGGAAATTATTTGCAGGTATTATCAATTTTACGCCTCGAAGACGATTTGTTGTTACTGGCTGATAAAGACCCGATAGGCCGACAAATACAGGATGCCGGATTGATAGTGAAGAAAAGAGCTCCGAAAACCAAAAAGCTGAATTCGGTTATTGAACCAATTATTGACAAAGGAAATTCAGAAATTCCTGAATTTGAATAATATACTGCAATGCAAACTAAGGAAAAAGAAATTCTTGTTTACGCGGATTGGTATATATTCGCTTCGCCCAAACTCGTAGGATGCATTTATTTTGCTTCGCTTCGGGGCAAAGTGGTTTATTCTTTTGAGTACGACAAAGAATGGCTAAAAAGCGGCATAGCAATTGATCCTGAATTACCTCTTTTTGCAGGCAAACACTATGCGTCTGCGAATGAAAACTTTGGCATTTTTAAAGATGCATCTCCCGACAGATGGGGACAATTGTTGATGAAACGCAGGGAAATTCTTTTGTCGAAAATGGAGAAAAGAACTCCGCGTAGTTTAATTGGCATTGATTTTCTGTTGGGCGTTCACGATAGTCATCGAATGGGTGGTTTACGCTTCAAGGATGCTGAGCAGGGCGATTTTTTAAGTAACGACCAGCGATTAGCAGCTCCTCCGTGGACTTCGCTTCGGGATCTTGAATATGCCGTAGAACAGTATGAGAAAAATGCTGATGAATTGGATGAGGCTTCTTTGAAATGGATAAATCAATTGATTGCGCCCGGATCATCGTTAGGTGGTGCTCGTCCTAAAGCAGATGTTGTGGATACAAACGGGAAGCAATGGATTGCCAAATTTCCGAGTAAAAATGATGATACTGATATTGGATTGTGGGAAATGATTGTTCATGACTTGGCCATTCAAGCAAAAATTACAGTTCCAAATGCATCTGTAAAAAAGCTTGCATCTAATAATCACACCTATTTATCGCAGCGATTCGACAGGACAAATGATAATAAACGTATTCATTTTGCTTCGGCTATGACACTGCTTCAACGAACAGATGGAGATGATGCAGATAGTGGCGTAAGTTATGTTGATTTAGTTGGGTTTATAAAATCTGAATGTACGGCTGTAACCGCAAACCTCGAGGAGCTTTTTCGACGTGTACTTTTTTCAGTTTGCGTTTCCAACACAGATGACCATTTGCGAAATCACGGATTTCTTTATACGGAAGCAGGTTGGACCTTATCGCCGGCTTATGACATAAATGCAAACGAAACAGGTACGGGATTGAAGCTAAATATCGATGAAGAAGACAATTCGTTGGATATTGAATTGGTATTAAAAACCGCTCCTTACTATTTACTTTCCGAAAAACGTGCAACCGAAATAAAGGACGATGTGATAAATGCTGTTTCGAACTGGCGAAAAATTGCTGCGAAATACAAAGCTGCACCCTCCGAAATTGCGCAGAAAGCCAACGCATTTCGAATAATGTAATTTATATTGTGAAGTTATTTAGAAAAAGCTCTTTTATTTTCAAACATATCTTCTTTCTCTAAAAATTACTACATTTGTAAATTGATACTACAGTAGTAATTTTTATTTTCAATATAAAACAGTTCACAAATGCCTCTCTCCGAAAAAGAAGAATTGGAATTGCTCAAAAAAGGCTCATCGCCCTCTTTTGAGAGCCTTTATCATCGGTATAGTGGCAAACTGTATAATTTTGTAATGAAGGTGTCGAAAGGCGATAGTTATATTGCGGAGGAGTTGGTTCAGCGGACTTTTATAAAAGTTTGGGAAACAAAGGAATACGTTAATCCGGATAAATCGTTTATTTCTTATTTGTGTACAATTGCCAAAAATATGCTGCTGAATGAATACGAACACCAAACTATTCAGTTTATTTACGAAGAATATGTGAAGGTGAGAACCGTGGAGAATGATGATAGTACTGAAAAAGAGCTAGATAAAAATTTACTGGAAGAATATATTGATAAATTAGCCGACAAATTACCACCCAAGCGGAGAGAAATTTTCATTTTAAGCAGGAAAGATGGACTCTCGAACAAAGAAATTGCACAAAAACTAAATATTACGGAAAGCACTATTGAAACGCAACTTTCGAAAGCACTTTCGTTTATGAAAAGTGAAATAAAAGCACATTACGATAATATATTAGCAATACTTATTGCATCGATGATAATTTAACATTAAATTTTTACGACAAAGTAGTGAAAAAGCAATTAATAACTGTATATCATTATATATAGTACCGAAACAGTATGCAAAAGGAAGAATGTATTGAAATATTTGAACGTTATATTCAAAAAAGGGCTACCCCTGATGAAATTACTCGTTTAAGCCGTTGGATAAATGACAACGCAGAAATCACATTGTGGCTTGAGCAACAAATTAATGCTTCGTCGTCAACAATGGACAGTGAAGTTCAACTACGAATGCTTCGAAATATTAAAACCGAAATTGAATTTACAGACAAAACCAAAAAAGCAAATCAGACTCCTAAACGAATACAGTTGAATAAGTGGATAAGGGTAGCTGCTATGTTTATTTTACCGCTACTTACCGCTGCCGGAATGTATTTTTATATGTCGAGAAATGAAGCTACGAAAGCTCCGTTGGTGGTAGCTGTGGAGCGTGGTCAAAAAGCAAACATTACGCTACCCGATGGTAGTAAAGTATGGTTGAATTCTGAGTCCAAACTTACTTATTCTGCTACTTTTAATGTCAAGAAAAGAGAACTTCAGTTGGATGGTGAGGCCTATTTTGAAGTGGCTCATAATCCACAAAAGCCTTTTGTAGTACGGAGTAAAGATATGGCTGTAGAAGCATTGGGTACAGCATTTGGAGTTAAAGCCTATAAAGAAGACAAGTTAATTTCGTCGATACTTATGCAGGGCAAAGTGCGGGTTACTACGCCCGATGGTGCGGCAATATTGCTGCCAAATGACAGGATAATGTACGATAAAACCAAACGCAGGAAAGCGTTGAGCAAGGTAACGAATGCTACTGATTTTACAGGTTGGATACACAATGAACTGCGTTTTGAAAATGAGTCACTGGGCGATATTGCCAAAACAATTCAACGTATTTATAATGTTGAAGTAGTATTTGCAACTGAAAAACTTAAAAATCAACGATACACCGGAACAATTAACAATAATAGTTTAGAGAGTGTTCTCAATATTATCACTTTAACTTCGCCAGTCTCATTTCAAATAAACAATCAACAGGTTACTTTTTCTGAAAATCAGAAATTATTGGATCAGTATAATCCATAAAATCCTGATGAACAAAGGTAATTCTCATAAACAGCAAGTTGATATTTGATTCGGCTTGCTGTTTTTTGTTTCAAATCTTTGTTAAATATTTTTTTAGAGTAGTGGAAAATTATTGTTGAACTGTAAACCTAATAACCAATAAGAAATTCAATTATTAAATCATAGTATTTATGAAAAGAAAAATCAGTACCAATCCCCAATGGAAGACTATGCTAAAGAGCTGTATTCTATTTCTATTTCTATCTTTTGCGACAACCCTGACAGCACAAATAACAGTTGATGCAAAGAATAAATCGTTAAAAGAAATCCTAAGGGTTATAGAGTCCAAGAGTGACTATCGTTTTTTTTATAGCGAAGGTCTCAAAGGTCTTGACAAAACTACTTCGTTGACAGTAACCAATGTTTCTATCGATAAAACAATGTCAACCCTACTTTCAAATACTGACATTAATTACAAACTTGAGAAAAAAAATCTCGTTGTGCTTGTAGCTAAATTAAAACCAACCGAAAATCCATCAAAAAAAATTACCGGCTTGGTAACCGATGAAAAAGGCGACCCGATTATTGGAGCTACAGTTATTGTAAAAAGTTCTAACACCGGAACTATTACGAATGTGGATGGGGCTTTTACTTTAGATGTTGAAAATCAATCGAATCTTTCAATCTCTTATGTGGGTTATCTGCAGGAACAGCTTAGAGTAGGCGCTGCCAGTCAGTACAAAATTGTGCTCAAAGAAGACACTAAGTTGCTTGATGAAGTGGTTGTGGTTGGATATGGTGTACAAAATAAAGGAGATATTTCAACCTCTATTTCGCAAATAAAAGGAGGTCAGCTTGCAGACATTCCAATATCCGATTTCAGACAAGGAATGGCAGGTAAAATGACAGGAGTTCAGGTATTACAACCCAGCGGCGATCCCGAAGGTGCCGTACGAATTAGAGTGAGGGGAATAAGTTCTGCTACTGCAGGGAATGAACCTTTATATATTGTTGATGGTGTTCCACTCGAAAGAGGATTCTCAAACCTGAACAACAATGATATTGAATCAGTTGAGGTTTTGAAAGATGCTTCTTCTGCCGCAATTTACGGAAGCAGAGGTTCCAATGGAGTTATAATCATTACTACCAAACAAGGAATGTCGGAAAAGTTGTCGGTAAAATATGATGCCCATTATGGTACTCAAAATGTTTCAAAAAAACTGCCCTTGATGAATGCCTATCAATTTGCAGAAGCTGCAAGAGATGGACATACCAATGCATACCTCGACGAAGTTCCCACCGGATTAGCCGATGACCCTAATAGTGTGCGTCCGCAGTCGTATCATAGAATTCCACCTGAATTATTCCCCTATTTGTTGGGCGAAACGGGACTTGTTGATACCGATTGGCAAGATCAAATTTTTCGTACAGCACATACTACCAGTCAAAATATATCATTGTCGGGCAAAGGTAAAAACACAAGGTATTTTGTTTCCGGAAATTATTTACTGAACGAGGGTGTTGTAATCGAATCGGATTTTGAGAAATATGGTCTTCGGCTTAATTTGGATGGAAACTATGATAAGTTTAAATTCGGAGTAAATTTCGCACCATCCTACTCAAAATCGAATCGGGTGAATGCATCCGGGCCATATACTGATGGTGGAATTGTTCAGTCTGCTTTAGCCATGCCACCTCTTTGGCCTGTTTACAACCCCGATGGTAGCTATAATTTTCAGGGCAATGGCTATTGGAGGATAGGGAATGACTACCAACACAATGAAATTTTAAATCCGGTAGCATTGGCAAAGTTACAATCCGATGTGGTTGACAGGTATGCAACCGTAGGTAAAATTTATGGTGAATATGAAATTGTAAAGGGATTGACCTACAACGCTTCTGTGGGAGGCGATTTTTATGGTTCACACAATGATACCTATCGTTCTTCGGAACTTCCCTTACTTGGGCGAACTTATTACGATAGCCATTCCAATCCGGTTGGTTACAGCTCTTCATCTTTTTATTTTAATTGGCTGATAGAGAACAAATTGAACTACAACACAACCATTGACGACAAGCACAGTATTAATGCAGTATTCGTTCAATCTGCTCAAAAAGAAACTTTTAAAAGTAATAATGTAACAGCTACCGATTACCCGAATGATTATATACAATCGTTAAGTGCCGGAACTGTAACTACCGGAAATTCAAACATTGAAGAGTGGTCGCTGGCATCCTATTTAGCTCGTGTACAATACAGCTATCAAGGTAAATACATGGCATCTGCTGCTATTCGTGCTGATGGGTCATCACGTTTTGGAAAAAATAATCGCTGGGGCTATTTCCCTTCAGCCTCTGCGGCATGGCGAATCAGCGACGAAAAATTTTTGGCAAATACGAAAAACTTTTTAGACGATTTAAAGTTGCGTGCAAGCTATGGATTAACCGGAAACTTCCAGATTGGAAATTTCGAACATTTACCAACAATGGCTTTTGATAATTATATTTTGGGTACCGGTGATGGAAACTTAACCACCGGATATAGTCCCGATAAGCCTAAGAATGACGATTTATCGTGGGAAAAATCAAGTATGGTAAATGTGGGTTTTGATGTTCAAATTTTTAAAGGACTGCTCGGTTTAACGCTGGAGCTTTACAACAGTAACACTACCGATATGCTTTTGAATGTACCAATTCCACATACTGCCGGTCAGAGTACTGCCCGAATGAATATAGGAAAAGTAAATAACAAAGGTATTGAGATTCTTTTAACATCTACAAAAAAAATTACATCTGACCTAAAATATACTGTATCAGCCAATTTCTCCAAAAATATAAATGAAGTGAAGGCTTTAGGTCCGGGAAATACACCGATTATTGCAACCGGAAGCGTAAATCATGCTTATTACATCACACAGGTTGGCAGCCCTATTGGCTCTTATTATCTTTTAGTGGAAGATGGCGTTTTTATGAATCAGGATGAATTGAAACAATATCCGCATTTTGCAAATACACAGGCAGGCGACTTCCGCTTTGTTGACGTGGATAAAGATGGCGTACTTGATGTGGATAAAGATCGTATGGTTGTTGGAAATTATATGCCTGATTTTACATACGGTTTTAATGGAACACTTTCGTTCAAGAACTTAGACTTAGGTGTTGTTTTTCAGGGAGTTTATGGTAATGAAATTTTAAATCTGAACCGTCGGTATATTGATAATATGGAAGGCAATACCAATGGGACAATTATTGCTCTTGACCGTTGGATAAGTGCAGCTGAACCCGGCAACGGAGAAGTAAATCGCGCAAACCGAAAACAAAAAGGGAATAACACCCGCACTTCGACCTGGCATATTGAAGATGGTTCGTACTTACGACTTCAAAACTTAACATTAGGCTATACTTTGCCTAAAAATCTCACAAAGCAGCTGGCACTTGAAAAACTAAGAGTTTACATGTCGGGTCAGAATCTTTTCACCTGGACAAATTACTCAGGTTATAATCCGGAAGTAAGTATTCGACCTACTAATTCATTGACTCCCGGAGAAGATTATGGTACCTATCCTTTGGCGAGAATTCTTACTCTAGGATTAAATATTTCATTCTAAAACTTTAAAAATCAACTGTTATGAATATAAGAAATTTTTTATTGATAATTAGCTCTGTTGCTTTTATGTACGGTTGCTCAGACGATTTTCTAACGCTGACACCGTATAATAAAGTAACCACAGAGAACCTTTTTAAGAAAGCAGAAGATTTTAATATCACTGTGTTGGGTTGTTACTCGAAACTACAAGGTCAGGTAAGTTTTTACGAAGAACTTTCGGAATATCGCAGCGACAATATGTATATCACTGCACCAACAGCCGGCACGCAGGACAGATACGATATTGATCAGTTTGTAGAAACGCCTGCAAATGGTATTTTATCAAGTGCCTGGGCAAATTTTAACAATGGCGTATATCGCTGTAATCTTGTTTTAGACAGGATAGATGCAGCCACTTTTGACCTGCAATTGAAGAATCAGTACAAAGGTGAGGCAATGTTTATACGGGCGTTGACCTATTTTAATATGTATCGGATTTGGGGTGGAGTGCCTACAACCCGCAAAACGGTTACTGTAACGGAGGCTTTACAAATTGGACGCAGTTCGGACGAAGAAATGTATAATTTAATAGCCGGAGATTTGGAAACCATTGTTAATGAAAACTTATTGCCGGCAACTTATAACGCCAGCAACGCCGGACGGGCAACGCTGGGAGCTGCAAAAGCATTGTTAGGAAAAGTGTATTTAACATTCAGACAATGGGAAAAAGCCAGGGATGTTTTAAGTGGTTTGATTGGAAGTTATACGCTTCAGACTAATCCTGCTGATATTTTTGATGTTACTAAAAAAATGAATGATGAAATTATTTTTGCTGTTCGCTTTAATAAAAACGTAGATGGTGAAGGTCATGGCTTTTGGCAAACTATTGGTAATCCGGCCGATGCGGTAAATCCATCGCCTCAACTGTTGGCATCCTATACAAATCCGAATGACAAGCGTAAAGACCTGATTACCTATATTCAGGCAGAGACTAATCTTTATGTGCTCAAAAAGTTTTATGATGTAAGGAACATCACAACTACCCGGGTTGGAAATGATTTTATTTTGCTTCGTTATGCCGATGTATTGCTGATGTATGCTGAGGCCTTAAATGAAATTGCGTTTACAAACTCTGTAACTTCCCCTGCTTACAAAAGTCTGAACGATGTGTACAAACGTGCATGCAATGCAGATATTAATATTTCAGAAATACCGGATCAGGAAAGTTTCCGAAAAAGAATCCTTGTGGAACGTCAACGTGAATTTCCTTTTGAAGGACATCGCTGGTACGATTTAGTGCGCATGGGATATGCTAAAGAAGTGATGGCTCAGGTTGGTCATTCGCTATCGGATTACCAATTTTTATATCCAATTCCTAAAACAGAACTCGAACGAATCAATAATACAGATTTACTGTGGCAAAATAATGGCTACAACTAATTATTAACCCTCAAATTTAACACGAAATGAATAAAATAATTTGCACAATAATTTTAATTTCAAGTTTATTCGTTGTAGCATGTGATGACGAAAATCTACCAGGGGTAAATTTAAACCTGATGGAAGTAGCTTCAATCGTTGCCACTCCGGGCGATATGGAAGTTAATATTGCGTGGACTCCAATGGAAAACGCAAAACCGACAGGCTATTTATTAACTTGGACTGCAACCTCTGCCACCATAGTTGGTGGAGAAGTTACCTTAGAAGCTGATTTAACAAACCACGTTGTAAGCAACTTAGTGAATGGTGAGACCTATACGTTTAACATTCAGGCTATCTATGGAAATGAAGGTCGAAGTGGTAAAATTTCGGCAAAAGTGAGACCTGTTTCATCCAGACCGGCACCCGCAAGCTTTATTGCAGTTCCCGGAAATACTTCGGTGGAGTTGAAATGGATAAAACCTGAAAGTAACAATTTTACCGAATATATGTTAACCATTGCGTCAGGCGACCGTAATATAACTGTTACGAAAGATGTTGAAAGCTATACAGTTACAGGTTTAACCAACGATGTATTGTACACATTCGAAATGCAGGCTGTTTATCCCAATGGTAAATCCGACAAAGTAACAACTACAGCTACACCTTCTGTAGCCCCTGTGGGATTTCTTTGGTCGTCAATTGAATTAAGGTCAGGCAGTTTTTCGGGCTATGTTAAAACATCGAACCCTGTTTTTTCACCTGATGGAAACACCATTTACATCCCAACATCTACGCCTGCAGGACATTTATTTGCAGTTGATCGTGTGACTGGTATTATTAATTGGGTATTCCAGATTACAACCATAACATACGGTGGTGGAGCTGTTGTAGGCAACGATGGTACCATTTATCAATGCGGAACTGATAGTAAAGTTTATGCAATCAACCCGAATGGCTCACAGAAGTGGAGTTTCACCGGAGCCGGTGCATTTGGTGCATTCCCGGCCTTATCATCCAATGGCGTTCTTTATTGTCTTGCTAACGGTACAAACAGCACTTTACATGCAATTAATACAAGCAATGGAAGCGAAATGTGGAATAAAACTATAACCGGCAATACAGGAGGCGCAG
>JAIFKX010000077.1 GCA_020049335.1 Paludibacter sp. | reverse complement strand
TAATATGTTTACGCATACGCTCAATCAACACCTCACGCGAGACCTGCTTTCCGGCTTTATCAACAAAAAACCAGGCAGGAGTTTGCGAATGCCAAACCAGATTATGCCCAATAATTTTCATTTTGTTATTTTCGCCAAATTTCACAAACCGGTCAGGCAAAGTCATATCAAATACTCCTTCGTGAGGCTGTATTTTTTCAATTTTCATGCAGTTTTCGGCTACAATAGAATTGAATTGATGTTTAACTAAATGCGTAGATGGCTTGGCTTTACCTATTATTTGAACCGAGTCAAGGGCTGTGCCAATGTAGAAATCTGTTTCAAAAGCTTGTTTTAAGCTCTTGTTTGTGTTTTGTGAAAAACTAGTTATTGAAAATACTATGGCGGCTACAAGTGCTAACGTCCAACTTTTCGCAGTGCTTTTTTGTTTCATCTGATTTTTATCTATTTGTTATACTAAACATAAGGTCGCAATGCCTACTTAATCAATCTTCTATTCTTTAAAGTTTGCTCTATTTCAACTTCTTTTTTCTTATCTATTTCGTAAAAAAACAAACAAGCAAAAGCAATTAAAAAAGTAATGGTTGGGAAAATACTCCAAAACCGGCCAAAATTCCCGCTACCAATGCACCACCAATACTCAATCCTGCTTTTAACCCAAAAATCATAGCCGAAAAAATGATAGCTGTAGCCCTACGGTTGTTTTTTACTTCCGAATAATCGGCCACATCGGCAATCATAGCCCACAAAAGCGGAATAGTTAAGCCGTAGAAAAAACCGTGCAGCAACTGTGCTATAAAAACCAACTCGATAGAATCGGGTGCAAAAAATAAGAAATCGAACACACAAAAGGTGGATAATAATAGTCCGGCTCCAAATACATCGCGCTTCCCAAATTTATCGGCAAGGCGTTTCGAAAAACCAATCCCAATAATCATAAAAATAATGCCACCGCCGTTAAACAGGCTGAAACCCGATGTTTGAGCATCCGAAGGCCACACAAAACCAACCAAGCCAATGTTGGTGAGCAATGCATTCAAATTGGCAATTAAACCATTAAATCCTATTTTTTCAAGGAAAAGTGCCAATTGTTTTGGGTCAATATAATTGTTAAAATAATAGACATACATGCCACCTTTCAGGGCTAGCGTAATAAATATGAAAACAGTGAGTACTAACATAGCAATCCACGGTTTGTTTTTGAACAAATCGCTCAAATCCTGTTTCAGACTCGATTTTTGTTCGGCCTTTGGAACAATGCGTTCGTGTGTGGTGAGAAATGTAATGATAAAGAAAACGACACCTGTAATGGCAAATATTGTCATAACTGTTTCAAATCCAACTGTTTTATCGCCATGGCCGAAAATCAAAACCAAAGGCAACAACAAAGCTTGTACGATAAACTGGGCCACCATTACAGCCACAAACCGATAGGAGGATACGCTGTTACGCTCTGCCATATCGCCGGTCATCACACCACTCAAAGCCGAATAAGGTAAATTGTTAGCCGAATAAACAATCACCAACAATATATAGGTTACAAAGGCATAAATTACTTTTCCATGAATCCCAAAATCGGGGGTCGAAAATGCGAGCAACGCAATAACGCCAAATGGCACAGCTGTCCACAAAATCCAGGGGCGAAATTTCCCCCAACGCGTTGAAGTACGGTCGGCAATAGCGCCCATCACAGGATTAAAAAACGCACCAATCATACCTCCTGTAAAAATAATGGCCGAAGCCGATGCTGCCGGAATTTTAAAAACATCGGTGTAGAAAAATGCGATAAAGGTCATTAATGTTTGGAAAATTAAATTAGCAGCCAAATCGCCTAAGCTATAGCCAATTTTTTCGAGAACAGTTACTTTTTGTGGAATTGAGTTCATGGATTTTTTTATTAATTACAGTTTACAAAATTAGACATTCCAATTCATCCTCATTATTCCGTATGAGCCAACAAATCCTTGTTTTGTAACAATGTATTTTTAACTGATACATTTTTCATCCAATTTGTGACATCGAGTATAAAACCCTCCGATTCGATTTTTTATTTTTAAGTAAAACATCGCAAATTAGCAATTTAAAAAATCAACTTCTTATTAAAATAGAAATTAAAATTACCAAAATAGAGCTATATACATTTGATTATAAATACATTAAACATAAATATAACAGATCGATTTTTAAGCGTTACAAATTGAATAGTTTATGTTTCTTATAAAATACTATACTAATTTTAATCACTCTATTTTTACAATCGATTTAAAAAATCAATTTATTAAACTTAAAAAAATAATTTTAAACAAAAAGAATCATGAAAAAAATCTTACTCTCGATGCTGACGCTGGGAATGACCATTTCCTTATCAGCGCAAAAAATGGACTTTGAAAAAGACTCTCTGGGCGTGCCCGTTGGTGTAACAACAGGATCGAAAAGTACTATTGAAATTGTAGAAAATACCTATCCTAAAGGGAATGCCTCCAAGAGGGCTATGAAAGTGAAACTCAAAGATTACGAAATGTTATTCTTTGATAGCATTCCAATTGTAGATGGCGACAGAGCAAGCTACGAATTCTCAAAAATTCGCTTCAAAATTTGTGTATTGGGTGGTTCTGATGCAAACTTTCCACAGATGGATATTTTTTCGGCTGCCGATTTTCTCGATTTTACAACGGCAGCTAACCGACTTGTACGTTTGCCATGGCAATCGTTGTGGGGCAATCCAGATATTGGACTATGGAAAACCGTTGAGTTCAGTTTTTCTAAGTCGGTATTAGACCCCATACCAATGGGCAAATTAATCCTTCAATTGGTAAAAGGCGATGTTGAGTATTTAATTGACGATATCGAAATTGTGCCTTACCCTGAAGCTGTAAATGGTTATTTGAACATTGAAAACTTCGAAACAAATAAAATTGGTGATACGTTCAATTTCAAAGCTTTTTACTCAACCGACTATACTGATTCTGTTCAAGTCGACCCCGAATTTTCGACCAATAAAGCATTGCATATTACAACAAAAAATTACGGTGCATTTTTGAAGTTAAATGTCAGCTTAGAAGCATTTAAAACCTTAGCCGATTACGACCAAATATCTTACGATGTATATTTAATGACAGGTTTTGGTAACAATAATCAAAATTTCCCGGTTTTCATTAACGACACTACAGTTTACTCACACACTGAACCATGGCCTAAAAATGCCGAAGACCAATTGTGGACAACTATTACCCACGACTTAATCAATTTGGCACCAGCTAAGGGAGCGAATACCTTCTCACTTGCTTTGGGTATTAGTTCGAACAATGCAAATTATTATATTGACAATATTAAACTGCGACAATTAGGCTATACGGCTGTAAAAAATACGATTTCTAATAATGTAAAGATTTCGTTAAGTAACAATTTAGTCAAATTAAGTCAGGTAGTCGAAAACGTTGACCTATTTGATGTAAACGGACGCAAATTATTAACTGCAAAAAACACTTCCGTACTGAATGTAGCAACACTTGCCAAAGGAATTTATATTGTAAAGACAAAATTCAATGGACAAACTTCCATTTCAAAAATTTCGAAGTAATAGATAAACTTCAATAAATGAGGTCGGTATAAAAGCCGACTTCATTTACACCAAACAACAAAAAAATTCTACTTAATTACTAATTTAACAACAAAAAAAGTCATGAAAAAAATTCTTCTCTCTTTATTCGTGCTGGCATTAAGTTTCAACTTATCAGCCATAAAAATTGATTTTGAATCCGCCACACTTGGTACGACTGGAAATGTATTCCTCAATACCGGCAATTCAGGTGAAGGTGGTGTAATTGCAAATACAGTTACAGATGGTATTAACCCTTCTGGTCAAGCATTGCGCATTGCAAAGGCCGGTTGGGGAAACCTTAATTTTCCTGATTTAGTATTGCCCGAAGGCGCACCCGCAAATTATGCCTATTGGAGAATCAGATGTAAAATCATGCCTATAAGCGGGTCAGGTTTAGATTATCCTACTTTGTATTTTCATTCTTCAACAAATACTACTTCGTTGGGTACTAAAATTGGACAAATGGGACCATGGGGTGGAACGACGCTTAACAAATGGGTACAATGCGATTATATTGTCTCAAATTCGACACTTGCCACAATACCTGCGGGAATATTGGCTTTGAAATTTGAAAAAGACGGTTGCGAATATGCTATTGATGACATCGAAATAGTTCCTGGGCCTAATGTATCGGTTTTCAACGAAACATTTGAAAGTTATACAATTGGGTCAACAGGTGATGTTGTAAATGCAAATAATGTTTTTGCAAATCCTTCTGCTACTGGAAATGCTTCAGCTCAAGCAGTTCATAAAACGTATGCTGGTTATGGTGTTTTAAGTTTTCCAAATATTACCTTACCGGCAGGTGCACCTGCTACTTATCCATTGACAATTGTAAAATGTAAAATATTAGTGATGAGTGGAAATGATGTAAATTATCCTAGTTTATATTTTGGTTCGTCAACCGACAATAATCTTGGTTCAGTTATCGGTAAAATTGGACCTTGGGGAAATGCAACAATTGGCACTTGGGTAAATTGTCAATACATCATTAACAATTCTTCACTGGCTACTATTCCTGCCGGACACCTAACAATCAAATTAGAAAAAGATGGTTGTGAATATGCTATTGATGATATTGAATTGTTTTCGAATGTACCAGGTTACAACTTGGGTACAGGTGTAGGTCAGGTTGCTAATAATACTAGTGCTTACTATTACAATAATCAATTTGTAATGAGTCAGGTAGCAGAGCAAGCTGAAGTATTTGATGTAAATGGTCGTTTGTTGGTTTCGGCTAAAAACACTTCTATTGTTAATCTATCGAATCTTAGTCGTGGTATTTATATCGTAAAAACACAAATAAACGGTGTAAAATCAGTTAGTAAAATTTCAAAATAAAAGCTACAGTACTATTATTATAAAAAAGCAGAGTCGGAATAAATTCTGACTCTGTTTTTTTATAATCCATTATTTTCTCTAATTTTACCTCAAAATTCGTATTACTAATTTCACTTTAGCAAATTATAGAATGAAAAAAACTTTCCTAATAATCATTGTGTGCTGTATAGCTTTCTTTTCTGCAAACGCACAAACATCAATTTTGTATGATTTTGCCAGCGATGCTCTAGGCAGTTCGCCGGCAGGTATATATCCTGAATTGTCAACCAAACTCACAACACCGACAAGTGTGGTAGTTGCTGCAACTACACCCATAACAAAAGGTATTAAATTCAGCGCCGGAACTTTAGCTGCAAGTCCAAGTGCATTTCTATTTGGCAACTTTCCCGCAGCAGATAACGATTCTGTAATTTGGGGCGAAGTGATAACCAATACCGCCGAAAGAGGTGCTATGATTTTGCGTGCCCAACCACAACCCTTACTCTACCCTTCAACCACTTATCCGGTTTGTCGGAGTGGTTATGCATTTCAGGTGAATGGCCCAACTTCAGCAGTGGGTGCGGTTGTCCGGATTTATAAATTCAATGGTGCCACTGCTTCAAATTTAAATTCAAGTACAAATTTAGGTTTTGTTGCAAATACCAAATACTGGTTTAAAGCAGAGGCAAATGGAAGCGCATTAAAAATGTATTATTCAACTGTATCAAGAAAAGGTCCATGGACATTGGCTGCAAGTGCCACCGATGCCACTTATACTGCCGGATATACAGCTTGGACTGAAAACTATGGAACGAATGCTTTGGGCTTTGCAACAATTGATAGTGTAGAAATGAAGTATAGTGGCACACCTGTTGCCATGAAACTGGATGCTCCGTATGGTCTTACATCAACTGGTAAAACAACCACATCGGCCACCATTGCATGGACTGCACCTGCAACAAAATCGGCACTACCTGTATTGAAATATAAAATATACCGAAACGGAACTTATGTAGGTTCAAGCAACACAACTTCGTATACCGACAACGGATTATTACCATCAACAACTTACACTTATGCGGTAAGCGATTCTATTGCCATGGTGTCGGGAGAATCAGAAAAAACTACTGCTACCTTAGGCGATTTAAGTGTTACTACCCTAGGCTCACCAACTGGTTCAATTACAATAACAAATCCGGTAACCTGCCAAATTATTCAACGGGACACAACTACAAATTTAGCTGATATTAAAATACAAGGCACATATACCGGAACACCGACTTCAATAGAGGCAAGCTGGAATGGTGGTACATATAAAACCATTGTAGCCTCACCTTCAGGAGGGACTTTCACAGCTACTCTAACCAATCAAACAACAGGGCAAGGCACATTAACAGTACGTTTTACTGACAGTCCATCGATAAGCACAACAGTGGCTACAGTCGGAATTGGTGATGTATTTATTTTATACGGACAAAGTAATACGGATGGACGTGGAGCGCTTCATACCTACACTTCACCATCTACCGGAATAAAAGCATGTTTATTTACTGCCGGAGTGAATGGAGGAACAGGCGGGAGCGGAATTACCCAAAACAAATGGGTAAATCTACAAGATAACAATTATTGTCCCGACCTTGCAACTTACCTAATGGCAAAACGGCCAAACATTCCGGTAGGATTTATAAAAAGAGCACGTGGAGGTACTGCCATAGCTAATTTCTTGCCCGGAACTGCTGAATATACTGCTTTAAGCTCCGCAATTGCAAATGCTATTGGCACACAAAACAGGAAAGCGCTTGCCATGCTTTGGTATCAGGGCGAATCGGACACGAATATATCAACAACCGGAAATGCCTATATCAGTAACTGGACAACCATCGTGAATGACGTTCGTGCGATAACGAATAATTCGATAGTTGGAATGGCTGGTGTAATGGGAACAGACCAATACACTGCTACCACCACACCCAATCAAGCTGATACCATCAGAAATGCTCAGGTAAAAATTGCCACTTTGAGTAACAACCTTCCTGGTGCAATAATGATTGACAACTGCGGCAACGGCTTGCATTACGATAAGCAATCATCGTTGGATTTTATGGGTTATAGATGGTTTCAGACCATCAACAAATATTTATACAAAAGTTTAGATTATGATGCTTATCCTAAATTAGTTCCAACATCTATTTTTTATAATTCCACATCAAACACCATCGAATTAAAATTCGACAGCGAGTTGGCACGAAGTGGAATAACTTTAAAAGATAATAATGATAATGGACCTGTAACAATCAATTCGTTGCCCAATGGTGCGGCATTCAATATTATTAATAATGGTAGTTCAACAAGCAGTTACACAGCAGGGCGAGCGGCTATAACCAATGTTTCGTTGGCATCGGACAATAAAACTGTAACACTTACATTAGCTGCCGGAACAACCATTAATCAAAACACAAAGTTAAGCTATGCATCCGACTGGAACGGACAAAGAATAGCAGGGACTATGAACAATGGTGCAGGTACAGGCACTTGCTACCCCTCAACAAGTGGTGGAAACTGTTTTTACAGTAAAAAAGACTATATGCCGGCATACCCGTTTTACAATCAGCCGATACAGCCAACGTTAACAAGCATCAATAATATTCATACTGAAAAATCATCATTCATAGTATATCCTAACCCTGTGAGCAACTATCTTAGCGTTGAGTTTAGTTCAACTTATACGGGCAAGTTATCAATTACTATTCTTGATCTTCAGGGTAGAATAATAAAAAAAACAGATGAGCTAAAGCACGACGTGCATTTTCATAAAAATATTGATGTTGCCAATTTGAACGTGGGTGAATACATTGTAAGCATACAAGCTAGCAACAAAATAGCATCCGAATCAAAATTTATGATAGCACGATAATCCTTATTATTCTGAATTTGAAGGCTGTATTCCGGAAAAGGATACAGCCTTTTTTGTGCAAAATTACAATTTCAGAAAAAACGCATCCATATTTTTTGGTATAAAGTTGTGAAAAACAATTTTATACCAAAATTACCAAACAAGTGGTACATATTGAATTATTCATGTAACACTTACAACGAATATTTTGGTACTATCCATCTAATTTTACCGCCGAAAAAAATAAAATATTCATCACCCCGAAAAAACAATTTTATGAAAATCACTTTTACACTAAAGCATTTAGCTCTGCTTATTGCTTTTATTCTCTTAGGAGTAAGCTTTAATTTGAAGGCGCAGACTGTAATTCCGGTAGGAGCAGCAAGTACCTACAAAACAATTCAAACAGCTTATGATGCTATTAAAACTACAGCTGTTACA
>JAIFKX010000271.1:6617-40114 GCA_020049335.1 Paludibacter sp. | reverse complement strand
GAGCAGGCCGCCGCGCAAGTCGGTGTACTGACTGCCGTCTAAAATTTTGTCGAAAGTTGGCAACCCTACTACAATACGCAGTTTAATCATTTTAAATTGTGCAAAATAATCCACCAGTTTAAAATAGCGGTAAAAGTTAGATACCATTACGTTTTGCCCCATCATATTGAGTAACTCTACACGACTAAGAAAATCTTTTTCGTCGAGTTTTTCGTTGAGCATCAGGTTTTTGAGCGAAATTTCGCAAAATGCGATTGTGTTGTCTGGCTTGTAATCTTCGTCGCGTTTAAAAATGGACAGGCTATCGTCGATAAATTCCAATCCGAGGTTATTAATCGGTCGGAAAAAACCACGCATCAACAGCACATTCTTTTTGTAAAGCATATCGCTTGGCTGCTGTATGTGTCCATTTTGGTCGAACATAATGGCCGGAGTCATATTATTTCGCACCAACATCAGGTTTAGCAATCGATTATCGCACCAATTAAAATCTGGCCCTTCCACCCAAAAATAATCCACTTCCACGCGTTCGGTATCCAAATTATCGAGTAGCGAAAGCAGTACTTTTCGGGGGTCTTCCCAATGAAACAGTCCTCCGTGAATTAAATTAATTCCCAACGCACCAAGCGTATATTGTTGGAGTAAGGTGTCGTTTTCGTGTAATTTTACATGTATAAAAATGCTATTGGGGTGGTAACGATCGGTGCCTTCCACGGCAATCCCAAGCCAGCCATTTCCCATATTTGTTTTGGCAAAATTCAGAATTTCAACCGTATTGGCAAACGCAAAAAACTTTTGGTCGTTCTTTTTATCTAAAATTGTAATAAGCTCATTATACTCATAATCAATCATTTTACGCAAACGGTCTTCGGCTACATAGCGGGCAGGCGTACCATCGTTGTAAAAATAATCGCTAAAGGATTTGTCGTAAGCCGAAATGGATTTGGCAATGGTATTGGATGCTCCACCTGCCTGAAATAAGTGTCGAGCAGTTTCTTGTCCGCCACCAATTTCGGCCACCGACCCGTAATAGTTCGAATGTAAGTTTATCTGAACCGATTTTTCTTTTGTGCTGAGTATTTTTGTCATAAATGAATTAATTAATACGGTTTTTATAAAGGTTCAAATTTCTATTATGAGCCTTTTTATATCGATTATTTGTGTTGAATTAACAAACTTACAAACGACTCAATTCTTTCAGGCTCTGTTTCGAGCACATTACCTACCACCACCAAATCAGCTCCCGCTTGGTAAGCCGCCTGAAGTTGGTCATTTGTTTTAATTCCACCACCCACAATTAGTGGAATGGATAAATGTGCTTTCACATGCTGAATCATTTGAGCGGAAACGGGCTGTTGTGCACCACTTCCAGCTTCGAGATAGATGGCTTTCAGTCCTAACAATTCTCCTGCAAGCGCTGTGGCAAGTGCTATATCATTTTTGTCGTGCGGAATGGGTTGCGTGTTCGAAATATATTCCACCGCGCTTTTCGAGCCACCATCCACCAACATATAACCAGTAGAAATAACTTCGAGCCCCGATTTACGAATTGGAATAGCTGCGTTTACATGCTGACTGATAAGGTATTCGGCATTTCTACCCGAAATTAGCGAAAGAAAAAGCAGCGCATCTGCGTTGGGCGAAAACTGCGAAACATCACCAGGAAAAAGGACCACTGGAATGTGCAGTTCTGTTTTAAAAAGGTCGATGAGTGGCGAGAAAGATATTTTGAGCTGACTTCCACCTATAAAAATAAAATCAGGCGTATGCACTTTTAGCAAAGGTAAAAATTTATTCAAATGTGTTTCGCTGCATTTATCAGGGTCGATAAGCACTGCTAACATTTTTTTGCCTACTTGGCTATTTCGATATAGAGTAGAATAAACTTTTGAATTCATATTGTTAATTATCAATACAATACACCAAATTAAACGATTTGCTTATCAAATAAAACAGCATATATTTCTTTCCCTTTACGGTGTGAACGCCCGTAAAGGTCCCAGTGGTATCAACCAAAAAATCCAGCACTTCGAGCTGCTTATCAAAATTTACAGCCTCACTACCAATTAGTTTGTATAATGCTTCTTTTGCCGACCAAGCCAACTGCACTTTTCGCAAATCGTTAGCATCAAAAAGTGTCGCTTGTTCCGCTTTATTCAAAAAACGGTGATATAATTTCAAAAAACGGTCGGTTGGTATTTCAATATCAATACCTACTTCGCTCGTTGGATGTGCAATTACAACAACCCAACTCCCACTATGCGAAATACTTATTTTCAAGTTGTTATCTACACAATATGGTTTACCTTCAGGAGTATAAGTAATTACAACTTCGCAAGCAGCCAACTCATTTAAAGCAATGCGAGCAGAAAGGAACTCTAGTTTACGTTTGTTTGTTTTAAGCAATTTAAAATCAGACCTATATGCATTATAGTTTGAGAGCAAATCTTTCAACTCATCTTCCGTTTCGGTAATTTCCCAAATCAAAATCGAAGCTCCTTGCGCCTGAAATCTACTATTTATCATTTTTTCCAACTAAAACTTTCCATCAAGCGTACCATATCTTTTCTAATATAATTCACCATTGGAGCAATAGAATCTTTATTCGGTACATTATCGAAATAGAGTGCCCCACGCAAAAAATGACGAGTGCTATCGGTCAATGTAAATTGGAGGTTCGAAGCCGTATTCCCCTTCAAATCATATAAAATACCGTGAATATTTTTCTCGGCATTATTAAAAGCCAATTCGCTGATATTATCTGCCTTAATGCTATGTTTGTACACAAATGTACGCGCATCCTCTGTCAATTCCCTAAAATTACCTTTTATAGGCTTATAACTTACATGCAATGCCACATTAAATTGCGGATAAATAAGGTCGAACCAATACTTTTCGTGAACCTGTGTTCGCTCTACGATGGTAGCTATTTTCGAATACTCAAAGCTAAAAGGCAATTTTTCGTTTTCCAAAATCTTATATTCATGTGGCGGCAGAAAAACCCTAAAATAGCCATAAGGCTTGGGTGTATAACTCTGACCACAAGCCATAAAAAAAAGTGTGAGTGTAATCAATAATATTTTGTGCATTAGTATAAAATTTACCATTTTTCAATTTACAGATTACAATTTCAGATAAAATCGCAACTGCAAATTGATTATTTTAACATACCATAAATCGAGAATATAGCAACTGTAAATTGATTATTTTGACATACTATAAAACGAGAATATAATTGGATAATTTCAACATCCCATGAAGCAGAACTATAAACTATAAACTACAAACTATAAACTACAAACTTCTTCACTCTTCCTCTCTTGGGTCATTTTTAATATATAGCTTCACTTTTTTTATTCGGCGATTGTCAGCAGCCATAATTTCGAACACATAATGCTCGTAATCAAACCGTTCGCCTTTGGTAGGCATTTCGCCCTTAATTTCCAAAATCAAACCAGCCAAAGTTTCCACTTCACCCGAAATTTTTTCGAACAACCCGGCATCAATTTCATCTAATTTAAAAAAATCGTTGAGCTGAATTTTTGCTTCAAAAACAAAGGTATGATTATCAATTTTGCTAAATAATTTTTCCTCTTCGTCGTATTCGTCGCTAATATCACCCACTATTTCTTCCAAAATATCTTCGAGTGTAACCAAGCCCGAAGTGCCGCCATATTCGTCGACCACAATTGCCAAATGTACCTTATTGCGTTGAAAATCACCTAACAAATCATCTATCATTTTTGTTTCGGGAACATAAAAGGCAGAGCGAATAAGACTTTGCCAGCGAAAATTGGCAGGCTTATCCAAATGCGTCAGTAAATCTTTGGCATACAACACACCCTTTATATTATCACGCGATTCGGCATATACAGGTATACGCGAATAACCTGCCTCAATAACCTTTTCGAGTAACTGCTTGTAGTTCATTTTCAAGTCAAAATCGACCATATCTATGCGCGAAGTCATAATATCCACCACCCTTTTGTCGCCAAAACGAATAATTCCCTCGAGTATTTCTTTGTCTTCGTCACTGCTATCGGAAGTAAGCTCAAGTGCTTGCGACAATTCATCTTTCGAAATATTACGATGGTGATGACGTGTTAATTTATGGTTTACAATGTTAGTCGTATTGATCAATAAATTAATTACTGGAGAGAAAAAACGACTAAGTACCAACAAAAAAGGAGCTGTAAAAATGCTTACAGATAATGCTTTTTGAGAAGCAAATAATTTGGGAAGAATTTCGCCAAAAAGAAGCAATAAAAATGTAACAACAATAGTTTGAAAAATAAACCCAGCAAACGGAGCACTCGAAAAATCGAGAACAGCCGAAGTAGCATAAGCCAACAACAAAACAATGGTAACATTTACTAAATTATTAGTAATAAGAATAGTAGCTAATAGTCGTTGTGGATTTTCTATTAATTTATACGCTTTTTGAGCGTTTACATTTTTGTTGTCGGCCAATTCGGATATTGTTTGCTGTCCTAACGAAAAATAAGCCACTTCGGAAGCCGAGATAATGGCTGAAACAAACAAAAGCAACAACGAAACTATAAATTCAATCGTAATTTCGAGCGTAAATGGTAAAAAATGAATATCGTTCATCAGTATATCACCTATTCGGTTGTCGACCTACTCGGTTTAAATTTTTAGTTTGAAAAATATCTGCAAAAATAAGCATTTATTTTGTGTTTGCCACTAACTTACTACCTATAAGCATGGGTAAAACGAAATTAATAAACCACAAAGCAAATCCGGCAATAGCAATTCCCACCATATCTTCGGAAAAAGCACCGATAAAAATCACAGCATAAGAGCTTCTAATAGCAGCTTCCGAAAATGCCAATGCGGGCGTAAACGTTACAAATAGATAACTTGTTGGTATTGAAATGAATGCTTCGAAAACACTTAATTCGACACCCAAAAAGTGTAAAATGGCAAAAAACTGTATACTAAAAATAAAAAATCGCAACAATGAATACCCCGTAATTATCAGCAAATCAATAATTTTATATTCAGAAATACTGCTGAGAGATTTAATTTTGTCATATTTATTGAATAATAATACAAGACGAGGCAAAAAAAAGTATAAAATAGTAAATAATAGAACAAATGCAGCCACTGCAATCAGGAAAGGATTGTGAAAATTAACAGTATTATTTTTTAGAATTAAAAAAAAATATACTGCTGTGGGTAAGCCTATAAGAGCAATAACATAATTCTGAGTTAAACTATTTAGCAATGCATAGATGGCAGTTATTTTTCGGTGCGCCGGACTGATAAAGAGCATTCTACCAGCCATTTCGCCAATACGATTGGGAGTAACAAAGCCAGTTGCAAAACCGGCAAAAACAGCATTTAAAGCCTGATTAAAAGGAATACGTTCGGATTTTTCAACTATTTTTTGCCATTTCAGGGCTTCGAGCACCATATTTAATGGAAGCAATACGAAAACAATCAACAAGCCAAAATAATGAGTAGTAGTAATTTGTTCAAAATGCTGAAAGAGAACATCGTACTGTTTAAAAGTAGATAGTTTGTAAGCCAAAAAAAGGTAAGTTACGAGTAGCACTATCCATTTTAAAATAAATATTAATGAATTTAGTATTATTCGTTTTCGATTTTTGTCATGCATAATTTTAAAACTTAATCTCAATATCGCATATTACAATACAAATATACAACTAATTATACAAAATAGTTTTATACTCAAAATATTTGAACCTCAATGTTATGATACAATGCAAAATGAATTATTGGAACTCATTAAAATACGAAAGTGGTTAAATAACATATAACCCGAAAATAAATGCAGCCTACTTGGTTACTTTTATTTTTAATGTTATAAGGAGTTTCAATTTACAAAACAATAATTATCTTTGTATCGTTATTTACATATAAAAAATACCATTATGACAATTACAGCACACATAAATGTAGAAACACAAGCCGGACGGAAAATTGTACGCGAACTGGAAAAACATCGCAAATTAGTACAAATTGATTATCCAGATATTACTGGAATTGAAAACGAACGTACATACACACTAGACGAATCGTATAAAGAGTGTGAGGCTATTCTAAGTAAAAATTACGGAGTAGATGTAAGTAAATTATGAATAAATATACGGTTATTATTTCTGAAAATGCTCAAACTGATTTACGCAATTTATCCGAAACAATAAGTTACGAATATAAAGCTCCTGTTACGGCAAAAAAATATCTGAAAGAATTATATGCCGAAATGAGTAAACTTTCACGCGGTGCCGAATCATATCCTTCACAAACTCGTGCTTTCTATAGGCAATATGGTTTTAATGTACGGGCAATTATTTATAAAAAAATGACAATTGTATATGTAGTCGTAAATCAGTGTGTATATATAAAAGGTGTTATACCATCAGCCACAATAAAGGGATTGTAAAAAATAAAATAGCAACACACACGTGCACCGGTAGAATCGGGTAATACCCATAAATTAGACCTTAAAGATGTATTGAAATAGAATTATCTGGAAAAATTAAAATATCATCCTTCAACACCACAATAAAAAGTTTTTTATTACAAAAACGCAAAAGAGCGATAATCTATTGATTATCACTCTTTTTGCTTATTTTCGTGCGGCTGAAGGGACTCGAACCCCCACGCCTCTCAGCACCAGATCCTAAGTCTGGCGCGGCTACCAATTACGCCACAACCGCATGTTTTTTTCTTTAACGGGTGCAAAGATAACTATTTTTCTTTTGCCCGCAATATGAAATGGCATTTTTGTTTGATTTTAATTTTTGCAAAGCACCCAAGCGGTTGCAAAACGTTCGTCAGTGGTTCTCAATTCTTCCATAAATTGAATTGCCTCTTCTTTGTCAGTAAATGATTTAATAGCAACGCGATATGTTTTATGTGGCTCTAAAACCTTTGCCGCTGAATAATTTAATTCAGTCAATATTTTGCAATAATTTTCAGCTGTTTGCTGCGTGGGCATGCTGGCTACAATTACATGATAGTTTGCCGATTCAGTTTTCAGAACAGCATCATCTATTTGTTTAGCAATCATTTGCACTGAATCATTAGTCAATAGAGAATCTGCATTGATCTGCATTTTTGCTTCCGAAGTAAGTCTATTCAAATTAACAATAGCTGCCGATTGAGCATCGGAGAAAACAATATGCTCTTGTTGAAAAAATGAAATACTTACTAATAAAGCAATCGCAGCTGCATAACGCAAAACACGCTTTATCGAAGGCTGCTTTTGATTTGATGGAACAAATTGTTGATGTTTTTGTATATAATTAGGCAAATTCAAATCATTCAAACCAAAATTTGAAGGTATAAAAGCAGCTTCAAAATTCGGAATAAACTCAAAATTTCCTTCGTTGGTGAGGTAAAAAGTACCAAAATCGCCAAAAACAAAATTTCCATTTGCTTGAAGGTGCTTTTTAAGTGATAAAATTTCGTTCACTAAAAGCTCTTGAGCCAAGCGGTATGATATACGTTCGGTACGGGCGATTTCAATCACCAATAAACCATCAGCATGATGCATTAATGCGTTGAAGGAAATGACTTTACGTGGAGCTGTAATTTTAGTATCAACAATGCTTGCCGACAGCTGCTGAAGAACAAATCCACCTAGTTCGGGTACGACAACGTACTCGTTTCTACCCAAAAGTTTTTCGATATGTTGGTATATTTTTTCCACCGTGCAAAAGTAGCGTATTCAAATTGGAATAAAGAGGCTTTATTTAAAAAGTTATTAACAACTTGTCAAACCAATTTTACTTAGAAAATTTAAATTGCTTTTGCCCATTTTTTTTGTACTTTTGCGTTTCATTTTTCAAACAAAACAACGGTGAGAATTCTTTTAGTTTTCGTAGTTCTGCTATTTTTTATATCGTGCAAACAAACTGACGAGCCCAAAGTTTCGTCGGAATATATAAGCGAAGTATTTGATTATGTGTATGCTCCAGGGCAACATAGTGCATTAGCAACACCAACCGATACGGCATTTTTTATTGGAAATCCTGATAATCACACAAAATTTGTCTATTTAGGTGGCTTTGGTGGCTATATCATTGCAGGCTTCGACCACAACATCCCAAATCATGCTAGTGTCGATTTTGAAGTTATTTTAATGAAAAGTTCGACGCCCGAACCTGCCATAGTATATGTAATGCAAGATAAAAATGGCGATGGCAAACCCAACGAAACTTGGTACGAATTAAAAGGTAGTCAGTTCGAAAATTCGAGAAGAAACTACTGGGTTCGCTATTTTAAAGCAACTTCAGATACAACAAATATTACATGGAAGGATAGTGATGGAGCGACTGGGGAATTAAAAGCGGGATACGGAGCGACAAATTCTTCGGGTTGGTGGTGGCAATCAACAACTGCCGACAGCATCACCTTTTACGGAACGCGCCTGCCCGATGCGTATGAAAACACAGGATCGAATGGTGTTCAATTTTGGATTGTACCTGCTGGAAAATACAAATGGGGCTATGCCGAAAACAATTCGGGAGACGATTATGATGCTACAACTGGATCGAACAAATTAGACATATCGAATGCTATGGACGAAAGTGGGAATACTGTTTCATTGCCAAATATACGATTTCTGAAGGTGCAAACAGCTGTATTACAACAGGCTGGCTGGGTAAACGAAGTATCTGCGGAGTTACGCGGTGCAAGAGAAATAAAATAAATTTTTAATTCTTAATTTTCAATTTTTAATTTACACACATGGACTATTCAAAAATACCTTCCCCTTGTTTTGTATTAAACGAAATGGCATTTCGAAGAAATTTGGAGCTTATCCGGTCGGTAAAAGAGCGAGCAGGTGTCGAAATCATTTTGGCTTTCAAAGCATTTGCTATGTGGAGTGCCTTCCCTATTGTGCGCGAGTACATTACCTACTCCACTGCAAGTTCGCTTGCCGAAGCTCGATTGGCTTTCGAGGAAATGGGCAGCCCTGCACATACTTACGGGCCAGCATACACCGATCGCGAATTTCCTGAGATTGTAAAACTGAGCAGTCATATCACGTTCAATTCGCTCACGCAATTCGAACGTCTTTATCCTCAAACGCAGTTTTACAATGTTTCGTGCGGACTGCGTATTAATCCAGAGTTTTCGGATGTCGAAACCGATTTATATAATCCTTGTGCGCCTGGTTCGCGCTTGGGAATAGTAGCCAATTTGTTGGGCGATACATTGCCCGAAGGTGTGGAAGGGCTTCATTTTCATACGCTTTGCGAATCTTCTTCGTACGATTTAGAAAAAACACTTGCCGTAGTAGAAGAAAAATTTGGTAAATTTTTCCATCAAATAAAATGGTTAAATATGGGCGGTGGACATTTAATGACGAAAGCAGGTTACGATATAGAACATTTAATTTCGCTCTTGCAAAATTTCAAGATACGTTATCCGAATTTAAAAATCATACTTGAACCAGGAAGTGCTTTTGCTTGGCAAACAGGTGTTTTGCTATCGTCGGTAGTTGATATTGTTGAAAACAATGGTATAAAAACCGCTATGCTCGATGTATCTTTTTCGAACCACATGCCCGACTGCCTCGAAATGCCTTACAAACCAACCATTATTGGCGCTACCGACGTTATTACCGGTAAACCAACTTACCGAATGGGTGGAAATAGCTGTCTTTCGGGCGATTTTTACGGTTCGTGGTCGTTCGATGCAGAACTGAAAATTGGCGACCGTATCGTTTTCGATGATATGATTCATTATACTATGGTGAAAACCAATATGTTCAACGGAGTTTCGCACCCTTCCATCGGAATATGGTCAATGGAAAATGAATTCCGATTGGTGCGTGAGTTTGGTTACGAAGATTATAAAAATCGCATGTCGTAATTGGTTGATTGGTTGATTGGTTGATTGGTTGATTGGTGATTGGTTGATTGGTTGATTGGTTGATTGGTTGATTGGTTGATTGGTTGATTGGTTGATTGGTTGATTGGTTGATTGGTTGATTGGTTTTTATGTTAAATCAGGATTTTCAGGTCATAAAAAAATATGCAAAAAGTAAAACTATACGGTGCCATTAGCTTATCGATGCTATTTTGGTCATTTTCGTTTATTTGGACACGACAAGCCATTTTATCGTTTGAACCTGTAACTTTAGTTACATTTCGCCTGATTATTGCGTCTGTATTGCTGTTTTTAGTTTCTAAAATAGCTGGAAGATTTCAAATGATGCGCCGCGAAGATATAAAATGGTTTTTTCTGCTTGCTTTTTTCGAACCCTTCATGTATTATATTGGCGAAACTTATGGACTTACGATGGTTGATTCTACTTTGGCGTCGGTAATAATTTCTACAATTCCTCTTTTTGCACCAGTGCTGGCTTATTTTCTATTAAAAGAAAAAATATCGTATGCCAATATTGCTGGTATAATAGTGTCTCTTTCGGGAGTTTTTCTGGTTATTTACGAGCCAAAAGGTGGATTCGCGGCTAATCCTTGGGGAGTTATTCTTATGTTCTTAGCTGTTTTTTCGGCCATATCCTATACCACTACTTTACGGAAAATTTCGACACATTATACTACTATAAATGTCATTTTTTACCAAAGTTTTGTTGGTTTATTGTATTTCATACCCACATTCTTCATTACCGATTTTAGCAGTTTTTCAACGAGCAAAGTTACTTCCGAAGGTCTTTTTGCTTTATTTATGTTAGCTGTATTTGCATCGGTTATTGCTTTTGTACTTTTTGCTGGTGTGGTTCGTAAAATTGGAGTTGCACGTACAAATGTTTTTGTCAATTTGATTCCTGTTTTTACGGCAATATTAGCTTGGTGGCTATTAGACGAACGGCTTAACGGTTTGAAAATAATTGGAATTGCCATTACCGTTTTTGGATTATTTGTGAGCCAAATGGGAAAATTCAGATTCAAACTGAAACAAATTAAAGGCACTGAATACTAAAAATATAGCTCTATATCGCCATAATACGCTAAGTTTAACACTTTATGGCACGGTGATTGTTAAAAGTTTCGTGAATTATTACGCGAATATACTTCATGAAATTACTGAAAATCAAGTTCTTATTTATTTTGTTTTTGTGTCCAATTTTAATTTTTGGACAGGAAAACGCCTCTATGCCCGAACGAACTCCCGAACAAGAAGCTGCCAAACAAACTGAGAAACTGCAACAAGAATTAAACCTTTCGACCGAGCAGGCGCGCCAAGTTCACGAAATAAATCTTAAATATGCACGTGCTCGCCAAGTTTCGAATACGCGCATGGATGCTATTCAGCGCATTAAAGACAAAGAAGTGGAACTTTCGCGCGTTTTAAGCGAACATCAGCAATCAGTACTTCAGAACAAACGATACGAAAAATCTTCGTTTCAACCACAAGTTGGAAATAATCAGCAACGTGCAGTGCTGCAGTCCGAATCGAACCGACAACCGGCAAAAGCTATTGAAGCAGAGCGCAATTCATCTACGGTACGCCAAAATAATTCGACGCCTACAAGCACACGACAACCAACTACGAATCAACCTATTACAACTCGACCATATTCAACTGGAGATAGTCGTTCCACCTTTCGTAACCCAACAGACAGTCGAAGTTCTTCAGCCCGTTCGTCAAGTCCTGCTTCAAATTCAGCACCAAAAACCGCTGAACAAAGCAAGTCTCAACCCTCGTCAACCTCCCGTCAACCGTCCCCATCCGGACGCCGCTAAAAAAATGGGAGCACCGTCGTTTAGTTTCAAGCAATTTACTATTTTTCATGATAAATGTGCCATGAAAGTGGGCACCGATGGGGTGCTTTTGGGAGCATGGGCTGATGTAAAAAGCGCTTCGAAAATTTTGGATATTGGCACCGGTTCAGGTTTAATTTCGCTTATGCTTGCTCAACGAAGCACAGCCAGTATTACGGCAATTGACATAGATAAAGATGCTTGTAATCAGGCAAAAATAAACGCTGATAATACAATTTGGAACAATCGAATAGAAATTATCCAATCTGATTTGATGGCATTTAACAATATTTCGAACGAACAATTTGACCTTATTGTATCCAATCCACCTTATTTCAAAAACTCGCTTCAAACGCCCGAAATAGCTCGAACAACTGCCCGTCATGCAACAACCGATTTTCACAACGAAATAATCATTTCGAGTTTAAAAATGCTTACAGGGAATGGAAAACTATGTTTAATTTTACCAATTAACGAAGGAAATGAATGTATAGCGTTTGCTAAAAAAAATGAATTATTTTGTAATAAAAAAACAACTGTTTTTCCAAAATCAAACAGTGCGGCAAAGCGCATATTAATTGAATTATCGCGGCAAAACTCCCCTTGCATTGAATCTCAATTAACAATTGAATCGGAAATCCGTCATTCCTACACAGAAGATTTTAAAATATTGGTAAAAGATTTTTATTTAAAACTATAAAAAATCTATCTATATTTGCAACTCTAAAAATAAATTCAAACGAAATGAAAATACTGACTTTTTTCACCCTAATATTAATTACATTTTCTATCACTGCACAGACACCAGTAGATAATTTTCGCAGAAATACGCTTTTGCAAAATGCGAATATAAGCCTGATTGTAAAGGATTTAAAATCAGGGAGAATAATTGCAGAACAGAATGCGCACCAATCCGTAGTGCCAGCATCCACTATGAAAGTGGTTACAACTGCCAGTGCGCTCGAGTTATTAGGAGCCGATTTTCGTTTCAAAACAACAATTGAAGTGGATGGAGAGATTACAAAAGACAGCACGCTTAATGGCAATATTTACATAAAAGGCGGTGGCGACCCGACTTTGGGTTCTTATAAAATAGGCGAAACTGTTTTTTTGCAAAAATGGGTGGAAGCTGTGAAATTAGCAGGTATAAAAAAGATAAATGGATCACTCGTTGCTTGCGAAAGCATGCTCGAAAAACAAGTCATCAATCCCCGTTGGACTTGGGAAGATATGGGAAATTACTATGCTTCAGGCATCCACAGCATTTCGTATTTAGACAATACATTACAAGTATATTTCAAATCGGGAAAAATAGGTACCGTTCCAGAAATTTTGCGCACAATACCTTATATTGATGAATTGAAATTTTCGAATTATGTAAAAAGCACCGATACAAAATCCGACAATGCCTACTTTTATGGCGCCCCTTATAGCAAGGAACGATCCATTTTTGGAGAAATACCAGCCAATAGAACCGAATTTGTAGTAAAAAGTGATTTACCACATCCAGCACTTATTTTGCTTGCTGATTTCCGAAAAGCATTGGAGAATGCAGCTATAATAGTAACTGGTACAATGAGAGTAGACGACAACGATATATGCAATAAACACATTATTTACAGCCACTTATCCCCCACTCTATCCGAGATAATTAAAGACGTAAACGAAAACAGCAACAATCATTTTGCTGAATATGTATTTAAACAATTGAGTGTTTCGGATACTCAGCAGGGCACCAACGATGGCTCTAAAGCTAAAATTGAAAACCTTTGGCGTGTGAATAATTTATCGGTTTCCGAATTATTTCAATACGATGGTTCGGGACTATCGCCAACAAATGGTGTGTCGGCAAATTTCTTTGTCGGCATATTGGAATTTATGAAAATGAAGAGTAAAAATAGTGAGGCTTTCTACAATAGTTTACCTATTTCGGGAACCAACGGCACGCTTAAAAACTTTTTGGATAATACAGCGCTTCAAGGAAAAGTTCACGCCAAAAGTGGCACAATATCCCGCGTAAAAAGCTACACAGGCTATATAGAATTAACTAATCGCACCTTAGCATTTGCCATTTTGGTAAACAATGCCAATGGAAGTTCGAAAGAAGTTACGGCAAAAATTGAACAGTTTTTATTGGAAGTAAGTCAATTTAAAACCACTACCCCAAATCCCTAAAGTGCCTTTAATAACCAGCAAGCAGCAGCCCAATATCGTTGGCCGCAATTCCGTAATACTCACCAATTAAGCGGTTTACTAAAATACCACCATATACGTAAGCGCCATTGCGGAAGCCAGCGCTTTCGTCAACTGCCTGCTTTACTCCTCCCGAATGCCCAACTTTGAGTACCATAGGAGCAAAAATATTACTAAGTGCCATAGATGCTGTTCGAGCCACACGCGAAGATATATTGGGTAAGCAATAATGAATTACACCATGTTTTTCGAAATACGGACTTTCTAATGTGCGGCATCTAGAGGTTTCGAAACAGCCGCCTTGGTCCACACTTAAATCGATAATAACAGCACCTGGTTTCATAGTTTTCACCAGTTCTTCGGAAACCATAAATCGCTCTGAACCATAAATATAGCGCAAATTTCCGATTACAGCATCGGCCGAAGCCAAGGCTTTGAATAAAACTGCCGGATGAATAACCGAAGTGAATACTTGTTGTCCCAAATAATGCTGAATTTTGCGCAATTTGCTTATATCATGGTCGAAAATCTTGACTTGTGCACCCAGTGCCAAAGCCGTTCGAGCAGCCACTGTACCCGTAATACCTGCACCCAAAATGAGTACTTCTGTCGGCGAAATGCCAGCAACACCACCCAACAAAATGCCTTTTCCGCCATGCTCATTACTCATTAATTCGGCAGCCACCGCAATGGCAGTGCTTCCTTCAATTTCGGAAATGGAGCTCACAACGGGAAATATTTTTTGTTCGTCGCGAATCAATTCATAAGCAAAAGCATTCATTTTCTTTTTCATCAAAAGCGAAATGCTTTCAGCTGTCAAATTATTGAGTTGCAACATCGAAAAAACGGTAGAACGATCATGCATCATCTCTATTTCAGACAACATAGGAGGAGTAATTTTCAGCACAATATCAGCCGAAAAAACATCCGAAGGCGAATCGACCATAAAAGCGCCCGCCTCACTGAATTGCAAATCGGAATAAGCCATTGCCTCGCCCGCTCCTCGCTCAATATACACACTATGACCCTCTTCGGTAACAATAGAAACACCTTCGGGAGTGAGTGGCAGACGTGTTTCGAGAGTTTTATCTTCCTTTGGGATACCAATCGACAATCGGGGTTGGCGGGCAATTTCGCGTAGCAAACATTCTTCGGGAAAAAGTGAACGTTGCGTTTTGGGGTCGAGTTTCATTGTTATAGTTGAAAAGTGAATAATCGGTAGCGGCTACAAAACTAAAAACAATTATTTAAATAAACAAACAAACAGAACAAAATCGGTTTTAAATTTTCAATTTTTCCATTTACAACACATCTATATGAATCATATTTTGGCTTCAAAATATGATTTCCTACTATAATCTACCTTCTAATTTTAAACTTCTAACTTTAAATGCCTATCTTTGCAGCCCTTATGGACAGCAAAAAACTCAACGCACATATTGCAATTATCGTAGCCAATCTTTTTTTTGGATTAAACAACCCCATTTCTCGGTCGTTGATGCCAGAAATAATTGATCCTTTTGCACTTACCTATTTCCGTTTGGTAGGTGGAGCAATTCTTTTTTGGGCTTCTATTGTTTTTGTAAAATATGAAAAGGTACCATTTAAGGATATTATATTGTTATTTTTTGCGGCTTTTTTTTCACTTTCTGTCAATCAAATACCATTTTATTACGGACTTTCGAAAACATCGCCTATCGATGCATCCATTGTGGTTTCTACTTTACCAATTGTAAGCATGTTGCTTGCTGCCTTAATTATCAAGGAACCCATTACTTTTAAAAAAGCATTAGGTGTTATTGTAGGGGCTTCGGGAGCATTATTTTTGATACTATCCGAAGATATTTCGAAAGTTGGCAGCGGCAATTTAGTTGGAAACCTAATTGTATTCTGTGCCGTCATTTCGTTTGCGCTCTACCTCAATTTATTTAAAAAATTAATATCAAGATATTCACCTTTTACCATCATGCGTTGGATGTTTCTTTTTGCAGCCATACAAACTTATCCATTTTGTCACAGTTACATAGAAGCAGTTAATCCATTAATTTTTAACGGTTCGGTAATGTTACGTGTAGCATACATTATTATTTTCGCCACTTTCATTTCGTACATACTACTTGGCGCTGCGCAAAAAAACTTATTGCCCACCACGCTTAGCATGTACAATTACACACAGCCAATTATTGCATCGCTCGCGACCATTGCCATGGGGCTCGATGCGTTTGGATACGACCAATTGATATCAATTATTTTAGTATTTGTAGGCGTTTATATTGTAACACAAAGTAAAACTCGTGAACAAATTGATAGTGAGCGAGCACAAAAATCAGTCGAAAAGACTTTGTAATACAGCAACCGAATTGAGCCCATTGAAGCCCGAAATATGTAAGCGATAGTATTCAATAAGCGTTTTGAGCAGTTCGGCACGTTGCACTCGTGCCAATATTAAATTATTCATTGTAAAATAATTAATACTGCCCAAGGCACAAAGACTCTGTGCTTGCACATCACCAATATAATGGGCATGAAGCGGTTTATCCCATCGGAACTCACCATTAATCAAATCAAAGTACTTGCCTAACTCAGCATCCAAATGCGGTTCGAAACCCAAAAAACGGGTTAATTTGAGCATGAAAATAAGATGAAAATTGGCGGGAATATCATGCGTACAATCCAACACTTCGATTGACTGACAAAGAAAAAGAAAAAGATGTTCGTCGGGCGTGCTATGTTTAATACTTCTGAAAAGCAACTCGGAAATAAAAAGAGCAAGCGCATTTTTTATAGGGTCGTAAGGAATACCAATCAAAGGCAAGTCGATCCGAATATCTTTGATTGAATGAATTTCTTTTGCTGGATTATAAAACAAATCCATACCGACGACATTTAAGGGCTGAAAAATAGCAGCTTTAGTTGCAGAGCGCTTATTAGAAATGCCACGCACCAAAAAGGAAGTGCGACCATACATTTCTGTATATATAGTAACAATCCACGAAGTGTCGGAATATTTGGTGCTATGCAGTACAACACCTTTCGTTTTTGTTAGCATAAATAGCGTTTAATCTTTGCAAATATACTGTTTATTTGCGAAAAGAATGAAAATAGGCATACAAATAAGCGAGCAAAAAAGCATTTTTACCATAAAAAACCGAAGTATTAATTATTTAAAGGCATTACATCTGAAACAATCACGAATTTAATTATTTGACATTCAAAAAGATAGGAAAAATATAAAAATATTTTATATAAAGTGTTTGTAGATTGAAAAAACTACCGTATATTTGCACCCGCAATTGAGAGCAACTATTGTTACAACTGCAACGACCATAAATGGTCCCTTCGTCTATCGGTTAGGACGCCAGGTTTTCATCCTGGAAAGAGGGGTTCGACTCCCCTAGGGACTACTATAAATTAAGAAATTAAAAAAAATAAATTTGAGATGGCAAATCACAAATCTTCGATAAAAAGAATTCGTCAAACAGAAAAGCGCAAATTGCACAATCGTTATTACGCTAAAACAGCTCGTAATGCAGTTCGTAATTTACGTGCGACAACTGAAAAAGCAGTTGCAGCCGAAATGTTACCAAAAATTAGCTCTATGCTTGATAAATTAGCTAAACGCAACATTATACACAAAAACAAAGCTTCGAATTTAAAATCGAAACTTACCGTTTTCGTAAATAAATTAGCATAATAGCTTCTTTGAAAATATCCAGAAGCCCTTTTCCTCACGGAAAAGGGCTTTTTTGTCGTTGAAATTATATAAAAATACACTTATAATTTGATTTTGCTAAACTGCCTAATCAGTTACTAGCCGAAAGAATGTTTATTAGGGAAATTATACCGTACAGTAAAAGACAAAAGCGGTGGATTTTCAAGAGTTACCAAATAAATAGTACGATAAAGTAGAAAAGTCATACTTTAAATCATTTGGCACTGTTTCTCGAAGTACACAAAACAACTATCAATATATTCTGAATTTCTTCAAAAATAGAAATACTAATACATCGGCTGAATTTTTCAATGCTAAAATCAAAACTTATAAATCAATGTCGTTTATTAAGCAAATAGATATGACTCCGAAAGAGTCAAATATTTATAGAATAAATGCTATTCTATAAACATCCGACCCCTATTGGGGTCGAAACATCCTTTACTAGACGATATTGGCTTAAAAATCTCAATTTAGAGGTGCAAAAGATACCCCTCTCTTCCTCTTTAGAATAACAAAAATATATGCTTAATTTTCACACCAAACCTTTTGACTTTATCCATTTTTTTGCGCTAATATAGTATTAAAATTGAACAAGTAGGGCAATAGAGAAAAAATCAACTAAAAGAAAAACGCTAACTCCTTTATTATGAGGAATTAGCGTTTTACATTGCGGTACGGACGGGACTCGAACCCGTCTCGCCAAAGGCGAGATGACAGGGTGGCATTCTAACCAACTTTATTTTTATATTCTAAAATAATTTTCTGCAAAAATTCCGAATTATAACGTTTGATTTGTTTTTCCGTGATTAAAGCTTCACGCTTTGTATTATATTCGGCAAGATAAACTAATTTCCATGGCATTTTTGTTCTTGTATAGTGACTTTCACCGTTATTGTGTTGTAAAAGTCGTTTTTCAACATCCTCAGTATAACCTTTGTAATAGGTATTGTCTTTTAACGATTGAAGTATATAAACTAAATACGGCATAAATAGCAATTTCTTTTTTATAAAAAAAGCAACTCATTTCTGAATTGCTTTTGCGGTACGGACGGGACTCGAACCCGCGACCTCCGCCGTGACAGGGCGGCATTCTAACCAACTGAACTACCGAACCAGGTAGAGTGCTTTATTTCTAAGGCGGTGCAAAGATAAGTCATTTTTTTCATTCTACAATAGCTCTAAACAAAATATTTTGATTTTCTTTAAAAAAAATACTTCTAAATTTTATTGGTAGCATTTATCGGAATACTTGTGCTTTCATTGTTTAAATCAATATGAAAAGACAACCATCTGTTTCGAATTAAAATGTTATCTTTGCAGCCCTATTATTTAAAAATTGAAACGAAATGAATCTCAACGACAATACTGCTATTTTATTAATCCATTGCCCCGACAAACCTGGTATTTTGGCTGCCGTAACCGAATTTATTAATCAACACAAAGGAAATATACTCTATTTAGATCAATATGTAAACCGCGAGGACAAAATTTTCTTTATGCGCGTGGAATGGGAGCTTACTGATTTTCAAATTCCAAAGGATAAAATTGAAGAGTATTTTCAAACCTTGTTGGCGGTGCGGTATGATATGAATTTCCGACTTTATTTTGCAGAAACAAAACCTCGTATGGCAATTTTTGTTTCAAAAATGTCGCACTGCCTATACGATTTACTTTCGCGCTATGCTATGGGCGAATGGAATGTGGAAATTCCACTTATAATAAGCAACCACCCCGATATGGAGTCGGTTGCTAAGCGCTTTGGAATTGAATACCATTATTTGCCAATTAACAAAGAGAACAAAGCCGAACAAGAAGCAAAGCAGTTGGAATTGATGCGCAAAAACAAAATAACTTTTTGTGTACTTGCTCGCTATATGCAGGTACTTTCGGCGGACTTTATCAACCATTACCCCGACAAAATCATTAATATCCATCACTCGTTTTTGCCTGCTTTTGCAGGTGCAAAACCCTATCATGCTGCCCACGAACGTGGCGTGAAAATTATTGGTGCCACTAGCCACTATGTAACGAGCGATTTGGATGCTGGGCCAATTATCGAACAAGGTGTAACGCATATTTCGCACAAAGATACCGTAGAAGAGTTGATACGAAAAGGGCGCGATTTGGAGAAAATTGTATTATCGCATGCGGTAGATAAACACATCAATCGAAAAATTTTAGCTTTTCAAAATAGAACAATCGTTTTTCAATAAACAAAAAGCCGGTAGAATTCATTCTCCGGCTTTTTGTTTAAAAAATTAGCAACTTATTTATTTTGCAACCCGCTCTAACCATTTTACCATAGCGAGCATTACAAGCATAGACATCACGCAAACGGCTACAAAAACAGACCAAGTAATGGAAATAGAGATGTTTTCGTACATCATGGCTCCGAGCACCAACGAAAAATTACCTACTGCTGTAGCTGTGAGCCAACCACCTTGCATTAGACCCTGCATATTTGCGGGTGCAACTTTCGAAACAAACGAAAGTCCCAAAGGCGAAATAAACAATTCGGCTATGGTAAGGATGAAATAAACAGCAAAAAGCAACCATGGAGTAACCCTTTCAGCTTCGGGCAAGCCCCCTTGTGCGACTGTATCTTTGAGCATTGGTAGTCCGACAGAGCCAACAGCCATAAGCGCAAAAGCCGCAGCCGCAATTCCCATTCCAATAGCAATTTTTTTAGGCGTCGAAGGTTCTTTTCCTCTTTTTGCCATAGCTCCAAAAATAGCAATAACAAGTGGTGTAAGAAATACCACTAAAAATGGATTGATAGATTGAAAAATTTCCACCGAGTTGAAAATACCACCTAAATGTGTATAATCTTTGGCAAACATAGTGAGTGTTAACCCATTTTGATGGAACGAAAACCAAAAGAAAATAACAACACCAAACACTGCTAAAAGGGCATAAATACGTTGTTTAATTTCCTGTGCATCTTGTTTAATCTCTTCTTTTGAAAAATTAGAAACTGTCGTTGTTTTCGATTTTGGATTGGGTAAAATACGTTTGGTAACAATGAAAATGAGCAGTGAAATGAGCATTGCCACAACGGCTGTGAGAAATGCATAATGAAAACCGGTATTGAAGGCGTCGAGATATCCAACAGCAAAAGCAGATAAATCGGTTGGAGCAACATCATTCGAGACTTTCAAAGCCAATTCAGAGAAACGACCACTAGCAACTTCTTCCGTCATTTTCCCATCCAAGTACTGGTGACAAAGCCCAGGTAAATCGGAGTTATATGCAAAACCCTGCATTCCGACAAAGGTATTTCGAACCCATGTTGCCAAAAATGGCGCAAACATTGCCCCAATATTAATAAACATATAAAAAATCTGGAATCCCGCATCACGTTTGCTTCGGTACTCATCGTTATCGTACATTTGCCCAACAAGTGCTTGCAAATTGCCTTTAAAAAGTCCGTTTCCAAAAGCAATAACCAACAAAGCAGCAAGTGCCACATACTTAGTGGTGATAAGCGCTGGCATTGCCAAAAACAAATAGCCAGCTGTCATAATAACGAGGCCAGCAATAATAGTTCCTTTGTAATTTTGCAATTTATCGGCAATAGTGCCACCAACTAAAGCTAAAATATAGATGGCTCCATAAAAAATGGAGTACAAACCGCCAGCCTCTGTACCCGAAATATTAAACTTCGACATTAAAAATAAGGTCAGAATTGCCATCATGGTGTAAAACCCAAAACGTTCGCCCATATTAGCTAATGCTGCTGATACTAAGCCCTTCGGATGATTTTTAAACATAAAATGTGTGTTAGATTGTTTTATTAAATTGTAAGAAATGTTTTAAACGCGACAAATATAGTAAAATTGTAAGAAACTTAAATATTTATACAAGATTTTAATACTATTTTTTTTGAAAAAAAGTTTAACTTTGCCATCGTTTACACAATTAAGAAATAATAAAATTATAACGTTATGATTACATTTAAAAAGTATAGCTCAATAGAAAACACCTTCGATGCCGAGTTTCTCGAAAAAATAAGAATACAAACTGCCGAAAATTTAGAATATGTGGTGCAAGAAAAAGTGCATGGCGCTAATTTTTGTTTGGTTACAGATGGACAAACCGTATTTGCCGGTAAACGTACTGGATTGATTGTAAGCAACGAAAAATTTTATGATTACGAAGAGTTGTTAGAACGATACAAACTCAAAGCATTGGCATTGTATGCTGCGGTAAAAGAAAAATACCCTGACACAGATTCTGTATCCGTGTTTGGAGAAATATTTGGAGGTAATTATCCACATCCAGAAGTAAAAAACGATGCACGTGTTATATGCATTCAAAAAGGAGTTAATTATTGTCCCAATCATGAGTTTTATGTATTCGATTTGTATCTTTCGAATGGCGAAACAGGTCGGTTCCTTTCGGTTGATGATTCGAATTTATTTTTTGAAAAATACGATTTTTTTTATGCCAAAACATTGTTTAAAGGCAATCTGGAAGAATGCCTGAATTATCCGAATCAGTTTCCGAGTCTAATTTCCGAGTGGCTGGGTCTGCCACCTATCGACGATAATGTATGCGAAGGTGTAGTGATTCGACCAACGGATGTGGTTTATTTGCACAATGGTTCGCGGTTACTTCTAAAAAACAAAAATGCCCGCTTTGCCGAAAAAAAATCTGTCAAAAAACGTCAACCCCGCTTGTTAGTTGAAGTATCGTACAGCAAAATACTTGCTGATTTACTGGATATTAGCGAAGAGTATGTAACCGAAAATAGATTGAATAATGTAATAAGCAAAATTGGACAAATATCTGTCCCCAAAGACACCGGTAAGCTGATAGGCATGTTTAGCAAAGATATTTTAGACGATTTTTTGAAAGAACATTCGGGCAAATATGCCATGTTGGAAAAAAGCGAACAAAAAATTCTGAATAGACATATCAACATGCAAGCAACAGAATTAATCAAAAAGGTTTATTTTAAGCTGAATTTACAAAAATAAAAAATTCAACCACAAAAGGAATAACAAAAGAAGAAAATAATAAATTTTGTCTTTACAAAAGGATTATGAGGTACTCCATCGCTATGTATTAATCAAACAACCCCCTCAAGTTTTGTCAACAATTCTTCAACGGATTTGAGTTCTACAGCATTAATTATCCAACATTCGGGAGTGATTTTTATAACTACTTCGGCTTCTTCTACCACCATATAACCAGCACGAGCCAATGCCCGCAAAGTCCAATACATGCGGGTTTTGTCTCCTTCAACCCATACTTTTTTAGTCATGGGATAGTTCATCGAAAAGTTACCGTTGGCTGAATTGAAATAGTACGATTTGCTTTGAAACGCTTCGTGGAAATGTCCCTGCAACACTAAATCTTCGGGTACGCCACACTCAATTCCGTCGGTTTTTGTCATCAACCATATTCGATCGGCAGCCTGCAATGCCATATCCAATTCGTGCGTCGAAATAACCACCGACTTGCCGGTTCGGTGCGCTAATTTATGCAGCAATAACATAATTTCCACTCGGTTGGGCAAATCGAGATGTGCCGTAGGTTCGTCTAACAAAATAAGTGGCGTATCCTGTGCCAGTGCTTTGGCTATCATTACACGCTGCCGTTCACCATCCGAAAGTTCATTCAGATGACAATCGGCTTTAGCCTCCAAATGCACCATTTCAATAGCTTCGTTCACAATACCGTAATCCGCCTCCGACAAACTCCCCCACCAATTGCAATACGGTTGACGACCCATGCGGACAATATCCGCTACTGTTGCATTTTCGATATCCACTTTTTCGGTTAAAACAAGAGCTAACTTTCGAGCTTTTTCGTGAATTCGTATTTTATCTAATTCCTGATTATCTACCAATACTTTTCCGTAAAGCGGTTTTTGCAATCCCGCCAAGGTTCGCAGCAAAGTAGATTTTCCACAACCGTTTTGACCAATAAGACACACCAATTCGCCTGCCTTCAACTCTAAATTGAGGTCGGACTGCACAACGATTTTTTTCTTTTTTTTAGAATAACCGATGGAGAGATTATGTGTATTTAGAATGGAAGACATATTATCTTATTAAATTGCCCCAAACCCCTAAAGGGGCTTTAAGATTAGACCATTCGGAACTAATTTACATCCCCTTTAGGGGCTTGGGGCTGTATTTACTTATTTTTTCTTTAATATAATCCACAATATTATTGGTGCACCAAACAGCGAACTAATTGTATTTATGGGCAATGTGTATGATGGCATTTGCGAAATTAAATCGCAAACTAACAAAAGTGAAGCCCCGCAAAGCATGGTTGCCGGAATCAGAATTTTGTGCGTTGATGTTTTAAAAATGCCGCGCGCAATATGCGGAATGGCCACACCAACAAACGCAATGGGACCCGTAAACGCAGTAATACCACCCGCCAGCAAACCTGTTGCTAAAATTATAAAAAAGCGGGTTTGAATAACAGAAACTCCCAAACCACGCGCATAATTTTCGCCCAATAGCAATACGTCCAAGCGTTTGTGTAGCATCATCGTCATTATCAAACCAAGTAGAATGATAGGCAATAAAGCTTGCATATACGTCCATGTTACGGCACTCAAACTGCCAAATGTCCACATTATAAACAACTTAATCGCATCGGGATTACTGAAATTTTGCATAACACTCACTACCGAACCAGCAATGGTGCCAAACATAATGCCCACAATAAGCAGCGAAACTGCATTTTGAATGCGAAAAGAAACGCCCAACACCATCAAAAGAACTAATGCTCCACCAATTACCGCTGCCAAAATCATTGCCCAACCGCTATTCATTAAAATGGCAGGTAAAAAACCTGATGCCATAGTAACCAACGCCACGCCCAAACTCGCACCTGAACTCACTCCCAAAATATAAGGTTCAGCCAGCGGATTGCGAAAAAGCGTTTGCATCATCAGTCCGGCAACCGACAAAGCAGCGCCTGTAAGTATGGCCGTAATAGCTTTTGGCAATCTAAAATTTAGCAAAATTTCCGTATTTATACTTTCGCCTTTTCCGAAAAACACATCCAATATTTCGCGAAAAGGAATGGTAATGCTACCCCAAGCCAAATCGGACAGGAAAAGTAACATTGTCAGCACCAACAAAATTGCAAAATATATGAAATTTCGGCTTCTCATTCGGAGTTTACTCTAATTTTTTAGTGTATGTAAATTTGTAACCCGGCAAAAGTTCTGGGTGCAAAATTGCTATCACATCGCTCAACAATAAATCGGGGCGGGCAACGGCGCTTTCCCAAAAATCGTTTGCCGACGAAGGCAAAAGGCGATTATTAAAATTATATACCTGTTTTTGCTTAAATGCTTTGAAAAGCGTATGTTTTGTGTCGGCATTTTGTAACTCACTCAAGGAGTTGAAGTTGCAATTTAACCAAACATCGCAATCCGAGAAGTTTTTAAGTACAGTTTCAACATTCAGCGGTAAACTTCCGGCTGTAGTATCGTTTCTATAAAAATAGTTGGCCCCCGCATCGGTGTACAATTTTGCCATGTAATTACGCCCCGAAGGCATATACCACGTACCGCGGAAACTATTACCGGCAACAATGCGTGGTTTTACTTTCACGTTTGCAGCTTTTGCTTTTATCGATTCGTAATTAGCACTAACTGCATTAAAAACACTGTCGGCAATCCTCTCTTTATTGTAAAATGCAGCCACAAACTTAATCCATTCGGCACGGGCAAGGAGCGATTTTTCCATCCATTCTACATTGAGAATAACCGGAATACCAGCCTGCGAAACCCGCTGCGAATAAGGGTCGTTTTGATTGTAGCCGCTCATCATTACTGCTTCGGGTTTTAGTTGCAGCGTTTTTTCCACATTTACATTAAAAGCATCTCCTAAATCGGTTAATTTGCCTTCGTTGAATTTTTTCAAAACTGCTTTATTGTAAATTAAATGTGGTGAGCAAACAGCTGTAAGTGAATTTATTTTGTCCAACAAGCTCAGAAACTCGAAATGCGTAACTGAAGTAGCAGCAAGTGATTTTATTGGAACAACAACCTTTTGTCCGTTATCGGGAGTTTGAGTCTCTTTGTTTTTCACTAAAAAATAACGCGCATATACTTCGCCTTTTTTCCACGGACTATAAACAATAACTTCTTTGTATTGGCTGTGATATAAAACATCGAAGCCTTCGGCATATTGTAATTGGAGTGAATCGATTGCGACATCGGAAGATTTATCGGCAGTCGATTTTGGAGTGCAAGAAAGGAAAAGAGTAACAATAAGTAAACAGCCCCAAGCCCCTCCCGATAAATGAATCGGGATAAATGGCGGGGGTTCACAATAGTTTCGTCTAAATATATTTATTTTAAGTAAACTCATTTTATAATTGATTGGAGCACAAAGATAGTTTAAAAAGCAAAAAAGAGAAAATTGCCGAAGCCATTTTCTCTTTTTTAATTTGTAATGATTTAAAAAGCTTACACGCGTCTTTCTTTGATACGGGCTTTTTTACCTGTAAGTGCACGCAAATAATACAATTTAGCACGACGAACTTTACCATGTTTATTTACTGTAATACTTTCGATAAAAGGCGAATCGAGCGGAAAAATACGCTCTACACCTACGTTACCCGACATTTTACGTACAGTAAAACGTTTTTTGTTTTCGTGACCAACAATTTTGATAACATCACCACGATACTCCTGAATACGTTCTTTGCTACCCTCAATAATACGGTAAGCCACTGTTACAGTGTCGCCGGCTTTAAATTCGGGGTGTGTTTTTTCAACAAGAAATGCTTGTTCTGCAATTTTAATTAAATCCATTTTGCTCTTTTTTAAGTAATTAGTGCGCAATATTCACAGACTTCTATCTATTCTGTCAGAGATTACGCTAAATTGGACTGCAAAAGTACTCTTTTTATTTTAAACTTCAAAACAACCGATAATAAATTATTGTGTGTAACGATTCAATAACGAACTAACATAACCAGCTTTGTTTTTTATAACAATAACAGTAGGGCGAATTCAATCAAAAAAGGGAGGTAGAGGAAGGAAACCTAAATACATAACGCATTGAGATACAAAGAACTTGACTGAAACACAGACAAGTTCTTTAAAAAAATATAAAAAGCTGATTACGTGTGAAGAAATCCGCGTCAAAATTACGGAATAAATTTCATATAAATGCAAATAATATCGTATCTTTGTGCCCGAAATAAAAATATATTAAAAACAATCCTGTAATTTTATGAACGTAGTTACAAAAACCATCGCATTGGGTGATGGACGTGAGATTACCATTGAAACCGGTAAATTGGCCAAACAGGCTGATGGTTCGGTTATGGTACGCATGGGTGATACCATGTTATTGGCAACAGTTTGTTCGGCTAAAGATGCTGTACCTGGAACCGATTTTATGCCGCTTTCGGTAGAGTATAAAGAAAAATATGCCGCTTTTGGCCGTTATCCTGGGGGATTCCTCAAACGCGAAGGTCGTGCATCTGATTATGAAATTTTAGTTTGTCGCATTGTCGACCGTGCTTTGCGTCCTTTGTTTCCAGATGATTTTCATGCAGAAACATTCGTAACCATTACCTTGGTTTCGTCAGATGGAAAAGATATGCCGGATGCATTGGCAGGTTTAGCTGCATCGGCTGCGTTGGCAGTTTCGGATGTTCCGTTTAACGGACCAATTTCTGAAGTGCGTGTAGCGCGTATTAATGGCGAATTTGTAATAAACCCTACTTTCGAACAATTGACTACAGCCGATATGGAAATCATTGTGGCTGCAACTATCGATAATATTATGATGGTTGAAGGCGAAATGAAAGAAGTAAGCGAAGAAGATTTACTTGCAGCTATGAAAGTAGCACACGAAGCTATCAAAATTCATTGTCAAGCACAATTGGAATTGATGGAAGCGGTAGGTAAAACTAAAAAACGCGAATATTGCCACGAAGTAAACGACGAAGATCTGAAAAAAGATATTTGGGCAAAAACGTATGATAAAGTGTTTGAAGTTGCAAAAGCTTGCAATCCAAACAAACACGAACGCATCGAAAACTTTGAAGCTATCAAAGCGGAATATATTGCTGGTTTAGACGAAGAAGAAGCAGTTGCTAAAAAAGCATTGATTGGAAAATACTACCACGATGTGGAAAAAGAAGCTATGCGTCGTTCTATTTTGGACGAAGGCAAACGCTTGGATGGTCGTAAAACTACCGAAATTCGTCCTATCTGGTCGGAAGTAGATTATTTACCAGGAGCACATGGCTCGGCAGTATTTACACGTGGCGAAACACAATCGTTGACTACGGTTACTTTGGGTACCAAAATGGACGAAAAATTAATCGACGATGCGCTTTTCAAAGGAAAAGAACGTTTTATGTTGCATTATAATTTCCCTCCATTTTCTACTGGCGAAGCGCGTGCATCTCGTGGTGTAGGTCGTCGTGAAGTAGGACATGGAAACTTGGCACTTCGTGCGTTGAAAAACATGATTCCTGACAATTATCCTTATGTAGTACGTGTGGTTTCGGATATTTTGGAATCGAATGGTTCATCGTCGATGGCTACCGTTTGTGCTGGTACATTGGCATTGATGGATGCAGGTGTTGAAATGAAAAAACCAGTTTCGGGTATCGCCATGGGATTAATTTCGGAAAATAAAGGTAAAAACTTTGCCGTACTTTCGGATATTTTGGGCGACGAAGATCATTTGGGCGATATGGACTTTAAAGTAACAGGTACTGCCGACGGTATTACCGCTACGCAAATGGACATTAAAGTAGATGGACTTTCGTACGAAATTCTTGAAAAAGCGCTGAGTCAAGCAAAAGAAGGTCGTATGCATATTTTGGGTAAAATTAAAGAGACTTTATCCGAACCACGTGCTGACCTCAAGCCAAATGCTCCACGTATTGTGGCCATGATGATTCCGAAAGAAATGATTGGCGCAGTAATCGGACCTGGTGGAAAAATTATTCAAGCTATGCAAGCCGAAACGGGCGCTACCATTACCATTGAAGAAATTGGCGACCAAGGACGTGTAGAAATTGCAGCTAATAATAAAACGGCTATCGACGCTGCCATTGCTCGTATCAAAGGTATTGTTTCTATTCCTGAAATAGGCGAAACTTATCCTTCGAAAGTAAAATCGGTAATGCCTTACGGTGCATTTGTTGAATTTATGCCGGGCAAAGAAGGTTTACTTCACATTTCGGAAATCGACTGGAAACGCATTGAAACAATGGATCAGGCTGGTATCAAAGAAGGCGATATGATTGATGTTAAATTATTGGACATCGACCAAAAAACGGGCAAATACAAATTGTCGCGCAAAGCATTAATGCCACGTCCTCCAAAAGAATAGAATTGACCCTAACCCGTTCGACTGAGCTCACGCTGAAGCCTAAAGGGGGATAAGATAAGAAAAAAAAGCTGCAATCCGTAAATGGTTTGCAGCTTTTTTTTATTTTTCAGCGTTCACTACTAATATATCTTTTAGGTTCGTGGTGTAGCGAGGCGAAAGTCGTTCTTGTTTCATTTTCCAAACGCGCCCTACGTCCTGCGCCGCCAAACGTATTTTTTGTTGTCCGTAGAGTTGATTTATATGGTCAACGGCTTTCATCAGTTGAATGTGCTTTACATTTCGATTTTCGAAAAAGTTCAGTTGCTGATTTTCTTCGGGTGTAAAATCCATGACAATTACGCCCGCTTTTTTATAACCATAGCCCTTTTTGAAAATCCGCTCGAGCCCCTGAAGAGCAAACTTGGTAATTTCAATGCCCGAATTGGTGGCAAAAGGTAGCTTGAGTACAATATTTTTACTATACTGCTCTTGGTCTTGCCGAAAACCATTGGTATGAATAAAAACCATAATGCTATTACAACACGAATGTTGCGCTCGCAATTTAGCACTACAACTCACTGCAAAACTGGCTACTCGCTCTTTTATTTGCGCTAACTCGGTATAATTTGTTTCGAAAGTGCGTGTTGTGGCAATGTTCTTTTTATCTTTTACATCCTCCAATTGCAAAGTTGGAATGCCCTGTAAGTCATGTTTTAAGCGCAAACCCACCACCGTCATCATATCGCGCACCCATCGGTCGGAAAGTTGCGTAAATTGATAAGCAGTAGTAATGTTCATTTCTTGCAATCGGCGTGCATGTCTACGACCAACACCCCACACATCCTCTATCTTGAGCCATTTAAGTGCTTTTATTCGTTGCTCTTCAGTTTCGATAGTGTAAACGCCGCTGGTGCGTTCGGGAAATTTTTTGGCAATACGATTTGCCAATTTTGCCAATGCCTTGGTAGGTGCAAACCCCACACTTACTGGAATTCCAGTCCATTTGAGTACTTTATTTTTCATTTCCACGCCAATACTATTCAAATCGTGAAGCTCGAAGCCATTGAAATCAAGAAACGCCTCATCGATGCTGTAAATCTCCATTGCGGGACAAAATTCAGATAAAACAGTCATAACTCGGTGGCTTAAATCGCCATATAAAGCAAAGTTCGACGAAAAAACATGCACCCCATTCGCCTCAACTAATTGATTAATTTTAAAAGCTGGCGCACCCATTGGTATACCCAGTGCTTTTGCTTCATTACTACGCGCAATTACGCAACCATCGTTGTTTGATAAAATAACAACAGGTTTTTCGCGCAAAGCAGGATTAAAAACCCGTTCGCACGAAGCGTAAAAATTATTGCAATCGATTAAAGCATACATATTGGTTGATTGGTTAATTGGTTCATCGGTTAATTAGTTCATCAGTTCATCTTGTTAATCAGGTCATCGGTTGATTAGGTTATCGGTTAATTGGGTCATCGGTTGATTGTATTTTCTGTTGTCCGCTGTCTGTGGTCTGTGGTCTGTCGTCCGCTGTCTGTTGTCTAAATATCAAACGTTCTTAATTACGAATGTAACTATTCCCCATATAACAAGCGTATTACCTTCCTCAACGTGTATGGGTTTAAACTTTTCGTTGGCTGGCATAAGCCAAATACCCGAACTGTCAATTTTTATTCGTTTAAGCGTAAATTCACCATCTACATAACAAATGGCAATTTTACCATCCGATGGGTCAATACTTTTATCCACAATAAGCAAATCACCGTCATTGATGCCTGCATCACGCATCGATTCGCCTTTTACTCGAGCATAATAGGTTGCAGAGGGGTGTTTTACCAAATGTCGATTCAAGTCAATCGTCAGGTCGACAAAATCGGTGGCAGGCGAAGGAAAGCCTGCACTCACAGCCTCCATTAGGGGAAGAGAAAGTTCAGTTTCGGTTTCTGCCGAAAAAATATCCATTGTGCGAGAGCTATATACTTGTAATGCAGCCATTTTAAAAAATTAAAATCAATCTATTTTTGTTTTGTAAAAATAAGCTATTTGGTTGGTTTTTGAAGCCAGTCTATCGTTAAAAAAAACATTAAAAGTTAGAAGATTAAAATTGCACTAAAAGCAAAACAGCGATTCTTCACAGAGTCGCTGTTTCTTTTTTTCGAAAATCAATTATCAATAGTATTTAGGTTACTATTCAACCTGTTTTTATTTAAAAAGTATTTTCTTTGGATTTAGCCCAATATCGCGTAATTTGAATTTTAGTTTACCAGCTCTGTCAAAGCAAAGCACATCACCCCAAACGGTGTACGATTTTGAATCGGTTATGTACACATCACCATTGGCAGGGTTTATGTCGATGCCGAATGGAGTAGTCAGTTTTGTGTCGTCGGTAATAAAATTTTCCGAAATCAGTTTTTCCGATTTACAATCAAAAACCTTTATTTGCGAAGTTTGAGTAATATAATCAAAACTGTAAATGTAAGCTGTATCGTTGCGAATGCTAAAATTTAAAGCCTGAATATCATTAAAACTTTCAACTAATTCATCGGTGAATGAGTTTATTCGTTGCAATTTTGTTGGATTTGCACCGTAGTCGCCACGCGAAACCACATATACATCACCCTCATTATCAGCCAATATCTTGCCTGGATTTACACCAACAGTTATTTTTGTAATTTCTGTAAAAGTTGCTAAATCGATAACCGAAACTGAATTATCGTAATTTGGAAAACTCAATCCACCCGAATTTGAGACATACAATTTGTTATTAGCTACACAAATTCCATCCGGACTCTTACCACATTGCACCGATGCTTCAATTTGCAAACTTGCCGTATCTATTTTTACCACCGAACCATCGAACGAACAAACATAAGCTTTGCCATTGTGAAAATCAACAAAACGCGGCTCACGAGCTACACCTTTAGAATCGAACAGAGCAATTCGTTTCAGCGACTTTCCGTTTGCGGCATCCAATACTTCCACCTGACTCGAAACATTGACCACTACATAAATTTTCGACCCATACAGACCCATGTCATTTGCCGTATCGCCTAAGCCACGCTTATTGGCTGCCAGAAAAAAATCCGGGTCGTAAGCCGTCGACCTCAAATCGAAAGCAGCCAAGGTGCTGTTATTCATATTAAAAAGCCCTTCGGAAAGAATATAAAGTTGCGTTGGCTCATTTATAAGGTCAGTATTTGCAGGTTTTAACTTGTCATCCATATCGTCGCACGAAATAAGAAAAATACCCAACCCTAAAACAAACCACCTCACCCTAACCCTCTCCATAGGAGAGGGAAAAGTGCATCTAATCAGCTTTTTAACGAGCAAAAAAGGCTTTAATATTTTTTTAAAAAAACTCATTATTTAAATCTTAATTTCAATTCAGACAAAACTCTTATTACAATTCTCTTAATTTCAAAACCTTCCATTCTACGCTCACTCCCTTCCCTCTGGGAAGGGTCGGGGTTAGGTTTTGAAGGGTTGGGGTTAGGTCTAAAACCTCAAACTCACCGTTCCTCTTACCGACCTGCCCGGCATTGGAAACCATTTAACGATAGCATAATTCTCATTCAACAAATTTAAAACCTCCATATTTAAAGAAAGTATTTTCTCTTTCCATTTAAAACTGTGCGAAGTAGAAATGCTATGTTCGGCGTATCCAGGCAATCGATTTTCGGCATAATTCTGAAAAAGTGCATATCTTTTTCCCGACCAAAGCATGGAATAAGCCACATCCACCCAAGGAGTTTCCACTGCAAACTTTCCCGAGCCCGACACACGAGGCGTGTACGGAATTTGATGTTCGTAGGTATTACTTCCCGGAGTAGAAACATCCAAAGCCCGCTGATAGGTATATGTTCCTCCCAGCAAAAAACCAATTTTTTCGTTGGCGCGAATAGTCGTCTCGGCGTTAAGGTCGATGCCTGATATTTGAACTATACCCACATTTACCATGCTCCATTTAAAGAGATTTTTGGTAGGCATGGCCACAATTTTATCCCTTACATTATTTTGATACACATCGGCTGTTACCGAAAGGAATGGCAACCATTTGGCAGGCGAAACCGAATAAGTCAAGCCTAAATTCAACTGGTTCGTTGTTTCGGGTCGTAAAGTGCCATTTCCGATGCGGGCATAATACAAATCGTTGAAAGTTGGGAGTCGAAAGGTGTTTTTATAAAATGCCCTGAAACGAAAATCCGACTTATCGAATGGCTTATACATAAGGCTGAAATAAGGCGAAAGGCGATTGCGGGAATTGGTATATTCTTCGGTTTTGGTCGATTCTGTCACCAAGGTTGATAGTAAGCTGGCTGTGGCAAATACGCTATTTGATACATATTTCGCCGCCAATGCTGTAAGTAAACTGTATCGCTTGGGATTTGCAAAACTTTCGGTCAGCGCTTTGTTTTCATAAGTAGCAAACATAGAATTTACCGACCCATCGGACGACAATGAGAAAGAAAAATTCTGAAATGCCTTGTACAAAACCGCAGCCGAAGCGTAATATTCGCTTTGCTTAAACTT
>JAIFKX010000271.1:0-6601 GCA_020049335.1 Paludibacter sp. | reverse complement strand
TCTAAATAATGAATATTGCCCAGATGGTATTTGGCATTCAACTGCATAGATACGAGTTTCGAAAAGTCTTTTTGGTAATGCGCCTGTGTAAAAAATGTATTATCCCATAATTGTTGCGACGTAAAAGCTCCCTGATTATACAAAATGATACCACCTGGCAAACCACGCTTCGAATTGTAATAATAAGCCTTGATGTAACCCGATTCGTTTTCGGAAAAATTGGCATACAAGCCTGCCTCAACTCTAAGGTTTTGTACGTCGGAATTTTTGCGAATTTCGCGTGTTGCATTTCCATTGCCTAAATAACTCTGTTGCAACAAATAAGGATATTCGCCATTTGCCGAAAGCCACTCGCCGCTAAGGGTTGTTGAAAGTCGGTTGTTTATTTTCTGTTGAATGCTAAATGCTGGATTCAATAAGCCAAACGAACCTGTTTTGAACGAAATTTTTCCATTCAGCAATTTATTTCCGTTAAACTGGGGTGTAAGTGTGCGAATATTTAATACCGACGAAGAAGCAAAAAGTCGTGCTGGCTGAAAAATATTATCGCTTTGTCCGTTGTTGAGCGACAACATATCCACATTGTCGAGCGAAAAACGGCCAATATCAATTTGACCCGTTTGGCAATCGGTGAGCGTAATGCCATCGTAACTTACTGCTGTGTGGGCAGCACCCAAACTGCGCACCGAAACCGTTTTCAATCCGCCAATGCCGCCATAATCTTTTACTGTTACGCCTGAGAAAAACTTAACAGCATCTGCGACCTGTAAGGCGTTTAACTTTTCAATTTGTTTGGTGGATAGTATCTGAAGTGGCGCAGTAGAGCGCACTTCGGCATTGTGGTATTTTTCGGTAACTATCAGTTCGCGAATAGAATATACACGACTCGTATCCACCTTTTCGATTGCCAACAAAGGCAAAATAAAGCAGGAAACGAGCAATGCAAAAAAATTTCTTTTCTTATTTTGTAATAATAAAAACATGCTATTTGTTTAAAAATTAAATCAAATAGCTTGCAAGAAAAAAAGTAAAATCAATAATGCTGAAAATCAACCGCTTATTAATAACGGATGCAGTATTGGTTTTTAGCTTTGTCCTCGAAAGCTGAAAAAACGACCTCACCCCAACCCTCTCCATCAGGAGAGGATAAATGGAAATGTGATTATTGCATGGCAGGTCTTCTGACTTACTCCATCTTTGAACGCCTTCCCGATTTTGTGGACAACGGTTTACAGACTACAGACGACAGAAAAAAACTGTTGTCAGTTGTCAGCCGTCTGTTGTCTTTCAAAACAGTGGCAAAAGTATTGTTCAAGACTGTTTCATTACTGATTAATCACTAACAATTAACCATTAATTCAGAGTTTACAGCAGCGGGACTGTTCAGGATTTACACCTGATTCCCTTTTCATCACTTTTGGTTGATAAACCGGAGTGAACCAATGCAGGTGCAAAGATACAAACAATTCATAAGCATACAATATTGGGCTATCATATTTTATCAACAAAAAAATTATTACACTAACAATCAATGACTTTCGTGAAATTTGGAAATAATATTCAACAAAGCCTTGTATAAATGGGCAAAAAGCATTACTTTTGCACTCGGATAAGTCTTGTACGACCAGCTCCCTTCGAATTCCCCCAGGGCTTGATCGCAGCAAGGGTAGTAGGTTGTAGCGGTGCGATACAAGGTGCTTATCCACTTGCCTCTTTAGCTCAGTTGGCCAGAGCACGTGATTTGTAATCTCGGGGTCGTTGGTTCGAATCCGACAAGAGGCTCAAAAGGAAGAGAGTGTAGCGTTATTCGTTATTCTCTCTTCCTTTTTTTGTTAAAATCCAAAATATTTGTAGTGTTTACATTTTTAAAATTTATGATTACATTATAAAAATATATTAAATTGAAACAATTACATTAGTTATATATGTGTTTTAACATTATAATTATTGTCTGATTTACTGACATATAGATTTTAGCAATGAATAAATTAAATGAAATTCAAAGAAAATGCAGTTAAATTATTACACTGTTTGCTTTGATATATTAAATCTTTGCGCTACATTTGTGGCGAATTGTTGTTTCGAAAGACATTATTCTCCTCCAAAACAACAATTATATTGGTAAATTTTCACCAAAATAACGCGACTACATACATCAACTTTAATTCGACATACGAATGAGTGAACAATCAAAAAAGCCAAACGACAAGTCGAGAAGAGACTTTCTTCAAAATATCGGCATGGCAGGAGTTGGAACGCTTTTAGGAGGTGCTGCTGTATGGGCAGGCTTCAACTACGACAGCAAAAAAACGGCAAAACAACGTATTAAAGTTCTCACTGCCGAGAACAAATTAGTCGAAATAGAAAAAGATGCTATTTTAGATATCGAAAAGTCGCCTGCTCAACAGCTCACTTACCTTCAACAACGTGGACGGGATGGCCTTGAAGGCAAACGATTTGTAATGGTTATCGATCTTTCAAAATGTCAAAATGCACGTAAGTGTATGCAAGCATGTCAAGAAGCACATCATCTGCGCCCAGAGCAACATCACATCAATGTTCTCAAAATGCAGGAGACAGCTACAACACAACCCTATTACATGCCAAAGCCATGTCAGCACTGCGATAATCCACCATGTACTGCTGTATGTCCAGTAGATGCAACTTTTAAGCGTCAAGATGGGATTGTATTGATTGATAATGAGCGCTGTATTGGTTGCCGTTTTTGTATGGCAGCCTGTCCGTACAGTGCTCGACTTTTCCATTGGCAAGAGCCTTTATTTTCCGAACAAGATAAAGACTTGGTTTACGATGTTGAACAAAACGTGCCACAGCGCCGAGGAACAATCTCCAAATGCTTATTTAGCGCCGATAAATTACGTGAGGGAAAACAACCTTCGTGTGTTTCAGCCTGCCCCAATGGCGTTTACTACTTTGGCGACGAAAACGAAGATGTTGTTACAAACGGAACTACCAAAGAAAGTTTCCGTTTTCGAAAATTATTAGCCGACAATGGAGGCTATACTTTAATGCCCGAACTTGGCACCAAACCCCGTGTTTATTATTTGCCTCCAAAAGGAAAAACAAGTCCATTTCAAGAAAAAGATAAAGAAGAGGCTGCCGAACATTTTCATGGATGAAGATAAGAATCAAGAGATGAAAATTAAAAGATGAGAATTAAGCGTCAGGATACAAGAATCAAGAACCAAGAATAAGAACAACGCCGGAAGGATAAAGCGCCAAAAATAAAGATGAAAGATTCAAGTCAATCGACTTTTGACCTTTAACTTTAGACTGTCGTCAAACCTCAAACGTTAAAAATAGAATAAAATCATAATATTATGTTGGATAAAAAAACTTCGGATCAAATCGTAGCCGATTTAACCTCGCACATAAAACTCTCAATGGGTTTTAAAGTATGGATGGCATTTCTAAGTGTATCTTTGTTAGTTTGTCTCTATGCTTATTTTTTACAACTCAGGGATGGTATGATTGTTACTGGTCTTGGCGATTATGTATCGTGGGGAATGTACTTAGCAAATTTCGTATTTTTCGTGGCAACAAGCCTTATTGGTATGTTGATAAGTGCTGTACTGTCGTTACTTAACCAAAAGTGGGCTGCTCCGTTAGCTCGAATTGCTGAAATTATTGCTCTAGCTTTTGCTGCTGTTGCTGGATTGGTAATCATTATGGATATGGGGCATCCCGAAAGGCTTTTGAATGTATTCATACATGGGCGAATACAATCTCCTATCGTATGGGACGTAACAGTTGTTACCATCTATGTTCTTATTAGTGCACTATTTTTATACATTCCATTGCTGCCTGATTTAAAGATTTGTTCCGAAAAACTTACCAACATTCCACCTTTTGCACGCAAAATTTATACATTACTGTCGCTAAACTGGTCAGGTACTACCGAGCAAAAGAATCTTATTAAGAAATCTACTGGTGCATTATCAATTTTTATTATTCCAGTTGCACTTGCTATTCACACTGTAACTTCGTGGCTTTTTGCAAATACTTCACGAGCAGGATGGGATTCTACTATTTTTGGACCATATTTCGTTATTGGGGCTTTTGTGGCTGGTACAGCGGCTGTAGTTGTAGCGATGTTTGTATTTCGTAAAGCATTTAATTTAGAAGAATATATCACTGATTTTCATTTTGATAAAATAGGAAAATTATTAGTTTTAGTATCCTTACTTTATTTGTATTTCAATATAAATGAATACATGGTACCCGCTTATAAAATGAAACATGCAGATGCATTTCATATACAAACATTATTTACGGGAAGTTATGCACCATTATTTTGGGCAACTCAAATTCTTGGTCTTATTTTACCAATTATTTTATTAATTTTAAAACCAATGCGTAAGCCATTACCATTGTTGATAATTAGTATATTTGTTATTTTAGGAGCTTGGTTTAAACGATATATAATCGTAGTTCCAACAATGGAACATCCATTTTTACCAGTTCAAAATGTGCCGATTAATTTTAAAGTATACTCACCTACATTAATCGAGATTGGAGTTACAATTGCACCAATGATTATGGCAGTTTTGATTATCACTATACTTTCTAAAGTAATCCCAGTGATTCCAATTCACGAAACTTTAGAACACAGAAATGAACAAGAAAAATAAAAAAGTGGCTACTATGACAACAAATCAAAAATATAACCAATTTATTGCATTCCTAATTTTTAGTTTTGTAATAAACGCATCGCTTTCGTCCAGAAATTGGAAAGCACCCGATGACCAAAAAGACAAAAATAGCTACATAAAATTTGATGCTTCAACGGCAGCACAAGGCGAAGCCATATACAACGCCAACTGTGCGTCTTGTCATGGAAATCCAGGCAAAAATAACGCATTGAAATCTCTCAATCCTATACCACCCGATTTGTCGTCAACAGCCTCACAAAGCCTAACTGATGGTGAGTTGATATATATTTTGAACAACGGAGCTGGTCTTATGCCTTCATTCAAAAATTCACTTGGCGAGGAAAAAGAATGGATGGTAATTTCATATTTGCGTGGATTTAATAAAAATTACATTCAAGAACTTTCGAAGTTCGACCCTGCAAAAAGTAAACTTGTAAAATTAGTAAGTTCATTCGATAAAGCTTCAAATTCCATTATAGTAAATGCCACTGCTGATGAAAAAAATGGCAAAATTGCTATTGTAGGTGCTGAAATTTCAGTATTTGTGAAACGCTATTTTGGTAATTTTCAAATAGAGAAAGCATTGAAAACAGACGCAAGTGGATTAGCTAAATTCTCTTTCCCAACTGACCTACCTGGAAATAAAAACGGGGATTTGGAAGTTTTAGTAAAATTGTATGATGAAAATTATGGCGAGGTACAAGTTACCAAAACATATTCGATAGGCGTACCAACAGATAAGCCTGGACTTAATGAAGATCGTGCAATATGGAACACTTTAGTTAAGGCACCTCTATGGATAATTGGCCTATACGCAACTGGTTTAATCTCGTTTCTTCTACTTCTTGCATTTTTACTAAATAACCTTAGAGGAATTTTTAACTCGAAAGTATAAAAAAAAATCTTTAAATATATAAATATGAAACAATTAGCTTTTATTGGACGAATACTTTTCGCCATTCCTATTATTGCCATTGGGCTGTCCCATTTTTTGATGACCCCGGAATTTCTAACCCGATTAGAACATTCGATAATTCCAGGTACTATGTACACAGTTCTTTTATCAGGAGCTATGCTGATTATAGCAAGCATATTTATTATTTTAGATAAATATGTAAAAATAGCATGTCTTTGGTTAGCTGGTATGTTGTTTATTATTATTACAACTATTCACATACCTAATTTATTTATTCCAGAATTATTCAATTCTGCATTGCAGGAAACTATGCAGGATACAGCTTTGCTTGGCGCATCTTTAATGATTGCCTATTTTCTAGGAGATACAAGCAAAGCCAAATAAAATACATTAAAAACTTAATTGTTTTCAAAAATCGAAATCCATGAAAAGATGCGTTTTTGTAATTTTCATTTTCACAATTGCATTGATTGCAAAGGTATATTCACAAGTAGATCAATCGGATGAAGTACGTGTGGAAGAACATCTGGGTGACATTTTGCCCTTAAATCTAAAATTTGTTACTGATAAATTTGACACTGTAACTTTGGGTCAATTGATAGATAAGCCTACAATTCTTTCTTTTGTATATTTTGATTGCCCAGGATTATGTAGTCCGCTTCTTGATGGAGTTGGGGATGTAGTTCGCAAATCAGATATGGTTTTAGGCAAAGATTATCAGGTAATTACAATTAGTTTTAACTTTAGAGATACGCCTGACAAAGCAAAAGAAAAGAAAAAAAGATTTGTAGAAAAATACTCTACTGATAACGGTGATGGATGGATATTCCTTACAACCGACAGTTCGACTATTTACAAAATAACACATGCAGCAGGATTTATCACTAAGGCCGTAGGATTTGATTTTGTTCATCCTTCAGCTATTATTGCTATTAGTCCAAAAGGAAAAATCACTCGTTATTTATATGGCATAACCTTTTTGCCAATGGATGTAAAGCTCTCGATAGCCGAA
>JAIFKX010000161.1 GCA_020049335.1 Paludibacter sp. | reverse complement strand
TAGGTTTAATCTCTGTTCACTTGTATCGTCCTTTCTCAGCGAAACATTTCCTTTCGGTAATGCCAAAAACGGCTAAACGTATTTGTGTACTTGACCGTACCAAAGAACCGGGTGCTGGTGGCGAACCATTGTACTTAGATGTAAAAGACGTTCTATATGGTACCGAAAATCAACCATTAGTTGTTGGTGGTCGCTATGGTTTGTCGTCGAAAGATTTCACTCCAGCTCAGGTATTGTCGGTTTATCAAAACTTAGGCTTACCTTCACCTCGCAATGGTTTCACTGTTGGTATTGTAGACGATGTAACTTTCACTTCACTCCCACTTGGCGAAGAAATTTCGATGGGCGGCGAAGGAACGTACGAAGCTAAATTCTACGGTCTGGGTGCTGATGGTACTGTTGGTGCTAACAAAAACTCTATTAAAATTATTGGTGATAATACCGACAAATATTCACAAGCTTATTTTGCGTACGATTCAAAAAAATCGGGTGGTTTCACTTGTTCTCACCTACGTTTCGGAAATACGCCAATTCGTTCTACTTATTTGGTAACTACTCCCGACTTTGTAGCTTGTCACGTTCAGGCTTATTTGCGTTTGTACGATGTAACCAAAGGTTTGAAGAAAAACGGTACTTTCTTATTGAACACCGTTTGGAATGTAGAAGAAGTAAAGAAAAATCTTCCTACCAATGTAAAAAAATACTTAGCAGCGAATAATATCACTTTGTATATTATTGATGCAACAAATATTGCTCAGGAAATTGGTTTAGGTAACCGTACCAACACTATTTTGCAATCGGCATTCTTCAAAATTACCAACGTAATTCCTTACGAATTGGCTGTTGATAAAATGAAATATGCAATCGTAAAATCCTATGGTAAAAAAGGAGAAGCTGTTATTAACATGAACTATGCAGCCGTTGACCGTGGTGGTGAATACACCAAAGTTGATGTTCCTGCTGAATGGGCAAATTTACTTGACGATGATGCAGTAATCGGAGCTGATGTTCCAGACTTTATAAAAAACATTGTTGTTCCTGTAAATGCACAAAAAGGTGATGATATACCTGTATCGGCATTTAAAGGTCGCGAAGATGGTACTTGGGATCAAGGAACAACTAAATTTGAAAAACGTGGTGTAGCTGCATTTGTACCAGTTTGGGACAAAGACAACTGTATTCAATGTAACCAATGTGCTTATGTTTGCCCTCACGCTGCTATTCGTCCATTCCTTTTGGATGCTGTAGAAGCATCTAAAGCTCCTTTTGCAGTTGATACTTTAAAGGCTAATGGTAAACAATTTGCCGATATGAGCTTCCGTATTCAGGTTGATGTGCTCGACTGTATGGGTTGCGATAACTGTGCTGAAGTTTGTCCGGGAAACAAAGGTGGTAAAGCGCTTAAAATGGTGCCTATCGAAACACAATACGAAAACCAAACAAACTGGGAATTCTGTGTTGACGAAGTAAAAACCAAACAACATTTGGTAGATACAAAAGCCAACGTGAAAAATTCACAGTTCGCAACGCCATTGTTCGAGTTCTCGGGTGCGTGTGCCGGTTGTGGCGAAACTCCTTATGTAAAACTAGTTACGCAATTGTTCGGCGACCGTCAGATGGTTTCGAATGCAACAGGTTGTAGCTCCATTTATTCTGCTTCGGCTCCTTCAACTCCTTACACCGTAAACGACGAAGGTCGTGGACCAGCGTGGGCTAATTCATTGTTCGAAGATAATGCTGAGTTTGGCTTAGGTATGGTTTTCGCTTACGACAATATGCGTGAGCGTTTGGTACGTTTGATGAACGAATCGATGGCAGAAAACTGCTGCTCAGATGAGTTGAAAGGCTTATTTACCGAATGGTTGGAATTTAAAAACGATGCTGATAAATCGAAAGAATTAGCTGCTAAAATTACGCCGCTTGTAAACGAAAAGAAATGCGATAAATGTATTCAGATAGCTGAATTAAGCCAATATCTGATCAAACAATCGCAATGGATTATCGGTGGCGACGGTTGGGCTTACGATATTGGTTTCGGTGGATTGGATCATGTAATTGCTTCGGGCAAAAACGTAAATATCCTTGTTCTCGATACCGAAGTTTACTCAAATACAGGCGGTCAGGCTTCGAAATCTACTCCTGTAGGTGCTGTAGCTAAATTTGCTGCTTCGGGTAAAAAAGTACGCAAAAAAGACCTTGGAATGATTGCTGCTACTTATGGTTATGTATATGTAGCTCAGGTAGCTATGGGTGCAAACCAAGCACAAACACTCAAAGCACTTCGCGAAGCCGAAGCGTACGATGGACCATCAATTGTAATTGCATACTCACCTTGTATTAGCCATGGCTTAACTACTGGTATGGGTAAAGCCAATATGGAACAAGAGTTAGCTGTTAAATGTGGTTACTGGCACTTGTATCGTTACAATCCTGCGTTGGAAGCCGAAGGAAAAAACCCAATGACACTGGATTCGAAAGAACCAAATTGGGACGAATTCCAAAACTTCCTCAAAGGTGAAGTACGTTACACTTCGTTATTGAAACAATTCCCTGCGGAAGCACAAGAACTATTTGATGCTGCCGAGGAAAATGCTAAATGGCGTTATACGGGTTACAAACGTATGGCTGAGCAGGTATTTTAAGAACCCCTAACCCCTAAAGGGGAAAAAGAAAAACTCCGAATAACGAAAGCTATTCGGAGTTTTTTTTTGTTTTAAAGTTTACAATTACTCTTCTTCTGTATTCACCATCCAATTCGAAAATACATGAATATAGTCCCAAAATGAGTGTATTAAGTGTTCGGGAAGACCAGTTTCGAGCAATGCAACTCGATAACATTCGAGCCAAACACGACGGCCATCTGGTGTGATTTTAAAATCTTGGTGACGCTTGGTCATCATGGGTTTACCACGGTTTTGATTGAAATAATCAGGTCCTCCACAAATTTGAATCATAAAATCTGACGAATGAAGTTTTGCTTTTTCAAAAGCCTCATCGGTTGGAGGAAAAAGATGTTTGATATCGCTCGCACGCATCAAATCATATTGTCGGCTTACCATGCTGCGAATCCCCTCCTCGCCTAATTGTTTTAAAAAATTGCGGTCGGGCAATGTAACAAGTGGTCGTTCGCCAAAAGAATATTCGTTTATTTTGAGTTCCATAATTGATAATAATTTTGTAAATAATGCATTTCTATTGCATCTTTCAAAACAAATCAGCATCCATTATGTTTATCCTCCGTCAAATTCAATTTCGTTTATCAACGCCCCACATCAATTTATTTTTCAAATTATCAAAAAAAGTGTGGTTGGGTTGTTTCAGTACTTTTATCGTAAAATCTGCTTTTGAAATGCGTAATCGGGTACTTTCATTCAAAATAGTAGTACGACCATCCATCGCCAACTGATAACATTTAGTACGGCTTTTTACTTCTAAATCAATAATCCAATTATCGGGTACAATAAGTGGACGTACATTCAAACTATGCGAAGCTACGGGCGAAAGTATAAAATTGCTGGCTTCGGGCACCACAATTGGGCCACCTACACTCAAAGAATAAGCAGTAGAACCTGTTGGAGTGGATACTAACAATCCATCGGCCTGATAGGTATGTACAAGCTCACCGTTGAGCGTGGTGTGTATGCTTAACATGGACGAACTATCCTGCTTGAGAATCGACATTTCGTTGAGCGAATAGGGATAATCAAATTGCGTTCCGTCCGAACTTCGAACTGTGAGTAAAGTGCGTTCTTCAACAATCAAATCACCCTCTAAAAGTGAATTTATAGCTACGAGCATATTTTCGACGGACACATCAGCCAAAAAGCCAAGGCGACCAATATTTATACCTAATATTGGGATATTTTTGAGCCCAACGTGTGCAGCTGTATTCAAAAATGTTCCATCGCCACCAATACTAAGTGCATAATCGCAATTAAAATTATCGTCGGATAAAACTTCTATATATTCTAAACAACAAATTTGATTTTCGTTTACAAAATCGTATAAATCGCTATCGAGCATCACTCCTACCTTGCGCTCTTTCAAAAAATCGAACAAAACTTTTAAATAAGTAATGGTTAAATCACTGTAAGTATTTCCGAAAATGGCAAATTTCATCTGTGTGTAATTAATTTAAAACTTATGCAAAGGAACAAAATGAAATTCAAATTCACAAACATACACTTCTATTTTACCATTATTATTTAGGAAACCACAAAAGAACACAAAAGTATTACAAAAGGATGAAGAATAATTTTATTGATAATTCAAAATGCATTATTCCATAAATTTATTGTAATTTTACAGCGCAAAATTCTAAAAAAACACATACTATGCTATTTAACATTTCGTGGCTCGAATGGCTGGGCTACCTCAGCTCTGTTATTGTCGCTATTTCGCTCACTATGAGCTCTATCATTAAACTTCGCATATTGAATTTGGTTGGTGGAATAGCCTTTACTGTATATGGCTTTATGATTGGCTCTCTGCCTGTTGGTTTTTTAAATACTTTTATTGTGTGTGTCAATATTTTTTATCTGTTTAAAATTTATACTAAAAAAGATGCTTTTAAACTGCTAAAAATAAATTTTTCGGATAGCTATCTGAATTATTATCTTGATTATAATAAAAACGAAATTAAACAATTTTTTCCGGGATTTACCTTAATGAATTTGTCCGACGAAAAGGAGAATGTTTTAATATTTAGCCTGTTACGCGACGAAGTTATTGCAGGAATATTTATTGGAATAAAAAATAACAATACGCTTTCCGTAGTGCTCGACTATGTAAGTGCCCCGTACCGCGATTTGAAACCAGGTGAATTTCTGTACCATCATAACAACGAATTTTTCTCAGAAAATGAAATACATAAAATTGAAATATCATCTGATAATGAAGACCATATCAATTATTTAAAGAAAATGAATTTTAAATTGGAACAAAACGGTAAGTATAGTTTATCTACTATCTGATTTTTTGAGTAACTTTGTGCTAATTAAAGCGAATGAAATAATGACAAAATTAAGTGTAAATATTAATAAAATTGCTACTTTACGGAATGCTCGAGGTGGAAATGTACCCAATGTTTGTAATGTAGCATTGGATTGCGAAAAATTTGGAGCTAATGGAATTACTGTTCATCCCCGCCCCGACCAACGCCACATTCGTTATGCTGATGTATATGATTTGAAATCCATTCTCACTACCGAATTTAATATTGAGGGTAATCCCAATACAGAATTTAATAAGATCGTATTGGCGGTGAAGCCGCATCAAGTAACTTTGGTACCCGATGCGCACGATGCAATTACATCCGATGCCGGCTGGGATACAGTTAGAAATTTAGAATTTCTAAAAAATATAACAGAAGAGTTTCAACAGGCTGGTATTCGTGTTTCTATTTTTGTAAATGCCGATCCCAAAATGGTTGAATATGCAGCCAAAGCTGGAGCCGATCGAGTGGAATTATATACTGAACCGTATGCTGCTTTGTATACTTCCGACAAAGAAAAAGCCATACTACCATTTATCGAAGCGGCTAAAATTGCCAAAAGCTGTGGCTTGGGACTAAATGCAGGGCACGATTTAAGTCTTGAGAATCTTCATTATCTTGTTCAGAATATTCCATGGATAAACGAGGTATCAATCGGTCATGCTTTGATTGCCGAAGCACTTTATTTTGGTCTCGAAAAAACAATTGCTCTTTACAACGAACAATTGAATTAAAATATCGTTATATAATTTAATATTAACAATCAAATAATTATTTAATTCAAAAATTTCTAACGTTTAAAAATTTATTTTTATGAAAACAACAAAAGTTTTAGTTTTATTTCTGGTAGCAACTATGCTTATAACAGGCTGTAGCACAATGTCGAAATCGCTTAAAGGTGGTATGATTGGTGGAGGTGCAGGCGCATTGTTGGGTGCTGGTGTAGGTGCATTAATCGGTAAAGATGCAAAAAGTGCGGCTATTGGTGCTGGTATTGGAACGGCAGTAGGCGCAACTACAGGTGCTATTATTGGTAAAAAAATGGACAAAGCAGCGGCTGCAGCAGCGGCCATCGAAGGAGCTAAAGTTGATAGTATTCGTGATGCTAATAACTTAAAAGCTATTAAAGTTACTTTCGATTCGGGTATCTTATTCCAAACAGGTAAAAGCACATTAAATGCAGCCTCTAAAGATGCTTTGAATAAATTTGCTAAAATTTTAACCGAAAATGCCACCATGGATATTGCTGTTATGGGTCATACAGATAATACCGGCAAATTGGAAATTAACCAAAAATTATCATTGGAACGTGCACAGTCGGTGGCAAATTATTTAACTTCTCAAAGTGTAGCCACTACTCAATTGAAGAAAATTGAAGGAAAAGATTTTTCGGAACCTGTTGGCGACAATGCAACTGCTGCTGGACGTGCCGCTAACCGACGTGTAGAAGTATATATGTATGCAAGCGAAAAAATGATAACAGATGCTGAAGCAGCTGCAAAATAAGTAGATAATTACATATTTTTAAATGCAATCAAGAACTGCAAAAAATTTAAATCTCTAAATTTTTTGCAGTTCTTTTTTATTTTGTAACTTTGTACTATATTTTTACGGTACGAAATTTGTAAACTTATCATATTTTAGAATCAAGATTGAAATTCAAGAAGTAAAATTAAAAAAAAATATAATTTATGAACTTAATGCTTATCCTACAAGTAGCTGATACTGTTGTAAATGCTGCCATTACAACAACCGAAACAGTTACAAAAGAAATGAATTTATGGGAAATGTTTCAGTACGGTGGCCCCATTATGTATGTATTGATTTTAATGCTGGCTTTTGCCATATATTTATTAATCGAACGATTAGTAACCCTCAAAGGCGCATTGAAAGAAGATAATTCGTTTATGAATCGCATTAAAGATTATATTTATGATGGTAAAATTGATGCAGCTGTTAAACTTTGCCGTGATACTAATACACCAACATCTCGTATGGTCGAAAAAGGAATTAGTCGTTTAGGTCGCCCTATGAGCGATGTGCTGGTTGCAATCGAGAATGTTGGTAATCTGGAAGTTGCTAAACTCGAAAAGGGACTTGTATTTATGGCATCTGTTTCGGGCGGTGCGCCAATGCTTGGATTTTTGGGTACAGTAACAGGTATGGTTACAACGTTTTATAACATGTCGCTTAACAACTCTGGCACTATTCAGATGAGCGACTTATCGATAGGTATGTATCAAGCTATGGTAACAACTATTGGTGGACTTATTGTTGGAATTATTGCTTATTTTGCATACAACTATCTGGTTTCGAGAGTAGAATCTGTTGTTCGTAAACTCGAAGGTCGTACTATGGAGTTTTTGGATTTATTGAATGAACCAGCGTAATGATGTGTTGATGTGATGATGTGATGATGTGATGATGTGGCAATGTGTTGATGTGTTGATGTGGCAATGTGATGATGTGGCAATGTGTCAATAAACTAATTAACAGATGAACTAATCAACAGATGAACTAATTAACAGATGAACTAATTAACAGATGAACTAATTAACAGAAGAACTAATCAACTAATTTCTAACTTTATAAAGAAATGGCATTAAAAAAAAGAATTAAAGCCGAAGCCGGTTTTTCAATGTCTTCGATGACAGATATTATATTTCTGTTGTTGCTATTTTTTATCATAGCTTCAACCATGTCGTCGCCCAACGATATAAAAATAAATCTACCTCAAAGTAAAGCTACAACTACAACTAAGTCGGTTATTGCCAAAGTATCTATCGATGCACAAGGAAATTATTTTGTTGCTATTGGCTCCGATTTGCCTACTCAAGTAGCAGCTGAAGCCCTCGAAGGGTATATTATGAGTTTAGTTGCCAAAGATACAACTACCTATATTGCTTTACACGCCGACCAAGATATTGCTTACAAAGAAGTAGTCAAAGTGTTGGATATTGCCAATCAGCATAAACTTAAATTGGTTATTGCTACAAAATCATCGTCCAAGTGAGAAGGTCTAAAATATATGGAATAACAGGTTCGGTACTCATCGTAGGGTTACTGATTCTTTTATTATTTTTGCTTGTTATGCCAGGACAAAAAGAGCCTGAAGACGAGGGTATTATGGTGAGTTTTGGCGAAGTAGATATGGGTAGCGGCAAAACTGAAACCCCTACCGAACAACCAACAGTAAAGCCGGTAACTCCACCGCCAGCAACAACCAAGCCTGAGAAACAGGAAGTGTTGACACAAAACGACAATTCGTTGGCAATTGCCGAACAAAAGAAAAAAGACAAAAAAGAAAAGGAAGCTCTTGAACGTCAACGATTGGAAGAAATACGGATTGCTAACGAAAAAAAACAAGCACAGCAAGAAGCTATTGATAAAGCTAATGCCATGAATGGGCTTTTTGGTAATAATAATTCTGCAGGAAGTGGCACAACGTCGGGTGATAGTCGTCAGGGTAATCCAGCAGGTTCGGGTAATTCGGGTGGCAATTCGTGGTCGCTCAATGGTCGTTCGCTCAACGGGACTCTAGTAACACCTAGTTACGATAATAACGTAGAAGGAAAAGTTACCGTAAATATTCGTGTCGACGAAAATGGCAATGTAATTGGAGCAACAATTGGTTCACCCACTACCATTTCGGATGCTGCTACTCGTAATGCAGCCACATCAGCAGCCAAACGAACACGCTTTTCTTCTGGTAATGGCGTTTCAACTGGCTCGATAACATATAATTTTAAACTTCGCTAATATGCAAATATACCTTTTTTTAGCCGAAGGCTTCGAAGAGATTGAAGCCATCGCTCCTATCGATATTTTTCGTCGCGCCGGAATAATTGTAACAACAGTTTCTATTAGCAACGAAAAAACCGTTACAGGTGCTCATGGTATTACCATTTTGGGGGACAGTATTTTTGAAGAAACTAATTTTGTAGAAGATAGCTTGTTGTTTCTACCTGGTGGACTTCCCGGAACAATAAATCTTGATAATCATAGCGGCTTAAAAGCCCTGATTCAAAAGCATTCCAATAAAGGCAATAAGATGGCGGCTATTTGTGCTGCACCTTCCGTTTTTGGTAAAATGGGATTATTAGCTGATAAAGAGGCAATTTGCTATCCGGGATTCGAAAATCAATTAGTAGAAGCTACCATTTCGAATGTAGATGCTATTTACTCAGGAAATATTTACACCGCAAAAGCTGCTGGTACAGCTATGGATTTTGCACTAATGATTGTGAGCGATTTTAAAGGAAAAGAGGTAGCAGAAGCCATTCGTTCGGCTATGTTTATCAAATAATACTAGGCATTCAAGCCCAATAATTCTTTCGCATTCAGCACCGAAATTTCCGATAAATTTTTACCACTCAACATGTGAGCAATTTCGTTAATACGTTGCTCGGTATTGAGTTTTTCTATAAATGTTTGAGTCTGATTGCCCGAATCATCTTTATACACACGGTATTGAGCCAAACTTTTGGCAGCAATTTGTGGTAAATGAGTGATGGTAATTACTTGCATTGAAGTACTCATATCGTGCATAATTTCACCCATTTTATGAGCAATTTCCCCCGAAACACCCGTATCTATTTCGTCGAAAATGATTGTTGGCAAATCAGATTTATTAGCAATTAATGCTTTGATAGATAACATTAAGCGCGAAACTTCTCCACCAGATGCTATTAATTGAACTGGCTGCACTTCCCTATTTTTATTTGCCGAAAAAAGAAATTGTATTTCATTTTGACCAGTTACATAAAAAACTTCTGAATTGGTTAATTGTACTTTAAACTGGATATTAGGCATTCCGAGTTCCGTTAAGCTACTTATCATGTGTTGTTCAATTTGAACCAATACGTTTTGACGTGAAGCTGTAACTCTTTCTGAAAGCTCTTTCACAGTTGTAAATAATAAATCAATTTGAGCTTGTAACAATTGTATATCTTCGTCGAACGATTCAATTTTTTGTAGTTGAAGCTCGAACTCATCGCGTATATCTATTAAACCTTCCACTGTACTTACTTTGTATTTTTTTTGCAAAGTAAACAATTCGCTCAAGCGATTTTCGACCAACAATAAACGTTCGGGATTATTTTCTACCTTATCGGCAAAATAAGAAAGTTCAGAATTAATATCTTTTAATTCGATGAAAGCCGACTGTAATCGCTCCATCCAATCAGCGTTATTAGGTATAAAACTTTTAATTTTTGAAACTGAATTAACAATTTCTTTCAGTAAGGAAAGAACTGCTTTCTCATCTTCAAAAAGCATTTGGGATGAAAGTAATTCAATTTTTATTTCTTCGGCATGTGATAGCGTATCTTGTTCAATTTCAAGCTCTTCCTGTTCTCCAGTCTGTAAGTTAGCTTCTGTCAATTGATTGTACTGAAATTGAATGTAATCAAGCTCGGTAGAATAGCGTTTTGCATTCTGTTCTAACTTTTTAAGATTGGCAAGCTGTTGTTGCCATTGTTCAAAAGCAGTTGAATATGTTTTTAGCAGTTCAGAGTTTTGTGCAATGGTATCTACCACATCCAATTGGTAGGTAGGATTGGAAATCAAGAGGTTATCGTGCTGCGAATGTATATCGATTAATTGAACGGTTAAATCGCGTAAAACTTGAAGTGAAACAGGTGTGTCGTTGATAAAAGCACGTGATTTTCCAGCTCCTGTTAGTTCTCGTCGAATAATACAGGTCGAATCGGAATTATCAATATCATTTACGTTAAAAAACGCGGCAAGTTTGGTATAACCAGAAATGTCAAAAGTGGCTTCGATGATACATTTATCTGTATCTGTTTTAATGGCCTTGGTGTCGGCGCGTTGCCCCAAAATAAGCGACAAAGCACCAAGAATAATTGATTTACCAGCACCAGTTTCACCTGTTATCGATGAAAATCCAGATTCAAAATCAATTTCGAGCTCCGAAATGAGGGCATAATTACAAATGTATAACGATTTTAGCATTTTTAATTTTTCAATATTTTTTCGTAACGCTCAGTTTGTGTGGGATTTACATCCATCAGAATTTCTACCGCTTCTTTTTTTTCTTTATCAGTAGCTTTCGAGAATATATTTATCAATTCATCGTTTTTAGCATCAAGAAATGAGGCTATAATTATAGCCGATGGCCGTGCTCTGTTGGCTTCGCGCAACAATGGAAGCCCCGTAGCAATTTTAGCACGAGCATTGGTCATGTTTATCGACATTTCGTCCAGTCCCAAACGGTGATATTCGTAAAAATAATTACGGTATTTTTTAAAAGCTTCGTCAGTTAAATTATTAACCAAAGCATAACGATTTTTACTACTTTCAAAAGCCTTCCATCCAACTAAATCGGCAGCTTGTGCCGCATTTACAATTCGTTCGGCAGCTTCGAAAAAAGGCGTACCACCTAATCGGCTATACGAATCAAGATCGTAACCAATGATAATGTATGAATAATAAGCCAAAACCGCTGTTAAATTCGAAGTTATTGTACTTTCATTCATTTCCAATTGGTCAAATTCCTTGTAATCGAAAGTGAAATAATTGTCTTTGAAGTTGAATAGTGTGGTGTTGTAAGCCGAATTATAAACTGGTCGACGCGATTGTACCTGAATATCAGCGGTAAACTGGTCGCCTTCCACTTGTTTTACCACAATTGTTATGCTGCATTCAATTTTTTCGGCAGTAGTATGAGTCATTTCCGACCAACGCCGAGCATTAATAAACTCCGAAACTGATTTTTGCAAGGTATTAAAAACTGATTTATTGGTACCTTGCACCATATCCGAATTAATAGTAACAGTACATTTTAACTCCTGCGAATAAACAGGAAACATAAAAAGTAGTAAAACCAGAAATGCAACAATTTTTTTCATTCAATAATTCTATTAAAAAATCAATGTATTTATCTCATTCACAATATCATCGGCCACATTCAATTTGCTTTTTAATTCAAAATACTTTTTCAAACCCGATGGATGAATGATTGAAACTTTGTTGGTATCGAACCCAAAACCAGTATCATGGTCTTGAAGAGAATTCAGCACGATAAAATCGAAGTTTTTGCGCTTCATTTTGTCAATAGCATTCTGTTCCTCATTTTCCGATTCCAGCGCAAAACCAACTACAAACTGTTCGCCTTTTTTAATTTTACCAATTGCAGCTGCAATATCTTTTGTAGGCTTTAATTCAAGTAGTAAATTTTCCTTTTCACGTTTAATTTTCGATTTCGATTTATGAATTGGCGTAAAGTCAGCCACAGCGGCACACAATATCGCACCGTCCATTTTGTCGAAGCGGCTCATTACTGCCTTATACATTTCCTCGGCCGAGTCTACATCAATACGATTTATATTCTGATGGCTTGCTCGCAGTTTTACGGGACCAGCAATGAGCGTAACCTCAGCACCTTGACGCGCACATGATTCGGCCAACGCAAAACCCATTTTTCCAGACGAAAAATTACCTAAATAACGTACAGGATCAACCTTTTCGTATGTAGGGCCAGCAGTTATAAGCACTTTTTTACCTGCCATTTTTTTGGGGGTAAAAAAGTCATCCAAATACCGAACAATATTTTCAGGCTCTTCCATGCGCCCTTTCCCTTCAAGTCCACTAGCCAACTCCCCTACTGTGGGCTCAATTATTTGATTTCCAAACGATTTTAGCGTTTGCAAATTGCGTTTTGTAGTTGGGTGTGCAAACATATCCAAATCCATAGCGGGGGCTATAAAAACGGGACATTTAGCTGACAAATAAGTTGTTAGCAAAAGATTGTCGGCCACACCAGTTGCCATTTTGCCAAGTGTATTGGCAGTTGCAGGTGCAATAATTAAGGCATCAGCCCACATTCCCAGATCCACATGACTATTCCAATCCCCATTTTCAGGATTAAAGAAATCAACTAAAATCGGATTATTTGATAAAGTTGCCATAGTGAGTGGAGTTATGAATTCTTTTGCCAGTGGCGTCATAATCACTTTAACTTGAACACCTTGCTTTACAAAAAGGCGAACCAACGAAGCAGCTTTGTAGGCAGCTATACTGCCTGTTATTCCTAAAATAATTTTTTTTCCTCTTAGCATATTGATTAACTCTAAAATTTTGTTCTACAAATTTACAAAAAAAATGGCAAATTCATCACACCTAAAAAATAAAAGAACAAAGTTATTCGAAAATAACGATGCTCTTTTACTTGTATCTTTTATAAACCTAAAGTTTAAATAGGCTACTTTAACTTACTATCTTTAATAGGATTACGATAATAAACTTTGTCTTCAATAAATTCCTGTGTAGCTACTAAAGTTGCTTTTGGAAGTTTTTCGTAAAAACGTGATATTTCAATTTGCTCACGGTTTTCGAATACCTCTTCAATGTTTTCGTTCATCGATGAGAACTCGACTAATTTTTTATCAAGCTCAGCTTTTACTTCGGCGGTAATCTGATTAGAGCGTTTAGCAATAATTTTTACTGTTTCGTAAACATTACCAACATTTTCGCTTATCGTATTCATGTCGCGCGAAATTGTGCTCAAGGGAGTATTCATTTTTTTATGTTCCATAATTTCTGAATTATTTATTCTTTGACTATTTTTTTCGATTCGTTATAAATTTTATCTGCCTGCTTACGCAATTTACCCTCGGGATATTCGTTGATAAAATTGAAGTATTCGTCTATTGTTGCCCGATAGCGGTCTAATTTTTTATCTTCAACACTCTGAAATGCTTGTTCGTATTTTGCTTCTAATATCAACATTGATAATTGCTCACGGTACTTATTTGAAGGAAAGCGTTTCAATGCGTTTTGAGCCGTAATGACAGAGGACTCGTAATTATTTCCCAAGTAGTTACCTAAATTAAAATACAATTTTGAATTCAGATAGTATTTGTAAGCTATTTTATCATTCAATTCATCTAACAATTTCATTGCTTCTGGCACACGTTCACTTTCGGGATATACATCTACAAATTCCTGCAAAGCTACAACAGCATCGTTGGTGGCTGTTTGGTCAAGTCGAGCATCTGGCGAATCTAAATAGTAACAGTATCCTATCATAAATTTCGATTCAACAATATATTTACCTTTAGGATAGGTTTTTACGTAAGTTTTGAAATATTCGCTTGCCGTAAAATAATCTTTTTGACCCAAATACGCTTTAGACATATAGTTCAAAATTGTTTCCGAGCGATCAGTGCCTTTAAAATAGGTCGCTATTTCGTCGAACAAAGTTGTAGCCCTCATGTAGTCCTTTTTATCGAAATATTCCACTGCTTTGGTAAATTTCAATTCAGGATCGGTACTTTTCAGAATCTTCTGATATTCACCACATGATGCGAATAAAATTAGTGAGAAAAAAAGAATAATTGCGTTTCGTTTCATAAATAAAATTCGGACTGCAAAAGTAGTTAATATATTGGTAATAAAAAAATAAAATCATTATTTTTAGGGTTTTAAACCCAAAACACAAAGTTCAAAATACTATTCTGTTAAGTATTTTTTAAAGCCGTCGGTATAAACTACCTGATATTTTCCGCTTTTATCGGTAAAAATCAGATAGCAATCCATATCGGGTGTTCGTTTACATAGTGCCATCGCACTATCTTTACCCAATACCATAAAGGCAGTTGCATAAGCATCGGCAGTGGTACAGTTAGCAGCTACAACTGTAGCACTCAACAAATTATGATTAACTGGTCGCCCTGTTTTTGGATTTATCGTATGGGCATATTTTTTACCATCTTTGAGGTAAAATTGACGGTAATTACCCGAAGTCGTTAATCCGCGATTTGTGATACTAATTATTGTTTGCAGCTCGCCACTCACATTCAACGAATCGTCAACAGGTTTATCAATTCCTATCTGCCAGTTTTTACCTTTTGGATTACTGCCTTTGCATACAATTTCGCCACCAATATCAATCATATAATGTTCGCAGCCATTTTTTTCAAAAATTTCAGCTATCAAATCGGCTGAATAACCTTGTGCAATGGCACTTACATCAATCATAATAGCTTCATTCTCTTTTATAATTTTATGATTTATCAATTTCACTTTATTAAACCCTATTAAAGGCATAAATTTAGATAAATCAGGCTCTTGGCTTCGGTCTCTTTTTCCAAAACCAAATCCCCACGCATTAACGAGAGGTGCCACTGTTATATCGAAAGCGCCGCCAGTAGCCTCAGAAACTATTTGCGAAGCTTCGAAAATTGTTTCGAAATAATGATCCGTTGTAGCCGTGTCGTTCCTATTGATACGAGAAATCAGCGATTTTGGATTGTAGGTGGACAAAGATAAATCGAATGCGTTAAAAAAAGAATCTAACTGTGCCTGTAAATCTTTGCCATCGGGATGCAAATAAGTTGCAGAATAATAAGTACCCTGAGCCTTGCCTTCGTTGTGTATATATTCTACTTTTTTTTCAGGATTTGTTTTAGCTACACAACTAACTAATAATAAAGTAGCTAGAATTAACATCAGCAATTCAATTTTCAGCTCAAAATTTCTTTGTATCATCTTTTATAAATTAAAAGTCAATCGACGTCCACGCACATTTTCATCAACACTACCTTCGTTATAAACTAATTGTCCGTTGACCCATGTTTTAAGCACTGTATGGTCGAATGTAGTACCTTCGAAAGGCGACCAGCCACAGAAATACAGTAATTTGTCAGTTGTTACCGTATTTTGCAATTTGGGGTCGACCAAAACTAAATCGGCAAAGTAACCCGGACGAATGTAACCTCGTTTTTCAACACGATACAATTGTGCCGTTGCGTGACACATTTTATCCACCACCTTTTCATAAGTAAATACTCCATTTTTAACCATTTGCAACATGGCAACTAAAGAGTGTTGGATTAGTGGGCCGCCCGAAGCTGCTTTTAAACAATTACCTTCTTTCTCGCGCAATAAATGCGGTGCATGGTCGGTAGCAACTACATCTATTTTGTTTTCATTCAAAGCATCAATTAATGCCAAACGGTCGGTTTCGGCTTTTATTGCAGGATTCCATTTTATTCGATTCCCATACTTAGCATAATCTTTATCCGAAAACCACAAATGATGCACACAAACTTCGGAAGTTATCTTTTTATCAGCTAAAGAAAGTTTATTATCAAAAAGCGACATTTCGCGTTCGCTCGAAATGTGCAAAACATGTAATCTCGCATTGAATTTTGTTGCCAATTCCACTGCATACGACGACGAATTGTAACAAGCTTCGGCATTGCGAATTAGTGGATGAAACTGTATGGGCAAATCGTCGCCATGGAGAGCTTTATAATACGCTTTATTTGCTTGTATGGTGGCTTCATCTTCGCAGTGAGTGGCAATTAGCATTGGTATTTCTGCAAAAACATTAGCTAGTGCTTCCTTATTATCAACCAGCATGTTACCTGTCGAAGAACCCATAAATATCTTCAAACCACATACCTTTCGCGGGTCTACTTTAAGTAACTCATCCAAATTGGTATTGGTTGCACCCATATAGAAGGAATAGTTAGCGAACGACCTCTCTGCTCCAAGCTTGTACTTATCTTCGAGTGCTTCGATAGTGATTGTGAGTGGCATGGTATTGGGCATTTCCATGTACGATGTAACACCACCAGCTACCGCAGCTTTCGATTCGCTGTAAATATTTCCTTTGTGCGTTAATCCGGGTTCACGAAAATGAACTTGGTCGTCGATAACACCTGGAATTAACAATTTACCAGTTGCATCGAGGGTAGTATAAGCACCTTCTATTTCGATTGGTGCATCTCCTTCGAAAATAGCTTTAATGTATTCATTTTCAACAAGAACAGAGCCTATAAAGGTTTTATTTTCGTTGATAATGGTAGCGTTTTTGATAAGTATCATTTCTTCTGCGGATATTTTTTAAACCAACTATTTATTTTTAATTGAATTACACCCAAAAATGCTTCACTGAAAATACCTCCGCTCATTTTTGACGTTCCTAATTCTCTGTTAATAAATATAATAGGAACTTCTACTAATTGGAATCCGCATTTAAAAGCTGTAAATTTCATTTCTACCTGAAAAGCGTATCCTTTGAATTTAATTTTATCTAAATCAATTTTTTTCAATACATTAGCTCGATAACATTTGAAGCCAGCTGTGGTATCCGAAATTTTCATACCGAGTACAAAGCGCACATATTTCGAAGCAAAATACGACATTAAAACCCTACCAATAGGCCAGTTAACTACATTAACGCCACTAACATAACGCGAACCAATAGCCACATCGGCTCCTTGCTCCGAACATGCACGATAAAGTTTGGGTAAATCGGTTGGATTGTGTGAAAAATCGGCATCCATTTCAAAAATATAATCATATTGATGCTCCAAAGCCCACTTAAAGCCAGCAATATAGGCAGTACCTAAACCAAGTTTACCTTTACGCTCCACCATAAAAAGTTGCTTAGAAAATTCTCGTTGCAATTGTTTTACAATAGCAGCTGTACCATCAGGCGAGCCATCTTCAATAATCAGAATGTGAAACATTTCTGGCAAGTTAAAAACAGCTCGAATTATATTCTCGATGTTTTCTTTTTCGTTGTAAGTAGGGATAATTACTAATTTGGTCGCCATAATTCTGAAAAATGAATAAGAAAATGAATGAAAAATGAATTTGTATCAATCGAAAATATATAATTCAGAAGGAATATATCTATTTAACGTAACTAACTCAATATCTGACCCTACAACTATATTTATGTCATCTAAAAAACTTTTTACGGTTTCGAAAGCTATATCAGGCATATTGTTTTCGCGACTTAAATGGCATAAAAATACATTTTTCAAATGGTTTTTGTAACTTTTCGCCAAAAACTGTCCGCATTGCGTATTACTTAAATGTCCGGTATCCGCTTTTATCCGTATTTTTAAATGAGGTGGATACATACCATTGTCCAACATTTGCTCATCGTAGTTTGCTTCAAAAACCATGTAGTTTGCCTGCTCCAAATGCAAAGCTGCCTCTTCGCCAACGTAACCTAAGTCGGTTGCAAACACAAAGCGCTTGTCTTTGTACTCAACTGTAAATCCCATATTATCAGTTGCATCGTGCGAAACAGGAAATGCAGTTACAGTAAAATCGCCAATTGTAAATGCTTTATTTTTTTCGATAAATCGTTTGCTTTGAAAGAGCTTTTCGGTAACGCCATAATTGCGCGCAATGCCTTGATGCACCAATTCGGTAGTATAAACTGGAATATTAAATTTTTCGCCCAACACCCCCACCGACTTTATATGGTCGGCATGATCGTGCGTTACAAAAACACCAAGTATATTTTCAAAATCTAAATCTATATTTCTCAAACATTTACGAATCATTTTAACAGGTATTCCTGCATCAATTAAAATTCCCTGCGATGCATTACCAATATAATAACAATTTCCACTACTTCCGCTTGCAAAACTCTGAAAGCGTAATTTATCCATATTATCAACTTTTTTTAATTTTACAAAATTACAATTTTATGTAGCACCAACATACAGCATCATTCGGAAATAACGTTAAGCAATGTCAGTTGTATCTATAAAATTGTATAAAAGAGAGCGGTAATTGCGAATTCAAAAAATTATTTTTGAAGTTTACGAAGTTTAATACCAGAAAGTGCAATCCCATCGGGCACTGTTTGAGCCGAAAATAAATCGAAAGCTTTTAGAGCAATCAATGCACAAGCATGAGCATCGTCGCCTGCGCGGTGGTGATTGAAACGAATATTGTGAAATTCGCAAAGTGCTCCCAACGAATGAGTTGGCAATTGTTTCCAGGCTTTGCGCGAAAGGCTCACACTACAAAAATAATCGACCCACGGAACTGCCAAATCGTAATGTGCCAAAGTGGCGCGCAAAACACCCATATCGAAGGCTGCATTATGAGCCACTACGTATTGGTCTTCGAGATATGTTCGTAGTGTTGGCCATAGTTCTTCAAAAGTATGAGCATGTACTAAATCGGCTGAGGTAATACCATGTACCCGTTCGTTCCATGGATTCATATACGGAAAGCAAGCCGGTTTGATAAGCCATGATTTGGATTCGGTAATAACACCATCTACAACACGCGTAAACCCAATTTCACAAGGAAATTGGGCATGTGCTGTTTCGAAATCAATGGCGGTGAAGTTCATTTGTTCATCGGTTGATTAGTAGTTTGGTTATTTGGTTGATTGGTTGATTTGTTCATCGGTTGTTTGGTTGATTTGTTCATTGGTAGATTAGTTAATCGGTTAATTTGTTGATTGGCTAATTTGCATATCAACACTCCCGATAACCAACCGGACAAATTATACTTCTATCGACTGAATTTCTACCAATAACTCATCTTTCATAACCGATTGTCCGGGTTGGACTTTAATTTTGCGAATAACACCATTACAAGTAGCTGTAATTTCATTCTGCATTTTCATAGCTTCGAGTGTGAGAATAGCTTCACCCTCGTTTACCAAATCGCCCTCCGAAAGGAAAAGTTCAACAATTTTGCCGGGCATAGGGGCGTTAATGTTGTTTTCGTCAATTTTGTTGGCGTCGCTATTAATCATACCACGGCGTACGTACGAAAAGATAGATTCGATACTGTATTTGTACTCCACCCCATTCACCTTAACAATAGCCTTATTTTGGTCGCGCGATACCAATTCGCAATGAAAGCTTTTGCCTTTCCATTCAAAAGTATAATGAAAATCTTCTTGTTCCACAAAGTTAATATCCAACTCTACGCCATCTATGGCTGGTTTAGATTCCTTTGGTATAAAAAGTTTATGACGTTTGCCATTGTCGCGAACGGCAATAAAAAGACGCGATGCATCGCGGTTGTAAAGATATGAAGTTCCCATGAGACTATTTACTATTTATCTATTTACTATTTACAATTGAGTAACTAACTGCCCCAAGCCCCTAAAGGGGATGTAAAGTTACTTTTGTCAACTATATTCGATTCATTTGCATGAAACTTTCATCGAATACCATTCTTAATAACCACATTAGGGGCTTGAGGAATATTTCTTTTTTTATTAAATTTCTAAACTTTAAACTATAAACTAATAATTCAATCGTTTGTTGAGTACCCACACATTCAGTCTATCACTTTTGTACGAAGGAATGTCTGACGAAAGTTGCAAATATTCTTGCGCATACATAATTGTGGCCGCCAACGAAGCTATAATTTCCTCATCTTCATTTTCAAGCATTTCGATATTAAAAACCGAATCGACCCAACGTGTTGTATAGCTTGCATCTACAAAAGCAGGATGTTGAAGCACTGCACGACAAAAAGGTACTGTTGTTTTTAATCCATTTAGATTAAAATTAGAAAGCGCCTCAAAAGTTTTAGCAATACAATCTTGTCTGTCATTTCCAGTTACAATAATTTTGGCAATCATCGAATCGAAATAAGGCGTTACTACCGATCCATTTTCTGCCCCCGTTTCGATACGAATATATTCGCCTTCGGGAAATTTTATTAAGTCGATTAAGCCTGTTTGTGGACTAAAACGATTTTGAGGGTCTTCGGTATTTACACGAACTTCAATAGCCCAACCGTTAATTTTAATTTCCTCTTGCTTCAATGTCAATACTTCGCCAAGCGCAACTCGAATTTGCCAATCTACTAAATCGACATCCGTAACCTGCTCAGTAACAGGATGCTCCACCTGAATACGCGTATTCATTTCCATAAAGTAGTACGAACCATCTTCGTCCATAATAAACTCGATAGTGCCTGCCGAAAAATAGCCAATAGCTTTTGCAAAACGCACCGCCATATCGCCCATTTCCTGACGCATTTGTGGTGTTACACTTGCAGATGGTGCTTCTTCCATTATTTTTTGATGCTTGCGTTGCAACGAGCATTCGCGTTCGCCAAGATGCACCACATTACCATGTTTATCGCCCAAAATTTGAAACTCAAGGTGTTTGGGGTTTTGTAAATACTTTTCGATAAACATATCACCGTTTCCAAAAGCAGCTAAAGCCTCGTCGGAAGCCGATTTAAAATTACGCTCAATCGTTTCGGGCTTTTCTACAATACGCATTCCACGTCCACCACCACCAGCAGAAGCTTTCAGAATAACGGGATAGCCAATTTTATCTGCAAATTCTTTCGCCACTTGAGCGTCGCGCACTGGACCATCGCTTCCAGGAACCAAAGGCAAACCAGCTTCGATAGCCATGCTTTTTGCCACTGTTTTAAGCCCCATGTCGCGAATTAATTGAGGCGAAGGTCCCACAAAGTTTAATCCATTATCTTCACAAAGCTGTGCAAATTCGGGATTTTCGGATAAAAAGCCATATCCAGGATGGATTAAATCAATATTATGTTCGACAGCTAACTGAACGATGCGTTGCGAATCCAAAAAAATTGCCTTTTCGTTACTGCTATCTTTTGTGTAGATAATTTCGTCGGCAAAACGCAAATACATAGCTTCAGGCTCACGGTCGCTTTTGAAAACTACCGCCACCATGCCCAATTTGTGAGCCGCACGAATAATACGTATCGCTATTTCGCTCCTGTTAGCTATTAAAATTCTTTTTTTCATTCTTTCTTGGTTAATCAGTTGATTGGTGAATTAGTTAATTCGTTGATTGGTTGATTAGTTAATTGGTTGATTCGTTAATTAGTTCGCTCGTTGATTCAAATGACATTTTACAAATTAACAGATGAACCAACTAACCAATAAACTAACTTACAACGGTATACTTCCGTGTTTGCGTGCAGGTTTGCGGTATTGTTTGTTCGACAAGACTTCAAAAGCATTAATTAATATATCGCGCGAGCGCGAAGGCAGAATAACTTCGTCAATCAAGCCAAGCTCTTCGGCTTTGTAAGGATTTGCAACGTCCTCTTTGTATTTATCCGTAAGTATTTTTTCCATTTCAGCTTTGTTCTCGGCTTTTGCTAACTCGTGTTTATTCACAATTTTAATAGCCCCAGCAGGTCCCATTACAGCAATTTCGGCTGTAGGCCAAGCAAAGTTAAAGTCTCCACCTGTATTTTTACTACTCATTACAATATAGGCTCCACCATACGCTTTACGAGTAATAATGGTAATTTTAGGTACGGTAGCTTCGCAAAAAGCATAAAGCAATTTTGCACCATTACGAATAATTCCGTTGTGCTCTTGTTCAATGCCTGGCAAAAATCCGGGTACATCTTCCAAAATAAGCAATGGAATGTTGAATGCATCGCAAAAGCGTACAAAGCGAGCGCCTTTAATACTGGCGTTAATGTCTAAAGTGCCAGCCATAACTTTAGGCTGATTAGCCACTATACCAATCGATTTTCCGTTGAGACGTGCAAAACCTACCAATATATTTTGGGCAAATTTCTCATGTACTTCAAAAAAAGTATCTTTATCAACTAAAATATTGATTACTTCCTTCATGTCGTAGGGACGATTCGGATCATCGGGTATAATTTTATTGAGATATTCCTGACGCGACTTATTTACTTTTACCACATTCGAAACAGGTAAAGTATCGTAGTTGTTCGAAGGAATATAAGATAATAGTTTGCGAATGAGTAGTATCGTATGTTCTTCATCATCTGAAAGAAATTGTGCCACACCACTTTTTTGAGCATGTACATTACCCCCACCCAATCCTTCCATATCAATTTCTTCGTTGAGCACTTCGCGAACCACATCAGGGCCCGTTACAAACATGTACGAGGTTTGATTTGTCATAAATACAAAATCAGTCAAAGCAGGCGAATACACTGCACCACCTGCCGCTGGGCCCAAAATAGCTGATATTTGCGGAATTATACCCGAAGAGCGCACATTATTTCGAAAAATAATAGCATAAGCCGAAAGACTTTTTACACCTTCCTGAATACGAGCACCGCCCGAATCCATTAAACCAACCACAGGTGCCCCAAGTTTAAGCGCCATTTCTTGCACTTTGGCAATTTTCATACCGTGAGCATAACCCAATGAGCCACCCAGAACAGTAAAATCCTGCGCATAAGCAAACACACTTCGACCTTGCACCAAACCACGACCTACAACAACGCCATCGCCAAAATTGGTTTGACGGCTGCTTATCGGATGTTGTGTGGGAGCTACAAAGGCGTCGAGTTCAAAAAAAGTGCCTTCGTCGAAGAGGATATTAATACGTTCGCGGGCTGTAAGTTTGCCCTTTAAATGCTGCTTGTGTGCTGCATTTCGTTCCATTTCTTGCAATGCTTGTAAGCGCTGCTCAAATACTTTGTTTTTATTCATTAGTTGCGTGTAAAATAAAGCATATTTTATGTTGTAACAAAAAAGTAACAAAATCGTTCAATTATTTCCCCATTTATTGGGTAGATAATTTAAACTAAAGCTCCTACTTAATTAAAAAAGGTTTCGTTCATAATGAACGAAACCTTTTATTTGATATTTTAACTTTATAATGAACTATTGAACAATTGCCTTGAAAGCATCTTCGGTATTGAATTTAGCAAATTCTATATCGTTTTTAGCTTTTGCTTTGTAAGCGGCATCCATGCTTACAGCTTTGCGAAGACCAGCATAAACTGCATCGCGGTTATTGGTGCGAGCACCTACAATAGCATTCAAATACGAAGTCAATGCATCGGGTTGAGCCACAGCATCTAAAGT
>JAIFKX010000198.1 GCA_020049335.1 Paludibacter sp. | reverse complement strand
CCCCACTAAATCCAACATCCCCTCATAGCTTTTTACTACATGGTATTTCACTTCGTCGTTGCTTATTTGGTTGAAATGCACTTCGGCACAATGTTTTTTGAGTTTTTCTATGCCACGCAGGTTGAGTTCTGATTCTGAACCTTTGGTTTCGGCAATGAAATATACGTTTCGAACCTTGTCCTGATTGAATACGATTGCCCAGTCGGGTGAGTATTTGCCTACGGGTGTGGTAATAAAGAAGGACTTGGGTAGTTTGGCGTACACCAACACTTCTTCGGCGGTATCGAGTTGTTTGGCAAATTCTGTTTCTATATTTGAATCCGTTATCAGGTAATCGTAGATATGATTTTTCAGCATATTGCTTTGCAATACGGCACGGGTATCGTTGCCAAATACAGTGGCGGCATCAAAGCGTTCGTCGGTTTTGTGGTAACTGATATGGCTCACAATCAATTCCGATTTCACTTCGTTGATAATGGTACTGCTTTTGGCAATAAACTCTTCGGGATTTTTGGCTATGAGCATAAACTTCGATTCGTTGATACGGCTCAATATCCCTGCTACAGTACGGCGGGTGAGGTTGGTGAGGTTCACAATTTCGCCCACCACATCATAGCGTGTATCGCTGTAAAGTTCGGTGTTTAGTTTCTTTACCGAACGCCCTGTTTGCTTAATGGCTTCGTTGTGCTCCAATTCGGCTTTGGTGGTGTCGGTCAGTTCACCGCTTTTCACTTCGTAGTAACGTTCCGATATGGTCAGGTTGGCATTGAGATGAATCACTGCCTGTTCCATCAGTTTCTCGCTATCGAAATGCACTTCGTACACCGTTTTCAGGTTTATTTTACCCCACAAGTTTTGAAACTCGGTTTTAAAGAAATTCTTATTCGGCGTAAGTGTTTGCGTATTACGGTCGTTATCAATTTTGGGCAATTCGCCACTGGTAATTCCGCTCAACAATCCACAAACCGCCGCAGCGTATTGTTTCAGTTCGTCGGGTAGGGCTATTGTTCCTTGTTTCACTGCTTCACGCCCGGCATCAGTTAGTTTATAATCTTCGTTGATCACGCCTCCAATAGCTAGTTTCATAATCAGTTTGTCGGCTTGCGGCTTGGTCAGGCGCACACTTTCGCCCTGCTCGTTGGTAAGCAGTTTGCCCAGAAAGAATTCCACATCGGCTTTTTGTGGACGTTCTTTCAGTGTATCGGCAATTTCGTTTTGCAGACCTTTGGCAAAAGCCTCGTAGCTTTCGCTGGCTATTACCGTAAGGGCATTTATTTCCTGCACTTCGTCGCCAATGGTATCGAAATCCTGACGCGCACCGTCGGCATTCACGCACAAACGCATACCACGCCCCACTTCCTGACGGCGGCGGATAGTTGCATCTGAATGTTTCAATGCACAAATCTGGAACACATTTGGGTTATCCCAACCTTCTTTCAGTGCCGAATGCGAAAAGAGAAAACGTACCGGCTCGTCGAAACTCAACAGCCGTTCCTTGTCTTTCATAATCAGTTCATAAGCACTTTGGTCGTCACTTTCTTCACTGCCACGCTTTACGGTGGAATCAATTACCCGCTTGCTTTTTTTGTCGATGGAGAAATAACCGCTATGTACCCGCTCCGCATCATCGCGTTTCAGGTAATCGAAATAGTTAGTTGGCTCATAGCCTCTGTGACTTTCGCGAACACTGTGTTTGTGCAGGTAGTCGTTGTATTCCTGCTGAAAAAGGTCTAAATAATTACTTCGCAATGCCGCATATTCCTGCTCGAAAATACGGGCATATTCACCCGCCACTTCCGCACCTGTTTCGTCATACTGACGGTATTTTTCCACATGGTCGATAAAGAAAAGCGTCAGTACCTTAATGCCTTTGGCATAGAGTTGTTTTTCTTTTTCGAGGTGCGAGAGTATGGTTTCGCGTATCTGTATGCGCCGGAAATCCGTTTCGTTCATGTCGCCCACCACTTCGCCCGGGTAAAGCACCTGACTGCCGATTTCCACCTTGCCCAAGTATGCATCAATATTCAGAATATTATAGCCCTGATAGGCTGGCATTCCACCCGATAGTTCGTGCAGATTATCACCTTTGGTCAGTTTCTCGCGTACCCGCTTAATACTGTCGCCTTTGCGCACTTCGTATTCCACCACTGCCACCGGCGGTTTGCCGCTGCTTATTTCTATGCGCTCCAAATACAAATATCCGGTAGTGCCGGTTGAGCCTTTCAGGTTAATGCCTTTTACCTTGATGCGTTTTACCAGTTTTTGATTGTATGCATCCAGTGCATCCAAGCGATACACCTGATTGTACATTTCCTTGTGCGTGGCTGAATAACGAATGGTAAACAGTGCTTTGAAGTTTTGCATCGACTCCAGGGTCTGTTTACCATCAACGCTTTGCGGCTCATCAATAATGAGTATCGGATTGGTCTGTGCAATAATTTCGATAGGTTTACGTGAACCAAATTGGTCAAGATCCCTGTAAATGCGGTTTCCAGCATTCGTTTTTAACTCTCCATCTTTATCATATTGAGCCGAAGAAAACGCCTGTGTGTTAATAATCATCACACTGATGCGACTGTCCGAAGCAAAGCTTTCAATATCCTGCGGACGAGCCGAATTATAAATAAAGGGTTTTATCTTATGTCCGTATATTTCCTGAAAGTGTTCCTGCGTTACTTCAAACGATTTGAAAACCCCTTCACGTATAGCTATGGATGGCACAATAATAATGTATTTGCTCCAACCGTAATGCTTGTGCAATTCATACATGCTGCGGATATAGGTATAGGTTTTACCCGTACCCGTTTCCATTTCTATGGTCAGGTTGTAACCGCTTTTTTCACCTTTGGGGCGTTCAATACTGGTACTTTCAATCAACTCATTGCCCCGCTGCACGGTTTGTATATTCTGCAATACCTGCGCTTCGGTAATGCTGATAGCACGGTTACGATAACCGATACTTTCGTTTATCGCTTCCTCGTAAGCAATGCTCTGCAAACCCGTTTCGGCATTCTTCGATTTCCGTAATATATCTTTGGTCCTTTCGAGCGTAAACTTTGCCGTTTGCAGCGTCTGACCCGCAAACACATCCACCACCGCTTTCACGGCACGCAACTGAAAGGCTTGTTCTTTAAATTGGAGTTTCATTCGTTATATTTCTTCTTATGACTGGTTTGGCTAAAGCCAACTGACTTTTTTCTTTAATTGAATGGCCTAAAGGCCAATCCTATTCATAAATCCTATTCAACAATTCCATTCATTTTGGCTTGCATCATCTTTTTTGCATTCGCATATTTTCTTGAACCAATGGGGATACCATTTATTATATTCTGCCCAAAATACCGTGCCGCTTCTATTTTGTTGAATTTTGTATCGCAATAAGACTTTAAATCTAAAATCAGGCTGTTCATTACGCCAATTGTTTTACGGTCGTTGTCGGTACTGAACAAAGTCAATTCGCAATTTATCTTTTCATCGTACGATAAATTTGGCGTTAATTCAATCTTATCGGTATTCAGTTGACTTATAAATGCATTGTAAAACAAGCAATTAATGTCTTTCAAATCTTTCTTCAGCACATCTACTAACAATACCGAATAACAGGTTTCCTTTTCAGTAAATAGAATACATTTCCTACTTGCAATGGAAAACAAATGCGCATTCCAGCTCTCTTTGTTTTCAGTTACTAAATTTAAAACAGGTTTTACTGAAATTAATTCAGCAAGTTTGTTTGTACAAAATATATGCTTCATTAATCGAATAATTTACGTCCATCTACTCGCTTCGAATCATCTACATTACCTGTCATATCAGCAATTCCTATATGTTCTTCATTGACATTAAATACTTCATAATGTGAACGGTGCAAATTATCCAAATACCAGTAGCATTTGGTGGATAGTTCTTTGTAAACAACCTTCCCTTGTATATTGAAATGCGTCTTCTTAAATCGAGATGTATCGCTCAATGAAAAATCAACAACCAATCCCCTTGCTCTGACTAATGTAAACAAATGGTTATGATTAATCAAATTGTCAATATTGATATCTGTAGAGTTCTTTTTTACAAGAAGTGTAGTAAAATTAAACTGGCTCGACACGAAGGACATAACAATCCTATCTCTTTCGCAACTTTCTGCTAACGAAGTGTCAAATACGTTGCTTGCATTGTGTTGATAGGTGTCCGGAGCGTTATGTTTCCGGGTATCTTCCCAGAAAGGATTGTCGATTAAATTAGCCAATTGCGCCTTCGACCTCCTTATTTCATCGTTCGTTCTCGAGTAACTTCCCTTAAAAACCTCTTGCAATGTAGCTGTTGCTGTGACATTGGCAGACCACAAATCATATTTCTTTAATAATTTATCTCTGGTAGGGTCATATTGCTGAAGTAATGAAAGCAGAGGTTTTACTGCAACATCTACAAATTCATCTATGGTTGCAAATTGCCCATGTAACGACAATTCGTTTATCAATATCTCCATAGTTACAGGTCTAATAATTCATCCAAATCATCGTCGAACTGATCAAATAAACCCAACTGTGTATTTAGTACCCGTCCATTTTCAGATATTTTTATTTCAGTACTTTTTGTAGCATTCTGCTCGTCTAATTCAAAGTAATGAATTTTTGCAATATCAGTCTCTATTAGCCCGTTATGTATAGCCTTACGTATGCCATTGAATATATGGTCGCTGTGAGATTCGATAAAAATCTGCACTCCACTTTTTGCGGTACGGGCAATTAATTCTGCTAGTTTTGATTGTCCTCGTGGGTGTAAATGAGCTTCGGGGTTTTCAATGATTAATAATGCACCCGGTTTTGCTGATAAAAGTGCTACTACTATGGATAGTGAATAAGAAATACCAAAACCGATATTCTTGGGCTTTAAATCCTTTGTTGGCGAATGAGTTCCCACACCTTTGTAACCATAATCAATGGTAACTTTGTCAGCCTCCTTTTTGGGCGTCATAGTTAATCGCGGACTTATCTCATTTTCCCATGCAATGGTTTGATCTAACAGTTTTTTGCTGGTAGTGCTATTATGTAAAAGTAGTGGAGATTCAATATTAAAATCCCGATGATCGCCCCAGTATTCCAAAAAATGTGCAACTAATTCACCTTGACCATAATTGACCGACAATTGCTTTTCTGTTTCAACCGCATAGCTATCCATTGGATACAAGTCAACACCAGCAATACGTCCTGCACTCAGATATTGAAAATTATTTGTAAATAAGGGAAGGATTAATAAATCTGAATCTAATACCAATGGTAGTTTGTTGGGTATTAAAGTATCTCCATATTTATTGTTTACATTAAACTCAAAAACACGTTGTTGAGTATTGTCAATTTGCATATCAAAATTGATAATCTCATTTTCCGAAAACTGGTTTAGCGCATCTATACCTTTACCAATATCACATAGTGGCGCATTCAAATCAAGTCCTGCGCTTAATCTACCTTTTTTATAGCTTTGGCGTAGTAACAAAAGTGCCTGTAACACACTTGATTTTCCTGAGCTATTTACCCCCGACAATAAAGTCAAAGCACCCGTATTTAATTCGGTATTTTGGTGCGACTTAAAGTTCGATATCTTCAATTTTGTTATCATCGTTGATTCTAATTGTTTTTCCATTAATACTTTTATTCAATACTTTTTTAAACCAGGAGAAACGTATATTGACACTATCCCTTGTACCTGTACCACCTGATAATGAATTACTATAGCGATTATTGTTCATCAATGTGACAAGATTTTCTTGCAATAACTCTTTGTTTTTCCGGACTAATTCTTCCTCAATATCATTTAATTTAGCAAAAGTTACAGTGACTACCTCAAAATAGGCCTTATTTATTGGTTTGCGACCACCTGAAAAATCTTTTCGTTTTCTAAATGCATGAACTCCAAACACATCAACAGCAAGAGATAATGCTTTTATAAAGTTGGATTCTAATTCGACTTTATTCGTCTTTTCAAGTAATGACATGGTTGAATTTATAAAAGAATCCAACCCCGGTGTATAATCTTTATAGTCTTTCAAATAAAATGCGACAAAACGACTTATAAAGTCCCTGTCTTCCATACGTTTAGTAGGTATTTTCCCTCCAGTAGCACTTATAAATTCTTTAAATTTGGCTAATCGTTTTATGGTATCAGCTGGATCACCTTGATATACGGCATTCCGTATCTCAGCGTCTTTTAATTCCAGACCTCCTGTATTTAGCCTTTTAAAAAGAATAAAACGAACATCCTTATGTGCTTTTTTGATATAGTTTACAGTAATAGCTCTAGTTTTAATATTTCTTTGTAGAGTTCTATCCAGATCATCATAGCCCTTCCCTTCTAAGTATGGTTTTCCATCCTTTTCTTTTAGAAATTCAAGTCCTGTTAGTTTTAATGTTTTCTTAACGCAAAAGTTTTCGATGGAACAACAACGTTGTAAACCATCAATTATGTCCCATTTGGGATTAGAAGTGTCAAAATAAAATGCAGGTAATGGTAATCCGAGTAATATCGATTCAATTAATCTACTTTGTTTTTCATCTGTCCATAGATTGTTTTCACGTTGAAATTCTGTATTCATATTGATTTCATTGTGTTCCAATCTATCAATCAGATAACCGATTGAATACGGAGGCGATTCAATCTCTATTTCATTCGGATTAAATGGATGTGTAATATTATCATCTCCTGAAGAGGTGTCTTCGTTATCAATTATAATTTCTTCATCATTGTTGAAATTTATTTCATCCATATTGCTCACTATTTTGATGTTGTCTATTTTAATTTCACAAAATTACATTTTCTTTTTCATATCACGGGTCTCCGACCCTTTGTGTGGTGGGTGGGGTCTCCGTTTTCTACATATATCTCGGTGCGCTGCACCTAAAAACCATTATACATAACCGTTTTTCTACAAATATCATCGGGTCACCGCCCCTAATCAAACCACCCCAAAGGTGCAGAGCACCGTAAAATTTGTAGAAACCATATCGGAGAAATCCTAAAGGTGCAGAGCACCGTAATATCATATTTCTATTTTTACAAAAAACCATTTCATTCACCATATTACGGGGCGCTGCCCCTTGTCATCGTGGGTGGGGTCTCCGTTGCTACAAATATCTCGGGGCGCTGCCCCTAAATCACACCACCCTCATTTCCGTATCCCCACTCAGCTGTTTCAGTAGCTGCCGAACATTTTCTTTGGCTGTATCGTTAGCAAAGGCATAATCGTGAAACACGATGCGCAACGGTAGAGACGCAATGCTTTGCGTCTCGGTATTATTATGAGACGCCAGGCGTGGCGTCTCTACAAGCGCCCGTACAAACGCCTCATCTATTCCCTCATCAAAACAGCAATACAACGCATTGCCTGCCACTTTGTATACCGTTTTTCCCGCTATAATGGTTTGTACTATGGGTAGCGACAGCGGCAAGCCCCAATCCAACATTACCTGTGCCACGAGGTCGTCGGGAGTGCGGTCTGGTTTTATGTGGTTGGCAAACAGTTCGGTCATCATGTCCTGCTTGTAGTCCTGCGGACGGTAATACACATCCTGCATATTGCTGGTATCGAGGCGGAAAACTCTAAAGCCAACATCCAGACCCCTCCCAACCTCCCCGGAGGGGAGGAGTTGCGCACTTTCTGAATCATCGAAAAGATTCGGAGTGCG
>JAIFKX010000262.1 GCA_020049335.1 Paludibacter sp. | reverse complement strand
TACCTCCTATGTTCACCTCGATTCCGTTATATGAATTCTGTAGAAGAACTGGATATAGTTGGACAATCAAAAAAGATCACTCTGCAATAACTTATGAAAGCATTAGAAATATTTCTGTTCCTCGATTATTATCTATTCCGCATCCAGCTGGATATGTAAATCAATGTAAATACATTCATGATGTTTGGGATGATCTTAAAACATATTTTTACGAGAAAACAAAAGACCAAACATTTAAAATAAGCAGAATTCATATCAGAAAGTTGAAAGATAGAAAAGAACTTTTTGAAATGAATTATAAAAACGGAGAAAAAGATGGATATCCTGAAACGGATATATCAATTGGGGCAAGGTATTTAGTGAAAGCTGATATTTCTAATTGTTTTCCAAGCATATATACTCATGCTGTTTCTTGGGCTTTAGTAGGTTTAGAAGTTGCTAAACGAAATCAAAATGATCATACAAAATGGTACAATATACTAGATTTTTATACTCGTGCATTAAAAGAAAACGAGACTCATGGCATTCTGATTGGGCCACATTCTTCAAATGTAATTTCAGAAATAATTTTATGTGCAATTGACTATTTATTATTTGACAAGTATAAATTCACTAGAGATATTGACGATTATGCATGTTACGTAAAATCACATCAAGAAGCCGAAGAGTTTTTAATTAATTTATCCTCGACTTTAAAAAACTTTGGTCTATCACTCAATCATAAAAAAACAGAAATTATCAAATTACCATATGCTTCTGAAGCATCTTGGAAAACGACTTTAAATAGCATACAACTACCAGAGAAAATTTCAATTCCTTTCTTAAAACATTATTTAGATTCAGCGATTGAATTTGTTAATAAAACGGGAAATGTAGCTATAATATATTATGCAATCAAAGTTTTATCAGAAAAAGAATTTTATGTGAATGCTAAAGCTTATTATTTTAAAACAATTCATCACCTAATAATTATATATCCTTATCTATTACCTATTATTGATGAATATGTTTTGCTACCACTTAGTATAGTTAAAGAAGATATTAAAAATCTATCAAATAATATACTTCATGATGGTGTTAAGTTTAAACGTTACGATGCTATAAGTTTTGCTATATATTTTGCACTAAAATATGACTTTGAACTGTCTGAGACAAACTTTTTGGAAATGTCAAAAAAACGTGAAGATTGTATTTTTATGGTTCTAGCATTCCTTTATGACAAGAAAAATAATCCAATTCTTATGAGAGATTATAAATCATTAGCTTTAGCGCTGCAATTAGATATAATGGAAATGGATAAGTATTGGCTCTTTTTATATGAGGTACTTTCAAAAGAAGAATTATTAGATACTCAATACAAAACACTGAAGAATGGTCGAGTATCCTTTATAAAATCATTATAAAAAGCAAACCCATATTTAACCAATGCAAAGCAGATAAAATAATTATATTTATCACACAAAAGAATGTGAACAGCTTCTGATAATTGAAAACTAAAATTGATTGAAAATCCGTACCTTTGCCCCATGTTATATTACAGAAGAAAAATATTATTAGCTTTACTCGAAGTGTTTGAAAGGCAGTTGACTGAGACGAGTTTACAGAATTACTATTAACTCAATAAAATATATTTAGAAAAACAATGAATTTATTTGACCAATATTTAGTTAAGATAGATGCAAGCTCTTACGATTGCAGGGATGTGAGTGTCATTAATGCTGAGTTTCAGGAGCTAACAAAACAGCTTATTGAAAAAGGTGAAAATGGACTTGCCAATCTTGCTGATATTGACAGACAGGTATATTCGGTGCAAAAATCGTTCGATACCAAATTGAATATTGAAAAGGGGTCAATTAATGGGTTGAGTTGTCAGATGAGTGGCACACGAACATTGGAGGATGGTAGTTTAATACCGATATTTTGGCCAGATGTGACGAAGTTTACACAAGATGATTTTGAGTATTTTGAGAAACGATATAATGACTGTGAAAACCTGTTTGCAAAGACTGAATATGGTTTAATGGTTTATTTTGGAGAAAAAACTCCAACTTCAAAACATCATGATTTTAAAAGAAAACTGTGTAACGAACTTTTTCAACTTAGTAAAGATTATTATGCTAAGGTAGAAGAAGGTGGTGAAGGCAATCATTATGTGTTAGATTTCTTTCATACACTCCGAATGGCATTTGAGCTTGCTAAAAAATCAAGTCTTACACCTGAGTTGAATGAGATAATTGAACATATATATTCAGTCCATCAAAGTTGGGACGTGACAAAAGATGGTACATTGAGAGTATTACTCGATCTCTCAGGTTTGTTGTCTGATAATTATACACTTTCGAATAAGAAAATTGATTTTGAGAAGGTGCTTGAAAAGAATTTAGAAGGTGCAACAGAGTTAGAGAAAACCTATGTTTGGGGTGCAATATATGCCATTGATCAGAATATTAGTATTGAGCAAAAAAGGACACAACCAGTTGATAAATTATTAGTTTACAAATCAAAATTATATGAAAAGCTTGCGACAGATGCAGAAGCAAAAGGGAATTTAGCTTGCGTAAGCTTTGCAGAAAAAGCATTACGTATTTATCAACAGCTAAAAATGACCGGAGAAATTTCACGTCTCGAAAAGTATTATGCAGAATTAAGAGGAAAGTTTAAACTCTCTGAGATAAGTCAGGAGTTACCAAAAGAATATGTTGATGCTATGGAAGGTTTCATTATGAAAACAATAGCTGAAAATAATGAAGCAGGAATACTAAAACTTTTCATAACAACGCCCTGGTATGATTCAATTCAAAATATCAAAGATCGTTCAATTGAGCTAAGAAAGAAAACAGTATTTTTATCTATGCTACCAACTTCGGTAATGGATAAATTTGGAAATACTGTAGACGTTTTTCGAACAGAAGAAGAAAAAGAGTTGTTTAGTTTTTGGAGTTCGTATGGTTTTAATTTCCAACTAGGAACGCAAAACATGCAACGCTTTTTTATAGAATCGTATAGAGCAGGAAAATTAAATTACAAATCTGTATTAGAATATCTTGAAAGTACCTGGTTTAACGAGGCGATAGTTCGTAAATATCATGGACAGCAAGTGGAAGTGAAACCTATTGATACGTTGAAACCGGGTCTGAAAAGAATATTTGAAGAACTTGATAAACTCGAGGAAGATAGTACTTATCAATATGATTTCGTTACAATAACTGATAGTCTTACTTTAAAAGTTGAGGGACTCTTACGTTATTTTTGTGAAAAAATTGGTATCGCAACATTTAAAACAAGACAAAAAGGAGCAGATAAATTGGTGATGGAAAAATTGCTTGACGATTTATTGGCTAATATAGCTCATGAACCGCCAATAAATCCTGATCAGAAAACTAATTTTGATGAAGAGGATCGGTTATTCATTAAATATGTAATGTCAGAAAAAGCGGGTCTGAACCTTAGAAACGAAGTAGCTCATAGTTTAATGGATATTTATGAGTATTCATTTGTGAATGTGCTGGTTCTTTTCTGTATTATAATAAAACTAAGTAAATATAAATTTGTGGAAGGAGAAAATGAAGATGTTAGTAGTAAATGAACCTTTAGCTGAATATAAAATATCAGGTTGGAAAATTCAACTAAATATGAAATCTTTTGAGGACAATATAACTGATATTAACAATGGAATTATTCAGTTTTGTCCACCAACAGGTTTGCATTTTAGGATTGTAGCAGATATGCCAAAAATAAAGTTATCTGCCCTCAGAGGTAGAATAAGTCAAATCACAGAGAAAGAAATAGATGATCAAATTTCTAATTTGCGCACTGAATGGGACAGAAATATTTAATTGATACTTGTGCAGTAGTAAAATACTTGGGTGAAGTTTTGCCTGAAAGTGCTTTATCTTTCATGGATGGAGTTGTTGACGGTGATTGCAGAGTTTCATTTATAACAAAGATTGAACTATTAGTGTGGAATGCCCCTGATCCAGCTGATATAAAAACAAGAGAAGAGTTCCTTTCCGGTTCAACTGTATATTACATCAATGATATAATCATTAATCAGGCAATAAAAATCAGAAAAGAAACAAATATCAAATTGCCTGATGCAATTATTGCAGCAACTGCAATGACCTATAATTGTACGTTATTATCTGATAACGATACTGATTTTAATAAAGTTATTCCACTTGGGCTTAATTACCTGAATCCTAGAACTGCATTTAATTGATATAAATCTGGCTGTTACATGAAACCCATCACCGAAGATAAAATAGAAACCTTTGCCATAGAAGTGCTTCAATCTATTGGTTGGGAGTATGTACATGGTTTGGCTATTGCACCTGGAGCAGAACAAGCCGAACGGGAAAACTTTGAGCAAATTATTCTTATCGAAAGGTTGCGTAAAGCGGTTGCTATTTTAAATCCCGATATTCCGCAAGATGCGCAAGAGCAAGCCATACAAAAGGTATTGCGCATTTATTCACCCGAATTATTACACAACAACGAAAGTTTTCATCAGCTATTGGTGGAGAAAGTAAAAATACCATATCAGCAAAATGGTTTTGAACGCAGTTACGAAGTAGCATTGGTCGATTTTGAGAATCCGATGAACAATGCATTTCTATGCGTTAACCAATACATAATCGTTGAGAAAAACCAAAACAAACGCCCCGACATTTTACTTTTTGTAAACGGCATTCCGTTGGTAGTCATAGAGATTAAAAATGCAACAGACGAAAACGCCACCATGCGAAAAGCGTATGACCAATTGCAAACCTACAAAGCCACTATCCCAAGTTTATTTACTTACAATGCCTTGTGTGTCATCTCGGATGGTCACGAGTGTAAAGCAGGTAGTTTGTCAGCAGGTTTCAGCCGTTACATGAATTGGAAATCGGCAGATGGTAAAAAGGAAGCTTCACGATTCATTCCTCAGTTAGAAATTTTACTGAAAGGAATGTTGAATCCAGCTACTTTGTTGGATTTAGTTCGCAATTTTATTGTATTTGAAAAGACAACTGTCAACTCCCCTCTCTCAGGGAGAGGGGTTGGGGGTGAGGTCGGCATTACACAAATAGAAACCGTTAAGAAATTAGCGGCATATCATCAATACTATGCCGTAAATAAGGCCGTTCAATCTTCCATCATTGCATCTGGTGTAAACGGAGATAAACGTGGTGGCGTTGTTTGGCACACACAAGGTTCGGGCAAAAGTTTAAGCATGGTTTTTTATTCGGGCAAACTGATTACTGCGCCCGAAATGCAAAACCCAACCATTTTAGTCATTACCGACCGCAATGATTTGGACGACCAGCTTTTCGATACTTTTGCCAACTCCAAACAATTACTACGGCAAGAGCCTGTTCAGGCTACAAACCGTGAACATCTGAAAGAATTATTAAAGGTAGCAAGCGGTGGAATTGTATTTGCAACCATTCAGAAGTTCTTACCCGAGGATCAAAAGTCAGTTTACGACCAACTATCCGACCGTCGAAATATAGTGGTTATTGCAGACGAAGCCCACCGTACACAATACGGTTTTGAAGCATCCATCAAAGAAGTAAAAGACAAAGAAACCAAAGAGAAAATTGGTCAGCGGATTGCTTATGGTTTTGCCAAATACATGCGCGATGCGTTGCCCAATGCTACTTACATTGGTTTTACAGGAACACCTATTGAAGGAACAGACATAAACACACCACAGGTTTTTGGACAATATGTGGATGTGTATGATATTTCGCAAGCAGTTGCCGACGGTGCAACGGTTCGGATTTATTATGAAAGCCGGTTGGCAAAGGTAAATCTAGACGAAGAAGGCAAACGATTAATAAAAGAATTTGAAGACAGTTTAGAACAAGATATTGATGTTACTGACCAACAAAAAGCGAAAGCAAAATGGACTACTTTAGAATCGATAGTTGGAAGTAACAGAAGGTTACGAAATTTAGCCAATGACATTATAAATCATTTCGAGCAACGTCAAAAAGTATTTGAAGGCAAGGCAATGATTGTGGCTATGAGCCGCAGAATTGCAGCCGAATTGTACAAAGAAATCATTGCATTAAGACCCGAATGGCATGATGATGATTTCAATAAAGGCGTGCTGAAAGTAGTAATGACTTCTTCATCGTCGGATAAAATGGTATTTGATGAGGAAGATCCAACTGCTTTGGTAATTCCAAAGAATATGCGAACCACTAAGTCGGAACGGAAAATACTTTCTGACAGAATGAAAGATGAAAACGATGCATTAAAATTGGTTATCGTTTGCGATATGTGGCTTACAGGCTTTGATGCCCCTTGTTTGAATACCTTGTACATTGATAAACCGATGAAAGGACATAGCCTCATGCAGGCCATTGCTAGGGTAAACCGTGTTTACAAAGACAAACCGGGAGGGTTAATTGTTGATTATCTGGGAATAGCAAACGACTTAAAAAAAGCTCTATCTTTTTATTCCGATGCAGGTGGAAAAGGTCAACCAACTTTGGATATTGAAAAAGCGATTGAATTGATGCATGAGAAATACGAAGTCGTTCAGCAATTTTTCAATGAAAAAGCTAAAACGCAACGAGACATAGTTGCCGAAGAACCCGAAGCTTATTATGCCAATAGTTTTAAGTTCAATTACAAGCGGTTTTTTCATGTTGAAGCGAAAGAAAAGTTATCCATCATATTGCAAGCCGAAGAACATATTTTAGGCTTAGAAGATGGTAAAACTCGTTTTATAAGGGAAGTAACTTTGTTGAGTCAAGCCTTTGCATTGTCAATTCCTAACGAAAGTCCAATGAACATCAAGGATGATATTGCATTCTTTCAAGCTTTAAAAGCCAGATTGGTAAAATTTGAGGTTATAGGAGGCGGAACAGGAAAATCGGACATTGAAATTGAAACAGCCATCAAACAGATTGTTGATGAAGCGTTGAGTTCCGACAAAGTAATTGACATTTTTGAGGCAGCAGGAATTGATAAACCCGAAATATCAGGATTAGAAATACTGTCTGATGAATTCCTTCAGGAAGTAAAAGGAATGAAGCACCAAAACCTGGCGTTGGAATTGTTGAAGAAATTGTTGAATGACGAAATTAAGACACGATCGAAAACCAATCTCGTAAAAAGCCGGAAGTTGTTGGAAATGTTGGAAGTTGCTATCAAACGTTATCAGAACAACTTACTGACAACAGCTGAAATAATTCAGGAGCTCATCAATATAGCCAAAGAAATAAAAGAAGCCGACAAAGAAGGAGAACGACTTGGACTAACCAAAGATGAAGTAGCTTTTTACAATGCGTTGGAAGTAAACGACAGTGCTGTACTGGTTTTGGGCGATGACCAATTAAAACAAATAGCCAGAGAAATTACCGACAAAGTGAGAGCAAACGCAACAATCGACTGGACAATTCGTGAAAGTGCAAGAGCTAAACTAATGGTATTGGTAAAACGGACACTTACAAAATGGGGCTACCCACCCGATAAACAAGCTAAAGCAATAGAAACGGTTTTAAAACAAGCCGAATTGATGGCGGATTTCTTTACAAAAGATTAAGGCAAAACAGAAAGATTAATCGCCCAAAAAGCAAAAAAAGCCACAGCAAGGTAATGTTTATATTCAAATGTCTTGCAGTGGCTTTTATAGCTTTTTAAAATAGGGCAGAGCGGTCACAGTACATTGTTTTTAGCTTTACGGCTAAGAAAAAAAG
>JAIFKX010000133.1 GCA_020049335.1 Paludibacter sp. | reverse complement strand
TTTCCAGAATAAGATCTTTCAACGATTTACGTTCGTTTACCAACTTATCTTTTTTAATCAAATCGTCGATTGTCCAACGCTCCGAAAGAATGTCGGATAGCTTTTCGGTAACTTTTGAGAAATTTAAAGATAATTGTTCTCCATTTAAAAATGGAGGGAATTCAAAGCTTTTTCCGATATTGATTGGAGTCAGTCTGTACCCGATATCGACCGCCAGCTGTATGCCAAATACGGGTTGAGTGATGAAGAAGTGCCGTTTATTGAAGGGATGAAAAAAAGGATGTAGAAAAAAAACATCTTTGATAGTAATTGAATGGGAAAAGTTTATGATATTTGCAAAAAGTTTCAGAATAATATGATACACAAATTAATACTAAAGAATTTCAAGAAAGTCAAAGAAGAGGAATTTAATTTCAATAACTTTGATTTAATAGTAGGTGTCAATAATAGTGGAAAAAGTACTGCATTGCAAGCATTAGCAATTTGGCAGTTCTGCGTGGATCAGTTTAGTATTTCAAAACGAAAGGGAAGTAGAGGTATACAAGTCGTATTACCAAACTTTACAGCACTTCCACTTCCTGAATTTAATTTATTATGGAACGATAGAATAGGTCAAGCCAACAACAATTATATTTACATAGAGATTGATGTATATTGGTTTGATTCAAACGGAAAAGAACAAAACTTTTGTGTTCAATTGCGTTACCAATCACCTCAAGCAGTATTTGCAATTCCCAAAGAAGGATGGCAGGATATTGCCACAAAATCAGCAATGCCTGAGTTTCCAAGAATTGTTTATGTTCCTCCATTTTCAGGCTTAGAGCCTCACGAAAAATGGATGGACGATGGAAATGTTCGTCAAAATGTTGGAAAAGCTCAGCCAGGTTCAGTTTTACGAAATTTATTATACCGCGTGATTGACAGGCCTGATGTAACGATAAAAAACAATAAAGAATGGGGAGAAATTGTAGCCAGAATTAAAGAATGGTTTGATGTGGATTTACAATCTCCAGAATATGAGAAAGGCATAAGTACTGAACTTATTGCTGAATATAAAGTTAACAAAAAAACATTTGATATTATTTCTGGTGGTAGTGGCTTTCATCAAATTCTAACTTTACTCGCTTTTATGTATGGATATCCGGGAGTTACTACTTTGTTGTTTGATGAGCCAGACGCGCACTTACATGTTAATTTACAACGTCAGATTATTAATTATTTCAAGTTAAAGAATCAGGTTCAATTTTTAATTGCAACACATTCAGAGGAATTTATTAAAGGTGTAGAAATAAGTTCGATATTATCTATTTTATCAGGTTCGCCCAAAAGAGTTGTTTCAAATACAGCAATAATTTCTGCATTGAGTTCTGTTGATAACATTGATGTTGTTAGAACTCAGGATTCTCCTTTTATTTTGTATCTCGAAGGCGAAGATGATGAACGCATACTATCTGCCTGGGCAAATACTCTGAATAAAACAGAAATATATCAGAAATTTTATCCTTATATTCTGGGTGGTTCTACAAAAAAAGAAATGCAGGAAAAAGCGAAATTACATTTTCAAGCTTTAAAACAAATAGTACCTAAATTAAAACAGGCTATATTGTTAGATTATGATAGTGAAGAGGTTGCAATTAACCCACCTTCAAATCAAGCAACATTAAATGAATGGAAACGAAAAAATATTGATAATTATTTATTAGTACCGAACGCTTGGAAACGTGCTTTAGAAAATGAAGTAAAAGTGAAAGGTGAAATTGATGGTTTATTTCTTGAGCCTTTCTATCAAACAATTAATGAAACCTATATAGGACAAAATCTCACACTTCCTCCTGGCAATAATTGGAAGACTGTTAAAGCACAAATCTTTTCAATAATCGATGGTAAAAAGTTATTATTTGAAAATCCAGATGCATTGTATTATAAAATCAGTACATTGAACGATTCTGGTCTTAAAATAAATAGAATCAAAATTGCAAGTTCAATGATAGTGGATGAAATTCATGAAGATGTAGAACAATTTTTCGCTAATTTGGAACAAATAGTTAACGTTTAAATGTCTCATTAATAAATACATAGTAAATGAAATCAAAAAATCGATTTATGTTCAGGATCAGTTTCCTGCTTTTCGTTTTATTGCAAGCATATCAGTTCGCATTCTCAGCTCAAACCAAAATCGATTTAAGTGGTACGTGGCAAATTGCGTTGGACAGTACCGATTCGGGTATTAACGAAAAGTGGTTTAATACCGATTTTAGACAAAACATTAGCTTGCCCGGCACTACAGATATTGCAGGTCTTGGCACTCCAAACAAACTAAAACCTGCGCTCGATAAGCCACAGGTTTTATTTCTTACCCGAAAACACAAATACATAGGTGCAGCCTGGTACACCCGCGAAATTGAAATCCCAACATCGTGGAAAAATAAATCCGTACAAATAATGTTCGAGCGCGTTTTGTGGGAATCGCGTCTTTGGATAAATGATGTAGAAGTTCCTGCAAAACAGGAAAGTCTTGTTACACCACATTTTTTCGATATTTCAGACTTTGTAAAAGTCGGGAAAAATAAAATTTCGGTACGAATTGATAATCGTAAAAAATACGATATTAGCGTGCCCGGAGGCAACAGTCCGTTAGGATTGGCACATGCTTATACCGAGGATACGCAAACAATTTGGAGTGGTATCATAGGCAAAATGACCTGCACTGCAACGGACCGTGTTTGTATTTCCGATGTTCAGCTTTATCCTGATGTGGATAAAAAAACGGTAAAAGTGGTTGTGAAGCTCGATAAAAAAGATTCAAAATCGTTTAGCGGAAAAATGAAATTGCAGGTAAAAGCGGTGGATGGAAGTACTAAGCTACCATTATTTACACAAAAAATAAAATTCAACGAAAAAAATAAAACCATTGAAACGGTTTATGCTATGGGCGAAAATCCGAAGTTGTGGAACGAGTTTCAGCCTTTTTTGTATTTTGCAGAAGTAAGTGTAGAAGGGAATAAGACAGTAAATAGCACTGAGCGCAATTTCGGGATGCGCAAGCTAACAAACAAAAATGCAGCTTTTCAGCTGAATGATGCTAATATTTTTCTGCGTGGTACGCTCGAATGTGCTATTTTCCCACTTACGGGTCATCCACCTATGCGCCGTGCAGAATGGACAAAAGTTTTCGGCACGGCCCGCGAATGGGGATTGAATCATCTTCGGTTTCACTCGTGGTGCCCGCCGGCTGCAGCGTTCGAAGTGGCCGACAGTATGGGTTTTTACCTGCAGGTTGAATTGCCATTATGGTCACTCACTGTAAATAAGGACAGTGCTACCAACCGTTTTTTGTACGACGAAGCCGACCGAATGATTCGCGAATATGGCAACCATCCGTCGTTCTGTTTTTGGAGTATTGGAAACGAGTTACAACCCGATTTCAACTACCTGAATGCTTTTGTCGACCGACTGAAAGCATTGGACTCGCGCCATTTGTACACCAATACTTCCTATACTTTCGAAAAAGGGCATGGTGTATGGTCGGAGCCCAACGACGATTTTTATATTTCGCAAATGACCAAAAAGGGCTGGGTGCGTGGACAAGGTGTTTTTGGGAGCGAATCTCCTGCTTTCAATAAGGATTACTCTGCGGCTACCGAGGGATTAACTGTTCCGTTGGTTACGCACGAAATTGGTCAGTATTCGGTTTATCCGCAACTGAACGAAATTACAAAATACACTGGCGTGCTCGACCCGTTGAATTTTAAAGCCATAAAAGCCGATTTGGAACAACGTAATCTGATAGCCAAAGCGCCTGATTATACTTTAGCTTCCGGAAAATTAGCAGCCGTATTGTACAAAGAAGAAATTGAACGTGCGCTAAAAACGCAGCGAATCAGCGGTTTCCAATTGCTAGATTTGCACGACTTTCCTGGTCAGGGAACGGCATTGGTGGGTTTGCTCGATGCATTCTGGGATAGTAAAGGCCTGATAGCTGCCGAAAAATTCCGTGAGTTTTGTGCGCCAATTGTGCCGTTGGCACGCTTCGCAAAAGCCATTTATAAAATAACGAAACCTGCGAGGTTACAGCCGAAATTGCGAATTATTCGGACAAAGCTCTGAAGTCAAAAATCCAATGGCAGTTGCTTACCAATAAAGGAGTTGTATTGCAACAAGGTCAACTGGCAGAGGTGCAAATTGACAATGGTAAAAATACGCTTGCGGGTAAATTCAGTTTAACATTTGCAACTATAACCGAAGCTACACAGCTAGAAATGAGGCTTAATATTCCTGAAACAAAATACAGAAACAGTTGGAAAATTTGGGTATATCCCGCCAAATTGAAAACCGAAGCCGGAAATGTATTCTATACACGTTCATTGCAGGAAGCTCAAAAAGCTTTAAATGAAGGCCGAACTGTACTTTATAATCCTGATTGGCGCAAGTTAAAGGGCATTGAAGGAAAATTTCTGCCTGTATTCTGGAGTCCGGTGCATTTTCCCAAACAAGCCGCCACCATGGGTGTATTGTGCAATCCTGCCCATCCTGCATTGGCACAATTCCCTACCGATATGCACTCCGACTGGCAATGGTGGGATTTGAATACCAACTCCAAAACCTTAGTGCTCGACAGCATAGCACCCGTAACTCCCATTGTGGAAATGGTTGATAACTGGATGAATAATCGCCGACTGGCATTGGTGTTCGAAGCAAAATGCGGTAACGGAAAATTGCTTTATTCCAGTATCGATTTACAAACCGACATTGAAAACCGTCCGCAGGCAAAACAATTGCTGTATAGTTTACAGAAGTATATGAACGGAAATGCATTTAATCCGACAAAAAAGATTGAATTAGCTGATTTACAAAAGTTTGAGTCTGAAATTATTTCCAATAAAAAGCAAAATGCATTAGATATTTATTGAGATTTCAGTTGTTTGATACAATAGCAAACAGAATTGGTATTATTGTTAAAGTTGTGACGAGGCATTAGATTTACTTTTGCACCGTATACTTTAAATATAAATCAAAAAAAATGCTATGTATGAAAACAAAAATTACACTATTAATTGTTTTTGGATTGCTTTTCAATGAAGCAATAATTGCACAAACAGTGCTTTACAATTTTGAAGATGGAACTACTCAGGCAGGAACTGCTGATATGGCTTGGAGTGGAGCTGCGTATTTAAAAGCTTTTGGTGCTATAAACAACCCATTATCCACAGGGATAAACACTACGGCTAAAGTGCTACGCATACAAGAAGAGGGTGGTATTCAATGGTGGAATAATTCGGTAATATTCAGCTTAACTAATCCTATAACAATCAATTCGTCCAATCGTTATCTTCACATTAAACATCTTCGTCCACGCATTTCGGGTGGGGGATTTATTGTAAGTTTAAATGCTGCCAATGAGGATAATAAGGTTGGGGCTGGTGCAAATCGTTTCGACTCTAATTTGTCAGCTACAAATACATGGCAGGATATTGTTATTGATTTGAATACTTTAATAACGAACAACACTCAACTTTCAAACTTCGAAATTCTTATTGATCTTAACGATTGGAATCAAAATGCAGCTCCCTTAGGTGATTATTTGTTCGACGAAATAATTCTGTCGAACAGCCCACTTCCACGCGGAACTACATTTTTAACAGGTAACAACTTATATGATTTTGAAACGGGAACTGCATCAAATATAACTGGCGTAAACACTTCGTCGAATGCCGACAATCCTGTTGCTTATCCTGTTACCAACCCTATGAGTAATGCAAAAAATGCTACTGCCAATGTTGGAAAACGTTCGGTAATAGCAAGCCCACAATGGTGGACAGGTTTTTCGTTCAGTTTCAGTAATCCCGTACAAGTAGATGCTACACACAAATACTTGCATATTTTGGTTTCGGTGCCGGTTGATGGTCAAAAAATTGCGTTGGATGTAAAACAAGGTGCTACAAATGTTATTTCGGATGGAGTAAAAACAATTACCACTGCTAATGTTTGGCAAGATGTGGTGTATGATGTATCGTCGATGGCTTACATTTCGGGTTTATCGTTGAAAATGGGCAATTGGGACGCAACAGCAGTGGGCGATTATTATTTCGATGAAATTTATATTGATGACAGTGCAACTCCTCGTACTGATATTGGTACTGGAATAGCGAGCCCGTCGAAATTAAATAATATACTTGTTTCGGGAAAAACAATTACAATTTCGAATAATGGACACAAAGCCAATGTGACAATTTTCAACGCTAACGGTCAGGTTGTTGCTTCAAAAAATGCGGTTGATTCCGAACAGTTTGAAATAAAAAATGCAGGTTTATATATTGTGAAAAATGGTGCTGATATTGTAAAAGTAATGGTTAGGTAGGTATAAAAAAGAAAAGCTGTCTGAAACAGAATGTCAATTTTAATTTTGATTATTTCTAAATTTCAGACAGCTTTATGTGTTTTTTTTCTTATTTTTATGCGTCAAAAAAACTGATTTACGTTACATACCATTTATCATGCAAAAATTCCTTTTCTCAATACTATTTCTCAGTTCATTTTTTGTTTTAAAGGCAGCCGAAACTATCTTGCTAAATTTTGAAACAAGCACCGTCCCTTCAACGGTAAGTTCGTGGGCAAATTATACTTCAGCTGGAAATCAAGCCTCTACTTGGGGTGCGCCAAATCCAAAAGCAGATGCCTTAAATAGCACAACCGGCTGTTACAAAGTTGTGAAATTGGCTACCGATCCATACTGGTCGGGGCTCGAACTTAGCTTTACAACTCCTATAACGATTACAGCAGCTAATCAGTTTTTACATGTATTTATTTATAAATCAACCGCTTCGCGCATAGCATTAACTTATACTCCAACTACTGGTTCGCAAAGCAGCGATACCTGGCAAAGCTATGCCAACACAGGCGCGTGGATTGATTATGTATTGGCTATACCGGTTGGAACAGTATTAAACCGCATTGCCATAAAAATTGCCGACGATGCCGGAACCTATTATTTCGACCAAATAAAACTTTCGGATGTCGGTACTTCGGCAACATACTCCAATGTAGCCATTTATCCCACTCAAAAAAATCAAGTTCTCGAAGGTTGGGGCGGCTCACTTTGCTGGTGGGCAAACATTATGGGTGGCTATTCCGAGTCCAAAGTAAAATCAATTTGCGATTGGATTACTGACCCTGTTAACGGGTTGAATATGAATATTTTTCGCTTTAATATTGGTGGCGGCGACGACCCAACACACAACCACATGCGAGCCGATGGCGGCAATATGCCTGGCTATAAAGCTTCGGCAACTGCAGCTTACGATTGGACACAGGATGCGAATCAACGCAAGATACTTCAGCAGTTAATAGCTTCTCGAATAGCAAAAGCAGGTGTAAACGATATAAAGCTGGTTGCATTTTCCAATTCGCCTCCTTATTGGATGACCCGCAGCGGTTGCTCAGCAGGTAGTACCGAGGGTAATGTTACCAATCTGAAATCGGATATGTTCGACGATTTTGCCGATTATTTGACCGAGGTTACTAAATATTATCACGACCAATTGGGTATCACATTCGATTATCTCGAACCATTTAACGAGCCCGATGGAACCTGGTGGAAAGCTTTGGGAGGACAGGAAGGATGCTATTTTTCCACAAACGATCAAATGGTGATGATCAGAGAATTGCATGCCAAATTAACGGCCAAAAATATGCTTTCGTATTGTAAAATTACAGCCAACGATGCGAATAATATGGACAATGG
>JAIFKX010000284.1 GCA_020049335.1 Paludibacter sp. | reverse complement strand
CACGGTAATTTTATCAAAATCAAAAATAGCTTCTCCATTTCCATTTTCCACCAATTCGGTTTGCACATTATAAATGCCTTTGTCGGGTTCGCTTACCCACTGAAGTCTGCTGCCTATAGTGTGCGTTTGAGCATCTTCGAATTCCCAAATTTTCAAATTTTCAAATTTGCGTATTACTTCTACACTCTCGTCGGTACTTGCCCCATCGATAATGATATATTCAAAATCCGTGTAGGTTTGGCACACAACGCTTTCGATGGTGCGGCGCAGCCCTGCCGCGTTGTTGCGGTTAATGGTGATGATGGAGAGGGTCATGGAATAACCTCCCATTTTCCATTTTTTCGCCCACCCAACCTTTTAATCTTATTACTTTCTTTCAATTTTGCTTGAGCCCTTTCTATTGTTCGGTTTGTAAGTCCTGTAATTGCTGCAATTTCTGTTATTTTTATTGTTGGATTGATAACCATAAGCTGAAAAACATAGTCTATTGTTTGGGAAAATTCTTTACCGACATCTTTACCGACATCTTTACCGACATCTTTACCGACATCTTTACCGACATCTTTACCGACATCTTCGGATGGGGATTCTATCATTGGTAATTTGAGAATATTTTTGGTGTCACCTGCGAGGGTATCAGTTACAGACTCGGTTTCATTTTCTTTATAATTTACAAAGAAATCTTTTCGGTCGATATTTAGTTTAGCCAGTAACAGTTCCAGTGCGTTGTTCACAGTAGCCCCGAACACGGTAATTTTATCAAAATCAAAAATAGCTTCTCCATTTCCATTTTCCACCAATTCGGTTTGCACATTATAAATTCCTCTATTGTATTTGTTTACATAGCCAAGCACTTTCATGGCTTCGGCCACAATGGGATTACGATAATCGTTTACCGTAGGGAAGTTTTCGGGACGCGCATTGCCATACAATCCACCCGGGTTTACAATTTCCAATCTGTCCGAAAATTCGTAAAACTTGATGGGTGCGTTGCTCTCGTAATCGCGATGCATTACAGCATTCATAATTAGCTCACGTATGGCAATATGTGGATAGCTGCGCCGTGTTTCTTCGCGCAGTGCACTTACAAAAACCGGGTGCTTCTGCTCAATAGTGCTTTGGATAAACGAATCTAATTGACTTAATACGCTAACCAAATCGCCTGTAAACTTATGCTCATTTACAATGGGGCTTGCCAATGTTTTGCCATCGAAACGCACGTACTGCACATAATCGCCAAAATAATAATATTCCGGATTATTACCAAACAACATCATGCCAGCATTGGTTGGGCAATCGGCTTTAAAATCGAAGAAGCGCAACGATGCCATTTTAAACTTTATATCGCGCCTGTCGGTATTCAGCACTTCTCTATCCACCGCCTTTGGCAAATAATAAGCATTAAAAATATCGGTTTTCAGCTCATCGATAGTGGCACCGTAGCACGGGCGAGCATCAAAAGTGGCAGCATTAGCTGTGCGTCGCTCTATAAGCAATCGTTCTTCAGTTTCGTTAGCAATAGCTTTGCGTGGTCCTACACGTATCCAAATTTTACCTTTGTATCGCACAGGCGGAAAATTAGAAGGTTGAACCTCCAGAACCACTACATCGCCATCTGTATAACTTTGTTTATAAACGATTAAAGCTGGTTGTGGCAATATATTTCCTTCCGACCGAATAGCTGCCAATGTACGCAAAAATATATCCGTTGCTTTCAATCCTGATAGTGATCCATTATCATAAGCACCAATAAACAAATAGCCTGTGCTTCTACTACCCGAAATATCGTTAGAAAAAGCACAAATAGCCTCGCAAAACTTATCGGTATTTGTTACCGATATGGTGCGTTCTATTCTATCACTTTCTATGTCAGATAGATATTGTTGTATTTCGTTGGCTGTTAGCATGTATTATTTACTTATTACTGATTCGTTTTCTTATCTATTCAGTGAGCTGCTCTAAATAGAGGGTATGGTTTTAGTTTCTACGTCGGTACTTGCCCCATCGATAATGATATATTCAAAATCGGTGTAGCTTTGGCTCACCACACTTTCGATGGTTCGGCGCAGCCCTGCGGCGTTGTTGCGGTTAATGGTGATTATGGAGAGTTTTGGATTCATGGTTCAATATTTTCTTTATTTCCTTGCTGAGTGAGGCTCTGTGAGCCATCTACTGTATTTACTTGCCAATATCCTCCTTTATCGGGACCGACGCGGGTGATAATATTATTTATCTTTAAATATCTAATTATTTTTTCGATTCCCCCTACCGAAAGCTGTGTTTTTTCAGCTAATATACTAGTTGTAATATACTTATCTGTTTTAATCAATGATAAGATTTTCTCCTTACTTTTCTCCTTACTTTTCTCCTTACTTTTCTCCTTACTATTATAAAATAAACTTTTATCATTAAGTAAGCTATTTGTAGTGACGGTGTTTATTTTTGTAATTTCACTTTTTTCGTTCTGTATATTTGGCTCAACAACAGCCGTTAAGCAAACTTTCACAAAACTACCCGTATTTTCAATTTCAAATTTTATATCAGGATAATCGAGCAATCGTTTACGAATTCGAATAAATCCCGTTCCGTATTTTTCTACTTCGGCTAGCAAATAAAAAGCTTCACAAAGCAATTTGTTTCTATGTAGCGCTATGTAAAAATCGGTCATTAAGGCATCAATACTCAAATCACCCATCAATTTTCCGGGACTAATAAATTCAATCGAATGATCAAAAATTTTAATTATTATATCGTTTGGGCTTTGATAATCGCGATGAATAATTGCGTTTAATAATATCTCCCGTAAAACGGGAATTGGATATTGCCATTTTTCAATGCGTTTTAATTGATTTTCGAAATGAAAGGAAACAGAAATATTCTTCTGAATAAATCGTAAAGCTTCATCTACTGCTTCAAACAAAGGCAATTTTATCAAAATATCGTCAATAATCAGGTCTCGTTCTTTAAATCGACCAATATGAATGCCCGTATTATGATTACCAAACAATAAGAGTGCTGCAAAGGTAGGTGTTTGTTTCTTTAAAAGCCCGAGTTTTTCGAGGTTTACTAAATTATCATCAGTAAGTTTTATCCTATTTTGTGATTTTAGAACTTTAAAAAATTGGTCAATTAAATTTCTATCTAATTCATCTATTGATTTATCTACTACAAATGAATCGAAAGAGCTATTGATACTCATTAGTTGCAGTTGAGCAATTTCGTCGGCTTGCAATAAATGATTTGAGCTACCAAAACGTTTGAAAAATTTTCCTCTACAAGCAACAGGTTTAACCGGATATTCTTGTACAATTATCTCGGCTACCTGCTTGCCCAGCACCTCATGTATCATAATATCGGGGTATAACTGTGGTAATGTGTTCATTTTTATTGTATTAACCCAATCTTTTACCTGTTCATGATTTAAATTTTGAACCCCAATTATTTTCTGATTGTTATTAATGCCTATAAATATATTACCACCATTAGCATTCGAAAAAGCACATATTGTTTCAATAACGTCGGAATTGAAATTTGACTTAAATTCAACTCTGCTGCTTTCGTGTTGCTCAATTATATTTAATATTCTGTTATTCATGCAATACTGTTTTAACTGCTAAAAATTTTGCTCAGTGCTATTCTGATAGCTATTAATATACTCAAAATCGGTATACGATTGGCTCACAACACTTTCGATGGTTCGGCGTAGTCCTGCCGCGTTGTTGCGGTTAATGGTGATTATGGAGAGGGTCATAGTACTATAGTTTTTATTTTCCAATAACCTCTTGTGCCGCCAACTCGCTCAATTATATCTAAATCAGTGAGTTTTTTTAAATGTTTTTGAATTGCAGATTCGTTAATAGATACCTTTAGAGCCAATTCATTTCTACTAATTCTGTTATTTTCAATTATTAGACTAATTATTTTTTGTTGAGTTTCTGATATTTGACCACCTATTTGACCACCTATTTGACCACCTATTGCACCACCTATTTGACCACCTACTTTTTCGAAAGCAACGCTACTTTTTCGATAAATAGTAGTTACAAATGTGTCGGTCATTTTAAATGTCGGTTCGGGTAAACCAAATTCTACACAGTGTTTTACAATATCCTGTATTCCCGTACCCATACGTTCGATATATTTGGCTAAATATAACGATTCGGCAATAAGCGGATTCCTTGGAAAAGAGGCATGATCTTTTTTGAGAGCATCAAAAGTAAGTGCCGAAGGCAATTGCAAATAATCGGATAAACTCCGACGTTCACTTGCAAACTCTTTTTGTACGCTACTTATAAATATCTTGTATCTCATTGTCTGTTCTGTATGAATTTTCTTGAAAATGCAAAATTACCTAAAATATTTAATTTATTCGTCGGTACTTGCACCATCGATAATGATATATTCAAAATCGGTATACGATTGGCTCACCACGCTTTCGATGGTTCGGCGCAGTCCTGCCGCGTTGTTGCGGTTGATGGTGATGATGGAGAGTTTTATCATGATACAAATATATAGAAAATAATTTTAGTAATTCCTGTTCAATTCATTTTTGAGGAATAAAGTATATTTAATAGCCTCCGTGTAATCTCCCAAATGCAGACCGTCTGTTGTATGATACTTTGTACTGTCGGAGTTTATATAACTTATTGCATTTACAGAAAACTGCTTATGAATTTCTTTTCTAATAGTTTTAGGCTGTGATAATTCTATTAACTTAGAGTTTACTGGCATTTCAAAAAAGTAAACATTAACATGATTTTCTTTAAGTATTTTCACATATTCGGATAATGATTTCAACCTATTTTGAAGTTCAATTTTATCTATTGGTTTTGAGTAATTCGTAATTCTCATTTGAAGTACCTCTTTAAATAATGCATCTTTTTGAACAGCAGGTTTACCTTCAACTTTTTTCTCAACAGGCTGAGGTTTTTTTGATTTTGAATTTTGTAATCCAAGTGTTTTTTTGATTTTTCTTTTCAACTTACTTTTTATAACTTGAATTTTATTCAAAATTTGATAATGCATAACTGTGTAAAGGTGTATGAATACTGTAACAGGCTGATTATCTGCTCTAAGTGATATGAAATGGGTTTTTAAATGAAATAATATTGGATTCAATAAAGAGCTTGTAAAATCAGCATTCTCTTCACGCAATATAACATTCGTTTCAATATAAACGTTTTTGGGAAATGTGTTTTTATTTTTAATAATTTTCAAACCATCAAAAATACTCAGACCATTAAATGATAGGTTGTAAAAGCCTGGCAAACTGTCCATTATCAAATGGCACGACAAAGAAGATCCTATTATTACATTATCAATTGTATCTGAATTATCATAAATATATTTTTGGGCTTTTATTTGATTATCTTGCCATTGATGCTGAGCCGAACCCAATTTTGGATTCAGAAAAATAAATAAGCTATATAATATGAATAAAACTAAAAGTATTAGTAATGATTTTTTTATCATTTTTTTTAAAATTGAAAATAAATAAATGCACCCGACGAACCACTATTTGTTAAAATCAAAAACAATAAAAGTCCATAAATTAAATACTCTTGTTTCCGAAAAACAACAAAATATTTTTTGTCTTTCAATAAATAAATTGCGTGATATATAAAAACAGGAAGTGAATAAATAAATATATTAAGGCATAAAGTCCAGTCGAAATTCAACGAACTATTTGTATAAATAGCTTTTATATAAGCAATAACATGCGAAAATTCAGGTAATTTAAAAAGTAACCAAGCAAAAGTAACAAAAACAAATACCATTATGCGCTTTAAGAAGATGATAAAAAAGTTTTTACTTTCTTTTGAATTTTCGGACATAAATCTTTCTAATGCTAACGCTACACCATGAAAACCACCCCATACAGCATAACTCCAAGCAGCACCATGCCATAAACCACCCAAAAGCATTGTTATCATTAAATTAATATAAGTTCTATATTTGCCTCTTCTGTTACCTCCCAACGGGAAGTAGAGATATTCCATTAAAAACGAAGATAATGAGATGTGCCAACGTTTCCAAAAGTCTTTGAATGAAGAAGATATATACGGGAAATTAAAATTTAGGCTTAGGTTATATCCAAATACTTGCGCTAAGCCTATTGCAATTAATGAGTAGCCTGCAAAATCGGCAAATATTTGGCACGAAAATCCGAAAAGCATTGTAAGTAAATCAACAGTAGAGTGTTGTTGAAAATAAGGATAGGCTATCCAAAATGTAAAATCTTTCAGATTATCTGCGATAACCATTTTTAAAAAATATCCAGTAACAAGGTTTTTAAATGCGCCATTCCAATTGATGTCTTTCAATTGTTTGTTGTTTATTTGAGGCAAAAAATCATGTGCCTTAACAATAGGACCAGCGATTAGCTGAGGGAAAAATGCAATAAAAAAAAGTGTTTGTTTAGCATGAGTAATTAATGAAACTGGAACAATATCTTCGCCTTTAAAATATTTTTGACTAAATACATCAATCACTAAACTGATGCCTTGAAATGTGAAAAATGAAATGCCAATGGGTAATGGAATATTGATTAGAAATTCGGATAAAGAAGAGCCTGTTTCTAAAAATGTGTTCGAAAATAACGGACTATACTTGAAAAAAGCTAACACAACTAAATTGCTTGCAACGCCAAGAATGGCATTTAACTTTCTGTTACTTTGATTTCCATATACAACATAGTAACTTGAAAGAATATTTATGCCTGCTGATACTAATAGTAAAATTAGTAATACCGGATTATTGTAGGCATAAAAAAACAAACTTGATGCTACAAGTATGTGAATTTGATATTTCGACAATCGAGGTAAATAATACAAAAAAAATGTAATTAATACCAACCATAAAAATGGAAAACTATTGAAAAGCATTTAAAGTAAATTTAAAAGTTGATGTTTTATTTTTTTTCATATTTTTCAATAAACTCATTTACATCAAAAAACAATCTTTCCACATCTTTCAGTTTATCCTCGTCGAACTCCCACCATTTGATTTTCAGTAGTTTATCAATTTGATCTTGTTCGAAGCGATATTTTACCACTTTAATAGGACAACCTACTGCAATAGCATAAGGCGGTATATCTTTCGAGACCACTGCGCCTGCTCCAATAACAGCACCATCGCCAATAGTTACGCCATCCAATATCGTTACATTTGCACCAATAAATACATCGTTACCAATTGTAATTGGTTTAAGTTCTTGAATTTTATCCACATCCGAAAATGTTATTCCATTTTGCTTCAAGGTGGAATAAAACATGGGAGCTGTACTTATGCCATTGGTAGGATGAATACCCCAACCACAGATTAAATTTGGCCCAATGGAACAAAACTTGCCAATAGTGGTATTGTTTATAGTCGAGTTGATGGCAATGTAAGTGTAACTCCCTATTACAGAATTGACTATATGATAAGGATGAAAACACAAAGCGGTAGTATCTATCGTATTATTGTAATCCCCACTGCTAATAGCTCGCATCGAACTTACTTCATTTGCCATATCCACCAATCTATTTAATTGATTTAGTTGTGGATACAAATAACGTAAAAGTTTACGACCGATTTTTTTAATGAGTTTTTTCATTAGAAAGAGATTTTTTTAACAAATCAATATAATTTACTCTCTCAAAAACATCTAATAATCCACCTTCAGTGGCATTTAATATTGTTACGTTCTTAGTACTTAGAAATTCTTTCATTAAGCGGTATTGTTTCCAGCGGAAATAATATTCTTTAAACCATCTTTCTCGGTTAAACATTTCG
>JAIFKX010000322.1 GCA_020049335.1 Paludibacter sp. | reverse complement strand
CTTCCAAAGTTGGAAATTGCTATCGAAGTTGAATTCGAAAAAACAAGTCGCAAACCGGGTGTTTATTTTCAATACTCCGAACGCTATTTGGCTACAAACCAAATTGCTTTAGACGAAAAGACATCTTTTCGCTTAAAGTCTGTTAAGCTCACAACTATTCCAGTAGCTGATATGAAGCGTACTTACGTGATTCACCCAGCTCCGAAAAGTGCTTTAAATCAATTGTCGGTTAACGAAAATGGTATTTTATGTGGCGTAAATTCGCCTTGTAAATCTGTACCAAATTTAGTTCAAAATTCATCGGTTTACGAAAATGCTGAGCCACTATCGACTAATTCGTTGTTGCCTCTTGGCGAGGAATATATGATGGCTGGTTCGGTAGCTAAACTTGCCGAAGGGGCAGCCAAACAAATTTATCGCATTCGCGAAAGTCGTTTGAGTATATTGACTGGCGATTTGGAACATGCGCCTGCCGATGGCACTTCGATGCAAGCTATGCTCGATGGATTAAATAAATCGGAGAAAGAATTAACGGAGCTTTTTGTGGGTAAATCAATTTCAACGACCGAAAAAAAAATAATTATTATTCGTGCTGATTCGGCCGTAAATGAGATGATAGCTTTTCGTTTTTCAATGTTTAAAGGGATTGTATCGACTGACGATTTATCGGGAAATCCTTATTTTATAAGCATTAAACCTGAAGTGATTAAAACGATTGCTCCTTTGGCTAAAACTAAAAATAACGAAGCTGAAACAATTAATACAATTTACCCAGCCAAAACGCAAATTGACCTTACAGATGGTGTGACCACTTTGTGTGCAATAAATAAAGAAATGCCGCAATTTGGAATTGTTGTACCCTTATCGGCTGATGTTTTCGGCTCTAAGAAGTTGAAAGTTTTTGTTGACCCAACAAACGGACGTTTGCTTTGTATTGAAAAATAAGGCAAGCCTCCATAATGACTGTAAATTTTCCATATACTTTATTAAATAGAAATCAATTGATTTCGGACATGAACAGATTGGCTGGCAACAGTCAATCGTTTCTTTTTATACTCGATTTCAAAGCAGAATATGGTTATGTTATTGAAGGTCAAAATATAGATAATGACTATATTAGAACCAATATTTTTGATGATGATAAAGTTACTAAACAGTCATGTTCTAATACATTAATTTGGGAAGTATTTCCAATATCGAAAACGGTTTATCAGCCTAAATTCGAATTTATAAAGAGCGAAATTCACAAAGGAAATTCTTTTTTGGTAAACCTAACGCAACCAACCCGAATAGAAACGAACTTATCATTGGAGGAGATTTACAATCGAAGCCAAGCCAAATATAAGTTATGGTTGCGCGATAAATTTGTTGTAATCTCGCCCGAAAGTTTTGTGAAAATTACAGATGGTACAATTGCTTCATATCCTATGAAAGGTACAATTGATGCTTCAATTCCCAATTCCGAACAACTTATTTTAGCTGATGCAAAAGAATGTGCCGAACATGCTACAATTGTCGATTTGATTCGAAACGATTTGAGCATGGTAGCAGATAGGGTGGAGGTGAAGCGCTATCGTTATATCGAAAAGCTGACTACTAATAAAGGTGAATTATTGCAGGTAAGCTCCGAAATTATTGGTAATTTACCGACCGATTATGCACAGAATTTAGGTTCGATACTTTTTTCAATTTTGCCAGCTGGTTCTATAAGTGGTGCTCCAAAACCCAAAACATTGCAACTGATTGAAGCTTGTGAAGGCTATGAGCGTGGTTTTTATACGGGTGTTTTTGGCTATTTCGATGGACGAAATCTTAATTCGGCTGTGATGATACGTTTTGTTGAACAGCAGGGTAATAAGCTAATTTTCAAAAGTGGTGGTGGTATTACATCAAAAAGCGATTTGCAAAGCGAGTACGACGAATTAATACAGAAAGTGTATGTGCCAATTTATTGAATCCATAAAACTATTGGATGGGCAATTTTATCGTTTGCCATTTCATCAAGTGCGGGTTGATGGCGTTTTTGAACATTTTTTTCCTTCGAAAAAAGCTTTTGATTTGGTGAAGATTTTAACAGCTGAAAATTTTCCTCAAATTGGCCTGTTTAAATGCCGTATCGTATTTAATCAATCTATTCAACTCATTGAATTTGTGCCTTATACGTCACGAAAAATTCGCTCGCTGCAATTAATTGAAACGCAAATAGAACCTACTAATTTCAAATCGGTAAAGCGCGAAGATATAAATATGGCTTTTGCTCAAAAAGGTATTTGCGACGATGTTCTGATGCTGAATAATGGGTTTTTGAGCGATGCTTCTTACTATAATATTGCTTTGTGGAATGGTGAAAAATGGTGTACGCCACGTATACCTGTAATATACGGTACTCAACGTTCGTTTTTGTTGAACTTAGGCAAAATAGTGGAAAAAGAAATTCGCAAAGAAGATATCACATTTTACAAAACCATTCGACTTTTTAATGCTATGGTTGAGTTTGGCGAAATAGAGTTAGATGTGAGTGAAATAAGTTTAGCTGACACTAATCATTCACTCCATCCCAAATTAAATTAAGTTCGGACAAATATATTCCTGCTTCTTGCAAACGTTTTATATCGTTGATTATTTTATTATATACTTTAGCTGAATCGTTGTTATCCAATAAGATGGCTTGCTTTAAATGTAAAATTGTTTCTTTAAAATGCTTGTCAGTCCAGTCGATATAAGCCGCATAAATGTAGTCTGTCGAAAGTGGTTGATTTTCGAGTATCCGTTGTGAATAATAGCGTGCTTGGGCATTATTCCCCGAGATGAAAGCACACCATACGATGGCTCTTTGCACTTTCTGATTATTTTCGTCGGCAACTTCAAGCCCAGCATAAATTTCTAACGCTTGTTTGTATTGATCTAATTCGAGGTGGCAATTGGCTATTTGCAAGGCTACTTTTTGCTGATTTGGACGCAAAAAATTGGCATGTTTATAATATTCAAGCGCTTTTTCGAAATTCCCTAATAGCTTATAGCATAATGCAATCTTCTTAGTTGTCCACAAATCGTCTGGCTGAATGATATCTGCTTTTAAAAATGCTTCGAGAGCACTTTTAAGATCTGATAATTGTTGATAACAATATCCAATTTTTTGAAAAACAGCAGCTGTAGGTTCATTTTCGTCCAACAATTCGTGAAACAATTCGATGGCTTGTTGATATTGACTTTTAGCAAAATAAAACTCAGCTACTGTTGATTTTAATTCGCTGCCAGCCGATAAAATATCAAACAAGTAGGAGCGATGCATAAAAAGTGCGGAAGCAAACATGTTCGAAAAATCGTTTCGATTAGGATGCAGCTTGAAAAATCGAAATAAATCCTGAATGTATTGTTTAGAAATGTTTTTAGAATAGATTTCAGGAGCTAAAATAGCCTGATCTTTTTCAATTTCTGCCAACTGATCCGACTCCATTTTGAACGACCGCTTGAGCGACTTGCGCTGTGCCTCTGGCATTTGCAGTATACTCATACAAAACGAATACTTGTCAGAATTGCATAAGGCATTGTTGGCAACAAATGCAGTTAAAAGTGATTGCTCTTTGTCATCAAATAGTTCACTTATAGTGCTATACGATGAGTCGAATGGTAGAAACCAATTAGCAAAATCGTTGAAAAATGAGAAGTTTTTCAGCATTGCAAACGTTCCCATATACACGTCAGCACCTTCCAATTGTAATTCTGTAAGCTCTTGAAGCTTATCTTGAACGCCGCTTTTTTCGATTATTTCCTGCCATTCTGGATTTGCTTCTTCCCACTCATCTGATTTTAGTAGGCTGTCGGCATCCATTTTGTCTTTTAGCAATGGACTTATTTTCATTACCTCTGGTAGAATTTCCTCGCGTAATTTTTTTGTAATTTTATCAGTTTCTACCGTTCCTATAATCTGAATAATTATGTTTTTAAAATTTTCAGAAGTGCTATTTTCATCAGCCAGAAGCACTAATCTATTGCGTATAGCTGGAAAAAAAGGTATAAACGGATTGTAACGTGCTAAAACAAAGCACAAACCAACCAAACTTCGTTGTTTCACTTCGGCATCAGGGTGCGAACAGCAATCGAGTAATAGTTGCATTTTTTCTTCGTCGAACATGCGCCATAAATTCAGCGTTAGTGCTGTTACGGCCAAATTTTTCTCGAGCCTACCAGCATTTACTTTACTCGTTATTTTTTGAAACAATGCAAGCTCATTATTTTTGTAAATAGTTGTTAACCAGAGAATAGCAAATGCATCTTGAATGAGTTGCTCGTAATTTCGTCGCCCGTTAAGGTTAATTAAATTTTCTTCGGTATTTGTTTCAAAATAATCCAGCGAGTCGGTTAGTTTTTGGTACGATGCAAAATGCAAACGATGCGGAAAATAGCGTTTTTGAAGGTATTCAAAATTCGAAGCATTTCTGTACATCAATTCTTCACGCAATTCGCAGGTCAAGCAAAATAATTTAGAGGTTAATTTATTTAATATAATTTTACGATGTGGATCGTCCATTCCCTGTATGAAATAGTCGAGTAGTAATTTATAATTTTGTTTTAATTCATCAAATCTATCAATAAATGAACCTTCCTGAAGTTCATCTACTAGCAGGCGCGCTTTTTCGAAAGCATATTTTAATTTGCCATCTGTTAATGCTGAAAGTACAGACTTGTATGTTTCGTGAATTTGTGCTGGAGTCATCGTTTAATGTGGTGATGAGATGATGTGTTGATGTGTTGATGTGTTGATAAGATGATAGATTATATTTGAAACTTTATAGACTTTACGAACTTTACGAACCTTACAAACCTTACAAACTTCCTACTATCCCAATCGACTGATTTTTACTAATCTTTCTTCGTCAATAATTTTTAATTTTCGTCCATCCATGGCTATGAGATGTTCGTTTACAAACTGCGAAAGTGTACGAATAGCATTTGAGGTTGTCATATTTGATAAATTGGCAAGATCTTCGCGCGAAAGATAAATATTGATAGTTGCTTCGTCAGCTTCTAATCCATAATTCTTTTTTAGAATTAATAAAGCCTCAGCCAATCTTCCTCGGATATGTTTTTGAGTAAGACTAACCGTGCGAGCATCCGAAGCTCCCAAGTCAGTTGCAAGTTCTTCGAGAAAGCGAAAGCAAAGTGCATTATTATGTCGAAGAATGGAAATAAAAATGTCTTTTTTTATTAGATAAACAGTTGAAGATTCGAAGGCTGCGACTGTAGTGTTGTATAACTCGTTGGCTATCATGGCTCTATAGCTGAAATTCTCGCCTGGCTTTAACATGCGAATAATCTGAGTTCTACTACCAACGCCTTCTTTATATACTTTTAACTTACCTGCCTCTAAAGTCATAATGTGCGTTGGCACATCTCCTTCGCATGTAAGTATTTCTCCTTTTTTAAAAGTTTGAACTGTATGGTTGTTACGTAAATATTGTCGTTCATCGGGGGTTAATACGTCCCAAAAATTTAACACCTCTTCTAAAGGTTTCAATTCAATAGTACTTTTTCTCGCCATATTGTGTTTTTGTGAAAAATATGTTTGACAACACTGTTTTAAATCACAAATTTACACATTTTTATCGAAATACAATATTTTTACATGAAAAAGTTGTTTTTTTTTCAAATTAAGTAATTGGAATAAAATAATATCGCATAATTTTATTTATTGCAGACCGCAGTTGCCTCTACTCAAGGAGCCCCGATAGCTATCGGGGTAAGGGTGAGGTAAGTATTTTACAATAGTGTATTATATTTGTCCATTTGCTTAAGTGTTTGTAGTAAATGGGAGTTTTTTTTCGTATCATTACCGTAGCTGTAAGCTAATACAACTATACATAATTCAGATTTAATACAAAAACAATCCATATATACGAGTTATATACGGGTTATATATGGATTATATCCGAATATGCGGAATATTAGTGCAAAAAAAAACACCCCACACAAAAGCAGTTCTTAATTTGCTTTTATGCAGGGTGCAATTGTTTATAGCAATTTTTTTAGTGAATAATTAGTTTTCCAATCCTGTTTTTGTAGCTTACAACATATACCCCGGGCTTTAGCTGCTCAGTGTTTAGTTTTAGATTATTCGAATTCAATGTTGGTTGTAGTTGTATTACCGATTTGCCTGTTACATCGTAAATGACTATATGCTGTTTGGGATCAATAGTTTCGGGTATGCTAAAGATAAACGGTTCGCCCGATTTTACCGGATTGGGAAAGAAAGATAAGGCTGGTAAGTTTACCGAAGCTATACCTGTTGTAATTTTCAAAATTCCTTTTGTGATACTTTGTCCCTGATAGGCATTTTGCGGCATGTTGAAGTTTACAATTGATGTATTATTTCCATCGGTGCTATTGCTGCAAAGTAAGCCTGTCAGAGTTACTTTTAGACTGGTAATTGGCGTCGTTTCGCAATAGGGATTGGCCGCCGTTACATAAACCGAATCGGCTGTCCACTTTACCTGAACTACCGCCGGCTTATCTACCTGACAACTACCCTGATTATTGGGTAAGTTAACAATGCCTGCAGTATAAAATACGGCTTGTACGGTATATGAGTTTTTGTCGTACACTGCTTGTGAACTTGCGGTATTGGCTAAAATTTCGAATGACGGACTGGCTACTTTGTTTTTCAAAATTGGTAAAATTGTTTGTGGATATACAGCGTAAGCATATTGTTCGTTCGATGGCAAATTTCCATGATTTACCCCAATCCATGCTACGGTTTTAGTGCCTATAGTGCTGGTTTGATAGTTTAATCCCGTATTTTTTATAAAATGATATCCAACACCATTCAGTAATGCCCAGTTTGAAGTGAGTGGTTGAACCGTTTGAGCAGCCGAGACGGTCAAGTCGGTTCCGTTATTGTCGATGGTGAAAGAGTTGTTGTATTTTACCTGATTTACAGTTGTGGCAAAAGGTACATTGTAGTTTGCCCCGGCAGTTATGCCTGCACCCAACAACACATAATACTCCGGAAAGTAAAAGTACGATTTGTAAGCTTTCAGTTTAATTTCGGTCTGCGACTTTTCGAAAATAAATCCGCTCGCACCTGTTTTTCCATCCGAAACGCCTCCGGCAAAAGCATTGAGATTTGAACCGTTGTCGCCCATGTTTACCAAGGGCAATGCTGTTGAAATGGACTTTTGAGGTGCGGTAACTCCGGGCAGTCTTCTCCAGTTCTGATTGGCAACAATATCGTAGCGTTCGCCACCCGTTACATACAGATAATTCACTCCCGATCCGGTATAGAAATTTGAGAGTCCGCTTCCATTTCCACTCTCGCAGCCAACGGTACGCGTCGATGTCATGCGGGTGCTCACCATATAATTTGTGCCTTTGTGTACCATATAATCGAATCGCCAAAACATTTTATTTCCAACCTGTACGTTCGTTGCATTATTCAGCACGTTTCGGGTCATCCAATTATAAAGTTTTTGCAGTTCCGCTTTTTGAGGAGTATTTATACTCAACAAAGTATATAATTGTGCCCTGAGGGTGCTTTCGTAGTTTGCTTCGGGGAATCGACCATACATGTTCTGATCTATGATGTTACGAAAACTGGTCCAGCTTAAATTTGTCAGAAATAGATTTTCCAATACCGCTATTTTGTTATCGGGCACTTGGAAATAGGTACCTGCAGTAAATACTAAATAATCCAACAAGCCATCTATAAATTCTTTGCCGTAATTGGCTAAGTAGATTTGTCGGCCCGATCCATTGTGTTGGGCAAACCCATAGTCGGGCTGTACGCCTTCTGCATCTACGCC
>JAIFKX010000329.1 GCA_020049335.1 Paludibacter sp. | reverse complement strand
GGTTTTTTAGCTTTCAGCTTGGTAAGTGCACGCCAAATTTGCTCTGAACCATAAGCACTACCACCGGGAGAACTTACACGGAAAACAACTGCTTTTACGCTCGAATCTTTGGCCACTTCGTTGATGGTTTCCACCAATTTTTCGGAGTTGATACCGTCACTCTCGCCACCGTCAATGCCACCTACAGCGTAAATAATACCCACTTTGTCTTTTTCAAACTTCTCGTCCTCAACCACCTTATTCATGTCGCTATGTTCTACCAATTTAAAGTCTTTTACATACTTACCAATAATGCTGTCCACTTCGTCGGCATACACCAGCGAGTCAACAAGTGCATATTGTTTGAGTTTGGCTGTTGGTTGAAACATCATCATTTCGTCGGCATACAGATTTATGTTCTCGGGTGAAATTTTGCGCGATTTCGAAACTTCCGACACCATATTTTTCCAGATAGAACCCAGAAAAACGTTTACCTGTTCCCGATTAGCATCGCTCATTTTGGTGTTTATGTAAGGTTCAACAGCCGATTTATAAGTACCCACTTTTACAACCTGCATTTCGATGCCCAATTTATCAAGCGTATTTTTGAAAAACATTAATTCAGCCGAAAGTCCTTTGAGTTCCAACATGCCTTCGGGATTAATCAACACTTTGTCGGCCACCGAAGCTAAATAGTAGTTTTTTTGCATGTAATTGTCGGAGTATGCCACAATGAATTTACCACTTTTTTTGAAGTCCACCAACGCATCGCGAATTTCTTTTATCGAAGCATAACCACCCATCAACATGCCGCCTTTGAGGTAAATACCTTTTACATTTTCGTCGGCTTTTGCTTTGCTAATATTAGCCAACACATCGTCCAGACCAATTACCTTTTGCTCTTCTTGTCCAAAAGCTTCGGCAAATGCTCCCGAGAAAGGATCGTCTTCCGAACGATCTACTAATGTACCTTCGAGGTCGAGTTGATAAACCGAATTTTCGCTTATCTCAACCACCTCCTCCGACGAACCAGCAATGGCGCCAGCAATACCAAAAAACAGCAACATACTAAGAATAGATGCTAAAAATACACCTAAAATAGTTGCCAACGTGAATTTAAAAAACTGTTTCATACTTATTTGTTAAAAAAATTGTTTGTAATGTTTTATTTCTGAACGGATAACAACCCTAAATTGTTCATCCATTTACGCTGCAAAGTAAAACAAAATATTTTGAATAACAAAATATATTTATCGAAAAACAATAAATAAATTTTATTGCAAACCAAAAAATAAATTATGACAAACGCAAAAACAAAAGCGTAAGCCAACACATAATTGGCATAAAAAGATATTACCAAGCTCTCAAACCAAAATAAGTAAACCCTAAACTCCTAAAATTATAAGCTAATTTTGTATGTATCCGTAGAAAAACAACCTTGATATTTTGCTATTCATTTTCTTCATGTTAAATTCTATCAAAGAGCAGCCTCTAAACTCCTCTTTGTTTTTTTATATATATATTTTTTGTCATTGTCATAAGCTGTCAAAACCACACTTTATCTTTGCATAATTTTTTATTAATTATTTGCAATGTGTTAAAGATAATTGTCAAAGCCATTTCACATTTTTTTTCTACCTTTGCCAATTAATTTTTTATTCTTAATAATCAGGATGTAAATCTTTTATTTATCAAACTTTTTTTTTGATTTTTCTATAAAATGTTTACAATCAAAACCAATAAAATCGAAACTTTTCTACAAAAATCACCTCGTAATAGACTTATCATTCTATCACAGGAGAAACCAGATGAATTGGCTTTTGTCGATTTAGGGGTTGAACTATCAACAGCAATCGAAAAGCAAATAAACCACAAACAAATAAGTATGGTGGCGTCAGATAAATTGGAATCAATCATGCAAAATAGTGAAAGCACACACCCTGAAATTGGCAAATATACAGCATTAAGCAATTTGGGGATTTTATTTGAAAAATCACTAAAATTTGACTTTATCCATTTTTTAGATGTACATTCCAAAAATCAAACTCTAATTGTTTATTGGGAAGGTGAGATGGAAAAAAACAAACTCTATTTTCTCTCTAAAAACAAAGGCTTACAACTCGATTTAACCAATATCAGTCATATTACTATCTAATTCATTCCATATAACCATGAAATACAGCGAGCTAATTCAATTTGAGCCAATTAACGAGGTAATTAAATTCAGTAGAACAAGTGATGTAGAATATCAGAAAAATCTTGTGAGTACTTTTGTATTTTCTAATGCTTATGAAACTGCATTCATACCAACAATATGCAAAATTCTTGATTACAACACCTTGGAAGAAACTTTCGGGCTACAAGTGGTTGGTAATTATGGAACAGGTAAATCGCATTTAATGTCCCTTGTTTCGTTGATTGCTGAAAATGCAGATTTGCTCAATTTGGTTACAAACGATAAAACCAAAACTCAATTAAATAAAATTGCGGGTAAATACAAAGTTACTCGTTTTGAATTAGGAAATTCAGAAAGTTTATGGGAAGTCGTTACCTATCGATTAAGCACTTTTTTAGCCCAGAACGGAGTAGAGTTTTCGTTTGAAGGTCATGGTCCAAAAAGCTATTTGGAAAAGCTTCAATTGATGATGGCAGAATTTGAAGAAAAGTATCCTGATAAAGGTGTTATGATTGTGATTGATGAAATGCTATCATACCTTAAAGGAAGAAGTGATGATCCTGCCAAACTTAACAGTGATTTACAGGTTTTACAGGCATTGGGTTTAGCTTCCGACTCTTCAAAATTTAGAGTGATATTTGGCGTTCAGGAAATGATTTACCATTCCCCTGAATTTCAGTTTGCTGCACAAATGTTGCTCAAGGTAAAAGACCGTTACAGAGATATTGCCATTACTAAGGACGATGTTTCTTTTGTTGTTAAAAAACGTCTGCTTCGCAAAGACGAACACCAAAAACAAAAAATTCGTACACACCTAAATCAATTCTTAGCATTGTTTTCAAACATACATTCGAGAATTGAAGAATACGTTGAGTTGTACCCGGTTCACCCTTCTTATTTCGAAAACTTTCAATTAATCAAAAGTGGTAAAAGCCAACGCGAGATTCTAAAAACGCTTTCAGCTCAATTTCAGAAAATTATAGATACAGAAGTTCCCGCTAACAATCCGGGACTTATCACCTACGATATGTATTGGACAGACATGGCCGGAAGTACCGACTTGATGTCAATTCCCGATGTTCGGAAAGTAAAAGAAATTACCGATACCATTCACGATAAAATTGAAACAAACCTGATTGGAGTTCGTGCGGCTAAAAAACCAATTGCAAAACGCATTACCAATGCCGCAGCTATAAAGATTTTGCAAGCCGATTTGAATAAGCAAAACGGTGTGAATGCTGAACAATTATTAGATGATTTATGCTACACAGATGCAATTGCCGATGAGCGTGAAATGCTGATGGACATAATCGATTCAACTGCGAAATTGATTATTACGGCTACTTCTGGCCAATACTTTGACCAAAACGCCGATAATTTTGAATATCATTTACGGGTTGAAGGTGGTGTCAATTTCGACCAACGTATCAAAGATTACGCTGGGCAAATGTCACCTTCAACTAAAGACAGTTATTTCTTCCGTTTCCTTGAAGCTGTTCTTCCGTTAGAAACCAATCCGTATCGTTCTGGTTGGGATATTTGGGAACATGAGATTGATTGGAAATCGCATAAAACATTCCGGTCAGGATATATCTTTTTCGGAAATCCAAACGAAAGGTCAACAACACAACCACGGCAACATTTTTACATGTATGCCATGCCAATTTTTGACGATACAAAGAAAGCATATTCCCCAAGTCAGGATGAAGTATATTTCATAATGGACAAATTGTCGGACGACTTTAAGCAACAAATAAACCTGTATGGCGCAGCAAAATCGCTCGAAGCTTCTGCTGATACAACACAAAAACCAGTTTACATTCAAAAAATTAAAACCATTTTTGATAACTGTCGTAAAATTTTCGACAGCGAGTATTTAGAAAATACCCGAGTCGATTATATGGGTAAACAAACCATATTGAAAGCATTTCCATTGCCAGGTGCTGGTTCTTCTAAAATGCAAATCTTTAATGCAGTTTCCTCCAATTTATTAGAAAACTATTTTGAAGCAGAAAATCCCAACTACCCGAAATTCACAAATTTGAATGGCGAGGTTAGCAAGGATAATTTCGACAAACTCATTAAGCAAGCACTCACTAAAATTGCTACTCCTCAGCAAAGTAACCGTGATGCAGAAGCCATACTAAACGGTTTAGGTCTTTATGTGCCTGGTATGTTAGATGTCAGCCATTCCATTTATGCCCGAAGCATTAAAAAACTGTTGGGAGATAAAGGGGAAGGCATGGTGCTGAATAGAGATGAAATTCTTACCTGTTTATGGTCTGAAACCAATCTTTGGATTTCAAAAGAATTTGAAATCGAAGCCGATTTGGAATTTCTCGTATTAGCTACCTTGGCAGCATTGGGCGAAATTGAAATTACCCTGTCAGGTAAAACCGTTAATTCAACCAATATCGACATTCTCAAATCATTGGATAAAAGTGATTATTTTCTTTTCTCACACATTCGCCGTCCGAAAGAGCTGAATTTGGCTGCCATTCGTGAAATGTTTATTTCACTCACCGGAAAAGACTGGAGCAACCAACTTAAAACCGATCAACCCTACATTGAATTGGCAAAATCAGTTGAAAACTTTGCCAACAGAGCTGCTTATGCTGAAAATAAAGTAGGACAGGAATACAGCTTTAGAAATGTGGTGCTTATTGATGCTGGAAAAGCCCATAAATATCATATCAAATTAACAGCCTTCAAAGGCTTCTGCGATAGTTTACGCAATTATACCTCCGAAGCCAAACTGAAAAACTTCAAATACTCCTCAGAGGATTTATCTGAAATTCTGAAAGGAAAAGAAGTATTAGTGTTAGTCGAAAAAATCATTGAACTTACAAAAGAATTCGATCAGGAAATAAATTACCTGTTGCAAGCAAAACAGTATATTCCAAATATCCCATTGCTGTCCAATATACAGCAAGCTATCGACAAACTCCCAGAAGTATTGAACAATCAGGAAGATGCCAAAATTACCAACTACAAAGCGGAACTAAAACAACTGCGGAGCGAATATGCCGATTGGTACTTAACGCAATACCTTGCAAACCGTATTAGCGAACTGGAAGAAACGCAAAAAAGCAAAGTACTAAACTCCAATCAAAAAGCAATTTGTGATTTGCTGAAAGATGCAAATTTTCTATCGGTAAATTCGTATGCACTTTGGTTATCGGATATTCAAAAGTTGGTAGTAGCTGATAGTAAAGTCAGCAAAGAAGCCATTTTGCACGCTCCTTATCAGGGCTTTAACCCAATGGAGTATGTGGATAAAAAGCAAAAAAACGTTGACCAGTTACGCACCGAATTAGACGATATTTTCAAAACGTGGGATAATACAATTCGTGAAACATTGGAAGACCCGGGAGCAACTAAAAATTTGAGTTTATTAGAGTCTGCTGATCAGAAGTTATTGAGCGATTTTCTGAATGGAGCAGCTGAACTCGATACCACCAACGCCAAGCGTATTTGTACCTTAATTCAAACTTTGCACAAAGGATTGGACAAAGTGGAATTGACTACCGAAAGCCTCAAAGTAACATTCAGTAAACCACTTACGCCCGACGAAGCCATTGATGCATTCAAAAAATACATTGATGCAATCAGCATGGGTAAAAATAGAGACAATATCCGAATTATTTTAAAATAATCTTCCATAATAATCGATTCAATTATTTTTATGACACAGGAAGAAATAAAAAACATATTCAATCTATTAGTTTCAATGCCTTCTGAAACAGAGGTTGTTGAGTTTAAAGAAGCGAAAAACTCTTATGATTTTAATAAGTTGGGTAAATATTTCTCAGCATTAAGTAACGAGGCTAATCTGAAAGGATTGGATTGCGCTTGGTTGGTTTTCGGAGTTGAAGATAAATCGCACGGAATTGTTGGAAGTAATTATCGCCCAATCCGAAAAGACTTAGACAGTTTAAAAGGCGAAATAGCAAACAAAACCACAAACCGCATAAGCTTTATTGAAATTTATGAATTGAATTTTCCTGAAGGACGTGTCGTGTTATTTCAAATTCCGTCAGCTCCAAAAGGCATTCCAATTGCTTATGATGGTCATTATTATGCAAGAGATGGTGAAGAGTTAGTGGCCCTAAATATACACAAACAGGAAACTATCAGAAATCAGAGTAACAGTGTTGATTGGAGTGCTGTAATAATTCCCGATGCAGATATTGATTCACTTGATAAGAAAGCCATTGAACAAGCAAGAATTAATTATAAAGCCAAATTTCAAGATAAAGCTGCCGAAGTGGATAGCTGGGATGACATTAAGTTTTTGAATGTGGCTAAAATTACAATCAAAGGAAAAATTACCCGAACGGCTATTTTACTGCTGGGAAAAGATGAAAGTGAACATTATTTATCGCCTGCCGAAGCTAAAATTCGATGGGTGCTCAAAGATGCAAATAACAATGAGCGAGATTATGCTATTGAAAGCTGTCCGCTTTTGTTAGCTGTTGACAAAATATATGCAAAAATAAGAAACCTCAAATACAGGTATATCAAAGAAGGAACGCTTTTCCCCGAAGAAGTGGATACTTATGAGCCTTATACTATTCGTGAGGCTTTGAACAACTGTATTGCACACCAGGACTATACCAAAAGTGGACGTATCAACGTCATTGAATTCGACGACAAATTAGTTTTCTCAAATTACGGTTCATTTATTCCCGGTTCCGTTGATAAGGTTATCATGGACGATGCACCTGAAGAAAATTACAGAAACAAATTCTTGGCTAACGCCATGTTTAATCTCAAAATGGTGGACACGGCAGGTGGTGGTATAAAAAGAATGTTCAATTTCCAGCGAGATAGGTTTTTCCCTATGCCGGATTACGATTTCTCCGACAATAAAGTCAAAGTTCAGATTGTTGGAAAAATTCTTAATCTGGACTACGCCAGAGTTTTGGCACGCAACAAAGAACTTGTACTGCAAGAAATAATGATGCTCGACAAGGTACAGAAAAACATTAAGTTAGACAGTGCCGATGAAAAGTATTTGAGAACAAAAAAATTAATTGAAGGTCGAAAACCAAACTATTTTCTTTCGATAAATGCAGCCCAAAAAACACAACAAAAAGCAGAATATACTAAAAATAAGGCGTTTGATAAAAAATATTATTTAGACTTGATTATTGGATTCCTAAAACAACATGGAAGTGCCACACGAGATGAATTTGATAAACTCTTGTTTAATAAACTGCCCGATTGGATGAACGATTCGCAACGTAAAAACAAAGTTACAAATCTGATTGCTGAACTTAGAATGGCTCAGATAATTGACAACTCAGGTACTACTAATAAGCCAAAGTGGGTTCTTATAAAACCATAATTTAAAAGAACTTTTATAAGAACTTTATAAGAACTTTTATAAGACAAACAGCTGTAACAATATGATTTTCAGTATATTAAAATCAATTTTTATAAGACAGAATTTCAATTTTATAAGAAGAAAACGCATTTTAAAACCCCTATTGAATGTACGATAATCAGCAAAAACAAATAAACCAATAGCAGTTCTTTTAAATCCATAATTTAAAAGAAGATTTAAAAGAAGATTTATAAGATGATTTATAAGAACTTTATAAGATGATTTACAAATAAAAACTGAAATAAACTATTGATTAACCGCATTTT
>JAIFKX010000269.1 GCA_020049335.1 Paludibacter sp. | reverse complement strand
GGGAGTTTTTACTTTATAAAGCCGATAATGGAGATGTTAAAGTGGATGTTTTGTTGCAAGACGAAACAATATGGATGCCTCAAAGCAAAATTGCAGAACTTTTTGCGGTTCAACGTCCTGCCATTACAAAACACCTGAACAATATTTTTGAAAGCAGCGAGTTGGACGAGAAAGTGGTATGTTCCATTTTGGAACTAACCACTCAACATGGCGCTATCACTGATAAAACGCAAACTAAGCCTACTAAATTTTACAATCTCGATGCTATTATTGCGGTAGGTTATCGTGTAAACTCCAAAAGAGCAACGCAATTTAGGATTTGGGCTACAGGTGTTCTAAAAGAGTTTATTATTAAAGGGTACACAATGGATGTAAATCGCCTGAAAAGCCCACAGCCATTATTCGGAAAAGACTATTTTAAAGAACAGCTTGAAAAAATCAGAGATATCCGAAGCTCGGAACGAAGGTTTTATCAGCAAATTACAGATATTTATGCCGAGTGTAGTATTGATTATGATTACAATTCGGAAATTACAAAAGAGTTTTTTGCAACCGTACAAAACAAACTACATTGGGCAATTACCGGGCAAACGGCAGCTGAAATTATTGTATCGCGCGTAAATCACGAAAAAGAAAAAATGGGTTTAACCAGTTGGAAAAACTCACCAAGCGGCAAAATCAGAAAATCGGACGTTTCTATTGCAAAAAACTATCTTAAAGAAGAGGAACTAAAACCACTTAACCGAATTGTTTCGATGTATCTGGATTATGCCGAAGACCAAGCCGAGCAGGGGAAAGTTATGACAATGAAAGATTGGGCTGAAAAACTAAATGCATTCCTACAATTTAATCAAAAAGAAATTCTACAGAACTCAGGCAAAATTACTGCTGCTCTGGCAAAAGAGTTTGCCGAAAATGAATATGAAAAATATAGGACTATTCAGGATAGATTGTTTGAAAGTGATTTTGATAAAGAAATAAAAAAACGTTTGATGTAAATGGTGGTAACTCTGCGAAAAGAAAGCTTTCTAACGTCATCTTTCATCTACGCATTACAAGGTTTACAACTCTACAAACTCTATATCAACTCCTTCGCGCTCCAACAATGCAATTGACTTGGAACAGATATTTCGGGTACAAATAAGCGTAACTTCCAATTTGGGAGCTACGCTTTTTAGTTGGTTGGCAGTGGCAACAATTTTGACTGCATCTTTTTGTATAATGCGGCTTTTTATAATTTTCACTAAACCAATTCTGTTTTTACCAATTTCTTTTAGAACTATTTTGGCAGTCAGTCCGTAATAAACAGGATTTGTTTCCATAATGACATTAGCTTCCTACGATCCCATACGTTCGATAATTATTGGCATAGTAATGCGGTACATTATTAAACCTACTAAGAAAAGTAATAACGCTACGGTACTGATAATCAAAAACATTAAGCCGCTTTGCGAAGCTTGACCTGTGAAAATGTCGCGTGCAAAAACGATAAGATGGGTAAAGGGATTAATGTCGAACACAAAGCGCGCAAATCCTTGCTCCACTGGCTTTGGGAATATAACTGCCGACACATACATTATAAATGGTAGCGCCATAGTTACTATTCTCGAAAAATCGGCAATCATGCTAAAAATAGAGTGAAAGAGCAACCCCAGGGCAAAACCTACAATCATTAAGTCTAACATTACGAGTGGAAAAAAAAGTGTAATCCAAGTTGGATGCCAGCCCATAAAGGAGGAAATTATTACAGTTACTCCAAGCAAAATTACTACATTGAATAAAATTGTGTAAAAAGCATGAATAAGTAGTGCCTCACGTGGAAAATTAAGTTTTGTAAGTAGCGATTTACCACTGTTGACACATCCCATGGTGGTATTAAGACTTTGGGTAATAATTTGCCACATAAGCGTACCTGTGGTAGTAAACAGCGCGAATGACATGCCCGTAACTTGTACGGTAATGACTTTGGAACTATTCAGAAAAATCCACAACATAGCGGTAACAAATGCAGGTGCAAAAGCCCAGAATATTCCCAAAAACGATTGGCGGTATTGGGCTTTGAGGTCGCGCTCAAATAGCTGTCGACCCAAATTATGCCCTAACTTGAAATCTACCAAGATAGCTTTTATTAATGAAAGTAGCCCATTGGGCATTGATTGTGGACTATATACGGTTTCTTTGAGCATTGTATTTTTTTAATTACGAATTAGAGATAAATATTTTTTAACTACGAATTGAAGACGAATTGAACAAATTACACGAATTTTAAATTTAATTTTTTTATTCGTGTAATCTGTGAAATTGATTGTATTCAATCGTAGTAAAACTCTTGTAGCTGATTTTGAAAAAAATCTCTAAGCTATTATACGCCAAGCGAGGCGCGAACTGCTTCTACTTTAGCGTTAGCAGCTGCGTCTGCGGCATCGTAGTCGGCACGCGATTTCATTTCGCCACGTACTTCGATGTAGAACTTTATTTTTGGTTCAGTTCCCGACGGACGAACAGATATTTTAGTGCCATCGGCCGTAAAATACTGAATAACATTGGATGTAGTAGGCATGTCGAGCACACTTTCATCGCCACTTGCTACATTTTTTAGTTTCAGCGTTTTGTAATCTTTTATAATTACAACTGGTGAACCTGCAATTTCTTTCGGAGGATTGGTGCGGAAATCGCTCATCATCTGTGCAATTTCTTCGGCGCCCGATTTGCCTTTGCGCACTACAGATATGCCTTTTTCCTTGCCATAACCATATTCGATATAAATGTCCTGAAGCAGTTCGTACATTGTTTTGCCATTGTCTTTTGCCCAAGCAGCAATTTCGGCCATCAGCGTACAGCTCGACACGGCATCTTTGTCGCGAACAAATGTTTCTGGTAAAAAGCCATAACTCTCTTCGCCACCACCAATGTAGTTTTTAATGCCTTCGTTTTCGCGCATCACAGCAGCAATCCATTTAAAGCCCGTAAAGCAATCGTAACACTCAATGTTATTTTTAGAGGCTATTTCTTTAATAATTTCGGTTGTAACAATAGTTTTAACCACATATTCGTTGCCTTTTATTTTCCCTAATTCTGTCCAACGACGAATAAGGTAATAAATAAACATCAGCGCAGTTTGATTTCCATTTACCAAAATCCATTCGCCTTTGTTGTTTTTTACGGCTATACCCAATCTATCAGCATCGGGGTCCGAAGCCATTACAATATCAGCATCAGTGGCAATCGCTTTTTTGATAGCCATATCCAATGCAGCTGGTTCTTCGGGATTGGGCGAAATAACGGTTGGAAAATTGCCGCTCACCACATCTTGCTCGGGCACGTTTATCACATTCGTAAAGCCATAAGCTCGTAAAGCTCGTGGAATAAGTGCCACTCCAGTACCGTGAATAGGCGTATAAACTATTTTGAGGTCTTTGTTACGTTCGATAGCATCGGGCGAAAGCGATATAGTTTTTACTGCATCGATGTAAATTTTATCTACTTCTTCGCCAATAATTTGAATCAAATCAGGATTTCCCGCAAACTTAATGTCGTCGACATTCGTAATTTTTTCAACTTCGGTAATCACATTTTCGTCGTGTGGTGCCACTAGTTGTGCACCATCGTTCCAATAGGCTTTGTAACCGTTATATTCTTTTGGATTGTGCGAAGCTGTGAGGATGATACCACTTTGGCAGCCAAAATGACGTATAGCAAACGAAACTTCGGGGGTAGGACGGAGGTCTTCGAATAAATATACTTTAATGCCATTTGATGAAAAAATATTTGCCGAAACTTCAGAAAATAAGCGGCTATTGTTGCGGCAATCATGGCCTATTACGACACTTATTTGTGGAACATCCGAAAACTGAGCCTTCAAGTAATTACTAAGTCCTTGTGTGGCAGCACCAACAGTATATATATTCATTCGATTTGTGCCCACGCCCATAATTCCACGCAAACCACCCGTTCCAAATTCCAAATCGCGGTAAAACGATTCGATCAATTCTGTTTTGTCGTCGGCATCCAGCATACGTCGGATTTCAGCTTTTGTTTCATCGTTGTAATTTCCATCGAGCCATGACTGTGCTTTAGCTACCACTTCGTTTAATAATGTGTTGTCCATAATAGAAAGTATGTTTTTGTTAAAAAATTATGTTTTTCGAATTTGAAAGGCTAAGATACGGCAAATTTTGCAAAAAGGGAATAAAATAAATTATTAAAATTCGTTGAAAAATTATAACTGCCTAATAATGTGAATAATATAAATTAAAACAAATTCAGTTGTTTTGCTGTTACATTTGTCGTTTGAGTAATTCTTTTATTTTTAGTAATTTTGCATCATTATATTTATAGTACTTTTCAATCACTTCATAAGTACTTTTCGGCATCAAAAAATTCATGATAGATACAACTGTTTTTCACAATAAGAAAGTAGCATTTCATACGCTGGGGTGCAAGTTAAATTTTGCCGAAACGTCGGCTATTGGCAAAAAAATGTCCGACGAAGGATTTGTAAAAGCGCGCGCTGGCGAACAAGCCGATGTGTGCGTTATAAACACCTGCTCTGTTACCGATACTGCCGATCGAAAATGCCGTCAAGCTATAAGCAAGCTCAATAGACTGCATCCCAACGCTATAATGGTGGTTACCGGATGCTATGCACAACTAAAACCCGACGAAATATCGAAAATTGAAGGTGTAGATTTGGTTCTCGGTGCGAACGAAAAATTCAGCATTTTAGAGTATCTTCACAATATTGAAACAGATGCACCTGCCGAAGTTCATACTACTAAAATAAACAAAATCAAGGAGTTTGAGCCATCGTGTTCGCGAGACGATCGCACGCGCTATTTTTTGAAAGTTCAAGATGGTTGCGATTATTATTGCACTTATTGCACCATTCCTTTTGCTAGAGGTAGGAGTAGGAGTGCCAATATTGAACAAACTGTACAGAAAGCGCTCGAAGCAATTGAAGCTGGTGCCAAAGAAATTGTGCTCACTGGAGTTAATATTGGTGATTTTGGAAAACTGAATGGTGAAAGTTTTTTTGATTTGGTAAAAGCGTTTGACGCCATTGAGAGCGATGTGCGTTTTCGTATTTCGTCGATAGAGCCAAATTTACTTACCGACGAAATAATTGACTATGTGGCTACCAGCAAGCACATTATGCCACATTTTCATATCCCACTTCAGTCGGGAACGAACGAAGTGTTGCAGCTAATGAAACGCAAATATAATCGCGAGCTTTTTGAACATAAAGTCCAAAAAATAAAATCGTTGATGCCAGATGCTTTTATTGGTGTTGATGTGATAGTTGGCGTGAGGGGCGAAACAGCCGAGTTGTTCGAAGAATCATGCCGTTTTATCGAATCGTTGGATATTTCGCAACTACATGTGTTTACTTATTCCGAACGTGCAGGTACAAAAATGCTTGATATTGAGCAAAATACACCGATAGCAGAACGTAAAAAGCGCAGTGATATTCTCCATTTATTATCCGATAAAAAAACAAAAGCATTCTACGAAAGTCAGACTGGAAAAACCTATCCTGTATTGTGGGAAAGTCGCCACAACGGCGAAAATATGGTTGGTTTTACGACTAATTATGTGAAAGCAGAGCGAACTTACGACAAAAATCGAGTGAATGCTGTGGAAATGATTACGCTTGGAGGGTGGAATGACGAAAAATCGGCGCTGGAAATTGAGAAATAAAGAGAATTTATTTAATCCTCTTTATTTTTAAAATCCTTACATCTTCAAGTGGTCTATCCATTTTGCCGGTTTTAACCAACGAAATATTGCTTGCAATTTCCAGTCCTTCAATTACTTCGCCAAAAACGGTGTAGGCTCCATCTAAATGAGGCGTGCCGCCAATGGTTTTATAATCAGTTCGTTGCTGTTCGGTTAGTTTTATGCCTTTTTTCTGTTCTAACGCGTCTAATTGCGCATCGGTAAATACTTTTCCTTTTACTATATAAAACTGACATCCCGACGAAGCACGTTCAGGATTAGCATCATCGCCTTCGCGAGCAGCTGCTAATGCGCCTTTTTTGTGGTAGTATTTAGGATAAACAAATTCGGCAGGCACTGTATATCCCACATCGCCCGAGCCCAAACTGGCTTTTGGTCCTGCATTTTTCGAATCGGGATCGCCAGCTTGAATCATAAAATCTTTTATTACACGGTGAAAAAGTACCCCCTCGTAAACGCCCGCTTTCACAAGTTTCATAAAGTTATCGCGATGTTTGGGTGTTTCGGCATAGAGTTTTACAACAATTGTACCTTCAGTGGTTTTAATTTTAAATACGGGCTCTTTGTCGTTGCGTTTGGCACAAGAGCTTGTAAATAAAATACATGCAAGCAATAAAAAACTTAATTTTCTCATTTTGGGGACGATTTTATTGTGTTTTGGAAAAATGAATGGCAAAAGTAATGAATAAATTTTTATATTTGCACTCGAACCTCAAAAAATGAACGTTATGTACGAATCACTTCTGGAACTTGATCCAGTACGAATAAATTTCTCAGCTTCGGGGATGCACGCTATCAATATTATTCTTGGCTTTATAATGTTTGGCGTTGCATTGGATATTAAACCAGCCGTTTTTTTAGAACTCATTAAAAAGCCAAAATCAGTAATTCTTGGTCTTATTTCGCAAGTTATTGCATTACCAATGGTTACTTTTATATTGGTAATTTTATTGTCGAATTTTATTACTCCCACAGTAGCTATGGGTATGATTTTGGTGGCAGCATGTCCGGGTGGTAATATTTCTAATTTCATTTCGTCGCTATCAAAAGCAAATACCGAACTTTCGGTTGGACTTACTGCTACAACGACCTTATTTGCAACTATTTCCACACCTTTTAATTTTGCTTTATGGGGTGGTTTGTATTCCAACTATATCGATAAACACTCCACTCGTATTTTGCAACCCTTGGTTATTGATAATGCGCAAATGTTTCAAACTGTTTTTATACTTCTTGGAATTCCACTTGTTTTAGGAGTTCTTTTTGCTCGATTTTTTCCAAAAATTACCCAAAAGCTTTTCCGCCCTACACAAGTATTATCTATTGTGTTTTTTATTGTCATGGTAGTATTGGCTTTTGCCAATAATTTTGAGTTGTTTTTAAAATATATTTATCTTATATTTTTTATTGTATTAATTCACAATGGATTGGCGCTGCTTACAGGCTTTGGAATAGCTACTCTTTTTAAATTACCATCGTTGGACAGGCGCACCATAACAATCGAAACGGGAATACAGAATTCTGGCTTAGGACTCGTATTATTATTTAATCCAAAAATTTTTCCACCCGATTTAGCTCTTGGAGGAATGTTGTTTATTACGGCTTGGTGGGGAATTTGGCATATTATTTCGGGCTTGGGAATTGCTTTTTATTGGAATAAGAAAACTAAAATCAGTCGAAATTTAATCAACCACAACAAATGCTTGCAAACGACCGTGTGAAATTGAGGGCAGTAGAGCCCGAAGATTTAGAAAAATTATTTATTTGGGAAAACGATACTTCACTCTGGGAGGTGGGTAACACCCGACAGCCTTATTCGAAGTTTGCCCTCAAGCAATATGTGGAAGAGGTCGAAAAAAATATTTACGAATCAGGACAGTTGCGCTTGATGATTGTGGAGCAGACAGGCGGTGAAACGGTTGGAACGGTCGATTTATTCGATTTCGATATACATAATAGCCGTATTGCTTTCGGATTATTTATCGATAAAAATTTTCAAGGACATGGATTTGCCACCTCTGCATTGCGATTAATTGAGGCTTATATTTTTGATTTTCTGAATATTAACCAACTTTATTGCCATATTGCAGCTTCGAATGTAGCTAGTAGGCGCATGTTCGAAAAAGAACAGTATGATACAAATGCTGTTCTTAAAAATTGGATACGTTCGGCAAATGGATTTGATGATATTATTGTATTTCAACGATTTAGGCAAGAAGTAATAAAAAACGAGAATTGAACTAGCCCTTCGGTGAGGCTCAGATAGGGTAAAACTAAATTTTTAACACTGCAAAATTGATTTTTTGGCAAAATAATTTTTGTAGGTATAGAAAATAACGTATTTTTGCACTGCTAATTAGTACTAACAAAAATTTTAAACAAAATGGCTTACGTAATTTCAGAAGATTGTATTGCTTGCGGATCATGCATCAGCGAATGTCCTGTAGACGCAATTTCAGAAGGTGATATCTATGTTATCGACGCAGATGTTTGCACCGACTGTGGCACTTGTGCTGATGTTTGTCCTTCAGAAGCAATCAGTCCGGTTAACTAATAGATTAACCATGGTTTTTACAAAAGGCTGTACGATTTATTCGTACAGCCTTTTCTGTATATGCGTTGAGCATAATATGCAAAACTTATTTTACTAAATTGAGTATTTCGTTTTGTAGTTTGATTAGCTTATTTCGTTCGTTTTCAGAAAGTAGCATGTAACGAATTGATGCATTCGTACTTTTGAAAACTTTATACCATTTGAAAGCTACATTGCCTATCAACAGAAATAAGAGGATAAAAAGTGGAAAGTAGTAGAAAGATATAGAAAAAAGACTACAAATTAAAACTACTTGTAAGGTATAAAACACTGGGAATGTGAGTATCCCAATCACAAATTGAATTGAACTAAAAAATCCTTCGAATTCTACATTTAGCATTTTTCGAATCCAAACCGGTACAAAAAATGCTAAAAAGTTTGTTAGTAAACCCACTGAAAAAAGAGGAAATGTTGTTGTTAAAAATAAGATTTTCAATAGAATAGGTTTAATTAATCTTTCATTTGTCACATTTCTATCTTTAATTCGATGTTCTTCTAATTTAGCTTTATAGTTAGCAGTTAATTTTGAAAGTTTTTCAATTGTTTCTGGATTTGTTTTTTCAATTTCACAAAGCTTATCAGCAATTAGTTTGCGTGTTTGGTATTTTGCAAGCGTTGAAGCTTCTAAGTTGTTATCTTTTAGTAAATTAAGTTGGCAATAGTAGATAGTTGATAAGATGGTGTCGTAGTTTTTGTCGGAGTCGATGTGAAGAATTAGTTTCTCAAGTCTTTTTTTTAGCTCGACTTTTATATCGTTGGTGGCTTTTGGTGGATTTTCGGAGTAACTTTGGCTATAATCCGAAACATTAATTGGCTTTCCAATATTGATAATCAGATGTTTACCAAAATTAAAAATATCGCCATAATCAATTCCAACAGGCACAATTTGAATAGGATTTTTACCGTTATTTTGCAGTTGTGCCGAAAAAGCGACACGAAAAATACCTTTTACCAAGGGACGCACATTGTGATCTATTTCCTGATTTCCTTCGGGCATAATGCACAAAGCGTGATTAGCTTCGAGTAGTTCGGCACACTCTTCGAAAACATCGTTGTTTTTACCCAGATTATCAAACCCATCGCGCATTCGAAATGCAGGCATGATTTTCACGAACCGCATAAATTTAGCCACGTTTTTGTTCTTAAAAATATCCGAACGTGCTAAAAATGAAGTGGAAATGTTTTTGGGTGTAATGTATGCAACGGCCAAAGCGTCCATCAGCGCATTACGATGGTTAGGCGCAAAAATGTAGCCACCATTATTGGTAGGAATATTTTCTATCCCTGTAACTATTATTTCGCCATAATAAAAACGAAAAGCCCTTAATACTGCGCTTCGTAAAATACGATATGTGAGGGGCAAATCATATATTTTCGACATATTTCAGTTACAGCTTTTAATTTTGTTTTTTTATCCAAAAATCTTTTTAAAAAAGCCTTCTTTTTTTACTGGATAATCGCTTATAAGCTGAGTAGGAGCAGGCTTCAAGGGATTTCCGGATGCTATCATTTGATAAATTACACCCCAATCGGGCAAGCCACCCAAATTGCGATCGTCGATAAACACATCTGCTTTGAGTTTACGAGGTTGTTTATCCGATTCTTTTTCTTCGATATAATTATTGTTTACGGCAAAAAATTCGAGACCTTTGGCATTGCAAAATTCGACGGCCTCGTCCAATTCACGTCCTTCGCGAACTGTCCACAGGATTAGACAAGCTTGAAAATCTTTTTGTATTTTCAGCAATGTGTCGATGGCAAATGGAATTTCTTTACCTATTCGTGGGTATTCGTGTGTAACTATTGTTCCGTCGAAATCTACGGCTATTGTAAGCATAAATGGTTAATTATTAATGGTTAATTATTAATGGTTAATGGTTAATTTTTAGTTTGTTTAAAGTTATAAGATTATAAATTAGTAATTCAAAATTCTTAATTCTTAATTCTCAATTATTTATATTTAATTCGGTACTGATTTTTGCTTCGGATGGTTTGCAAAAAAACAAGGCAATAGCAGCAATTCCGGCACAAAAAATCATCGATTGTGAGTTCATAATGTAATAAAACAATACACCGAGCACCAAACCAAGTCCAATAATAGTAATGCGAATAACTCCCGCTTTTCGGTAGTTTTCCAACCGTTTATTTTCATCTTCCAAAAGCGCCCATTGTTTTGTTAATTTGTTAAAATAACCTAATCCAAGCGGTATTGAACCTATGATAAAAATAATTAACACGGAGTTTATAACTGTTCCCGTTTGGCTCAAAGGATTTAATACAAAACCTGATTTTAGAATATAAAAACCCGATGTGGCAGCCGCAATAGCTGCAATATATACGCTGTAATAAGCTATCTGTAATTGTCGGAGAGTCTTTTTCATTCTTTTTATTTATTCTTTATTCTTAATTCTTAATCCCTAATTCATAATTCTTAATTCATAATTCTTAATTCATAATTCTTTTCTCTTTATTCTGCCTATTTATACGAATTTGTAAATTCAACTCTGTTTACAATGGAGCGTCCGAGCGTAACTTCGTCGGTATATTCGAGCTCACCACCCACCGATACGCCCCGTGCAATGGTGGTGATTTTGATGTTTTTGGAAGCTAATTTTCTAAAAATATAAAAATTTGTAGTGTCGCCTTCCATCGTTGTGCTAAGAGCAAGAATTACTTCTTTTACCTCGCCAGCATACACTCTATTTACCAAACTTTCAATTTCGAGTTCGGCAGGACCAATGCCATCCATAGGCGAAATAACGCCACCAAGCACATGGTACAACCCTTTGTATTGCTGTGTGTTTTCGATACTCATTGCGTCCTTCACCGTCTCTACAACGCAAATTGTGCCAGCGTCGCGCGATGTGTTGCTGCAAATTTCGCACACATCGGTATCCGAAATATTATGACAAACGGTGCAATACAAAATGTTGTGTCGGAGTTGAATCATTGAATTTCCAAAACTTTCCACCTCATTTTTTTCTTTTTTTAGTAAATGCAATACCAATCGAAGCGCAGTTTTGCGTCCAATTCCAGGTAGTTTGGCAAATTCCTGAACGGCATTTTCCAGCAGTGCTGACGAAAATAGAGCTTGACTCACGTTTGTAGCGTTGTTTTTTTAATTCTTTTTTGGAGTGCAAATTTACAAAAAATATCGGTAACATTCAATTTAAAAAATCTAAGGTTTTTGTTATAGGCTTTTTTACTAACTTTGCGCACAATTTTTATAAAAATGTCGGGAATACTTATTTTAATAATCATAGCTGTTTATTTTTCAATCTTATTGCTAATTTCGTTTGTAGTAAGTAGAAATAGTGTTGATAATGAGGCGTTTTTTTTGGGTAACCGCAAATCGCCATGGTGGGTGGTTGCCATTGGCATGGTTGGTTCATCCATTTCGGGCGTGAGTTTTGTGTCGGTGCCAGGCATGGTTCGTGGCATCGATTTTACTTATATGCAAACTGTTTTTGGCTTTTTTTTCGGCTATTTGATTATTGCAAATGTGTTACTCCCTCTGTATTATCAACTTCAACTCACTTCAATTTATACCTATTTGGAGCAGCGTTTTGGAAAAAATGCTTACAAAACAGGCGCTTCGTTTTTTTTAATCTCCAAAACGATTGGTGCAGCAGCACGTTTGTATGTGGTAGCAGCTATTTTACAAACTGTGGTATTTGATGCTTGGAATGTTCCTTTTGCTGTAACTGTTTGTGGTACCATTTTTTTAATTTGGCTTTATACCTATCGGAGCGGCATTAAAACCATTGTTTGGACTGATACTTTACAAGCCATAATTATGATTGTGGCATTAATTTTATTAGTTTTTCAAGTAGCATCTCACTTGAATATTCAACAAGGCTCTCTTTTCTCAACCCTAATAAATCAGGATAATGCACGTATATTTGTTTTCGACGATTGGCATTCGAAGCAAAATTTTTTCAAACAATTTTTTAGTGGCATTTTTATAGCTATAGTAATGACTGGGCTCGACCAAGATATGATGCAAAAAAACTTGACCTGTCGGAATTTGAAAGATGCGCAAAAAAACATGTATTCGTATGGAATTTCTTTTGTGCCTGTCAATTTACTTTTCTTAACTTTGGGCTTAATGTTGCTTATGCTTGCAAATCAAAACGGAATCACACTTCCCGAGAAATCGGATGAAATACTGACAATGTTTGCAACAAATTATTTAGGGCAAACGGTATTGTTACTTTTTATTGTCGGTATTGTGGCAGCAGCATTTTCGAGTGCCGATTCAGCTTTAGCAGCCCTTACAACCTCTTTTGCGGTAGATATTTTAGGCGTACAAAATCAGGATTTGAAAACAGCAACGCGTAAACGTCAACAAATTCACATAGCTATTTCGGTGCTTTTTGTGCTTATTATACTTGCTTTTGATGCCATTAACAACAAAAGCGTGATTGATGCTATTTATATTATAGCCTCCTATACTTATGGTCCATTGCTTGGCATGTTTGCCTTTGGACTATTTACAAAAATTAAAACGGAAGATAAATTTATTCCTTACATTGCAATCATTTCGCCGCTTTTGTGCTTTGTTTTAAACTACTTATTCGATATTTTTCTTAACTATAAATTTGGATATGAATTGCTTATGATAAACGGTATGCTCACTTTTTTGGGAATGTGGACATTTCGTAAAAATAAATATGCTTAATTTCACTTTGTAAAAATTAAGTTTTTCAAGTTTTTGAATTAACTTTGCTGTCCCAATAAAAAAAAACATCACAAAACGAATGTTTCGCATTAAAACCATTGATTTATATGTATTTAAAAGATTTGTCACCTTGTTTGTGATGACTTTTTTAATTTGCATCTTTATATTATTAATGCAATTTTTGTGGAAACATTTCGACGAAATGATAGGTAAAGGCATCGGTTTTGGTGTTATTGCGGAGTTCTTTTTGTATGCAATGACTTCGTTGGTGCCTATGGCGCTTCCGCTGGCTATCCTTTTGGCTTCGCTCATGACTTTCGGTAATTTAGGCGAAAATTTTGAGCTAACAGCCATGAAATCAGCTGGTATTTCGCTTTTTCGAATTATTCGTCCGTTGATGTTTTTTATAGCTTTAGTTGCTGTGGGTGCTTTTTATTTTTCGAATAATGTACTTCCTATAACACAATCGAAACTTTGGACTTTAATTTTTTCAATGAAGCAGAAATCTCCTGAATTAGATATTCCGACTGGTGAATTTTATTCAGGTATTAACGGAGTAAACCTCTATGTGCGCGAAAAGGTAAATGGTTCGTTGAAAGATATGATGATTTACGATTTTTCGAATGGCTTTGACAATGCAACCGTGATGCTTGCCGATTCGGGTAGAATAAAACTGAGCGAAGATAAAAAGTATTTAATGCTCCAATTATTTGATGGTGAGAGCTTTGAAAATCTTAAAAGTCAGAGTTTTAGTACCAATTCAAACAGTATTCCATATCGTAGGGAAACGTTTGGAACAAAAGAAATACTGATTGATTTTGATTCGGATTTTACACGTTACGATGAAACTATACTTCAAGATCAGCATATTAGCAAAAATGTAGCGCAATTAGAAGTTTCTATCGACTCATCTTCGAAAGTTGTAGTACAGCGCCAAAATGAGCAAGCAGCAGAAATGGTGCAAAGGCGCTATTTTGGACGTGAAACTGCTTGGAATCGTTCGCTCGAAATGGGAGAAAATATACACATAGAAAACTATAATTCGGATACCTTGTTTTATAAATTGGATAAACCACAAATGGAAAACGCAATGATGATTGCACTTCAAAAAGCCAATGAAATGAAGGGTCAGGTAGAGTTCCAGAAGTTAAACTTAGGAGAACCAACACTTTATGTAAGCAGACATGCTATCGAATGGCATCGTAAATTTACGCTTTCATTTGCATGTCTCATTTTTTTCTTTATTGGAGCACCGCTGGGAGCCATTATTCGTAAGGGCGGGCTTGGAGCTCCAGTTGTTATTTCGGTTGTGATGTTTATTATTTATTATATAATTGATAATACAGGTTACAAAATGGCGCGCGAAGGTTTGTGGACTGCGTTTGAGGGAATGTGGCTCAGCTCATCAATATTGCTTCCCATTGGGGTATTTCTAACCTACAAAGCTGCGGTTGATGCTGTGCTTTTCAATACCGAAGAGTATGCAAAAACATTCCAAAAAATAAAGAGCTTTATTGAAGTTAAAATTTTAAAAATCAACAGATGAACCAATCAACAGATGAACAAATCAACAGATGAACTAATCAACAGATGAACTAATCAACAGATGAACTAATTAACCAATCAACAAATTAACCAATCAACCAATCAACAATTCAACTAATTAACAAAATATATGGAATCAGTTTTAAATACAATCGATGAAGCATTAGCCGATATAAAAGCCGGTAAGGTAGTGATAGTAGTTGACGATGAAGATCGTGAGAATGAGGGGGATTTTATATGTGCTGCAGAAAAAATGACCCCGGAAATTGTAAACTTTATGATTACACACGGGCGTGGATTACTTTGTGCACCACTAACCGAAGAGCGTTGCGTAGAGTTAGATTTCGAAATGCAAGTACAGGCTAATACGTCTATTCATGGTACGCCATTCACGGTAAGTATCGATAAATTAGAAGGTTGCACCACAGGCGTATCTGCTGCCGACCGCGCTGCTACTTTTTTGGCGTTGACCGACCCGAACTCAAAGCCCGAAACTTTTGGTCGTCCTGGTCATGTATTTCCACTGAGAGCTCGATCCAAAGGCGTTTTGCGACGATCGGGTCATACCGAAGCGGGAGTGGATTTGGCACGACTTGCCGGACTTTCGCCAGCGGCTGCTCTGATTGAGATTATGAACGAAGACGGTAGCATGGCACGTTTGCCTCAGTTGATAGAAATGGCTCAAAAGTTTGATTTGAAATTGGTTTCGATAAAAGACCTTATTGCTTATCGTTTGAAATCGGAATCCCTAGTCGAAAAAGGAGTTATGGTAAATATGCCAACTGCATTCGGTGAATTTAAACTGATAGCATTCAAACAATTATCCAACGGATTGGAGCATGTGGCTTTGATAAAAGGAGAATGGAAAAAAGACGAACCAATTTTGGTTCGCGTACATTCGTCGTGTGCTACGGGCGATATTTTTGGTTCAATGCGCTGCGAATGTGGCGAACAATTGCACAAATCGATGGAGATGATTGAACAGGAGGGCAGAGGCGTGGTTGTGTACATGAATCAGGAAGGACGTGGCATAGGTTTAATGAACAAAATGAAAGCATACAAACTTCAAGAGGAAGGAATGGATACAGTAGATGCAAATTTACACCTTGGTTTTAAAGCAGACGAGCGCGATTACGGGGTGGGAGCTCAGATATTACGTGAGTTGGGTGTTTGTAAAATAAAATTATTAACTAATAACCCCATAAAACGCATTGGTTTAGAGGCTTATGGATTGTCGATAGTTGAAAATGTGCCTATCGAAATTCAACCGAATAAATACAACGCATTTTATATGCAAACAAAAAAAATGCGTATGGGTCACACATTAAATTATACAAAATGAAAAAAGTATTTGTAAGTGGATGTTATGATATGCTTCATAGCGGGCATGTGGCGTTTTTCGAAGAGGCTGCTTCACATGGCGATTTATATGTAGGTATTGGCTCGGACAAAACGATAAACGAACTGAAAGCTCGAAAAACGATTAACTCCGATGCCGAACGCTTGTATATGGTAAAATCGTTGAAAACAGTAAAGGATGCTTGGATAAATAGAGGTGGTGGTTTGCTCGATTTTTTAGAAGAATTAAAAGAGCTGAAGCCAGATATATTTTTTGTAAACGCCGATGGTCACACCGCTGCCAAAGAGGAAATTTGCAAAGAACTGGACATCGAATATGTTGTAAGTAAGCGTGTTCCGCATGGAAATTTACCAACACGTTCTACCACATCGCTTCGTAAAGAATGCTTAATTCCTTATCGCATCGATTTGGCTGGGGGATGGATGGATCAGCAATATGTGAATTATTTAGCTCCAGGGCCTGTAATTACGATTAGTATCGAACCCGATTTTGAGTTCAACGACCGTAGCGGTATGTCAACAAGCAGTCGAAAAAAAGCCATTGAACTTTGGCAAACTGATATACCACAGGGCGACCGTTCTAAACTTGCCAAAACGCTTTTTTGCTTCGAAAATCCGCCTGGAACAAAATATATCAGTGGCTCGCAGGATTCCTTGGGTATAGTGATGCCAGGTATGAATTATTTGTTGTACAACAACGATTATTGGCCTGTAAAAATTGATAATTGTGTTGAAAATGAATTGCTTACATGGATAGAAGAGCGTGTGTGGATGGTTCCGTTGTATCCACGTGCTGCTTCGTACGATGTGTTGGCTAATACTTCTATCGACAAAGAAAGCGTAGAAAAATTGGGTGAGGCTGCCGAAAAATGCTGGAATTCCATACAGTCTAAAGATGCTGTTGAAGTAGGAAAAGCAATAACAGAAAGCTTTGAAGCACAGATTCGAATGTTTCCAAATATGGTAAACGAAGACATTTTAAACCAAATTGAATTACATAAAACCGATACCTTGGGATGGAAAGTAAGTGGAGCCGGTGGTGGTGGTTATCTGATTTTTTTTAGCGAGAAACCAGTAAAAAATGCAATTCAAATTCGTATCAGAAAGAGTTAATGTGTGGGTGCGAATATGTGATAATGACATTTTTACTTGCTATTTTTTAGTTTTTATGTGACTGACTATGTTTTTTATTAATAGATACTTATTTTTTTTTTGAATGAAAATAATTGATGCTGAATTGCTTGCAAAATTATCGAAGCAAGCCGAAAATAACGAACGATTACGAAAAAATTACAATTTACATAGTGCGTTGAGTGATAATGTTCAACGTTTGCTAAATGCGCTAGAGCCTGGTACCCAATTACCTATTCACAGGCATTTGCATACCGATGAAACTTATATAGTTTTAAGTGGTAGTTTGAATGTGCAATTGTACAATGATAAAAAAGTGCTTACACAAACAGTCTTACTCAATCCCCTTAAAGGTAAGTTTGGGATATCTGTTCCGGCCGGAAAATGGCATACCGTGGATGTGCTCGAAAAGGGCACAGTAATTTTTGAAGTAAAACAAGGACCATATACACCTCTTGATGAAAGTGATATAATGCACTTGTAGTATAATACGCGTTTTAGTTATCCTATTTCTAACAAATAACTGTAATTCGGTATTTGTTCAAAAAATGAATAGCAGCTATTTTGTGTATCTACTTTGCATGCAAAATGTTCGATACCATTACTAATAATCAGATAGTCTACTTTTAGTTTGTAATTATACACGGCCGCTTGATCAAAAGTAGCTTGATTGAGTTTTATTTGTGGTGCTTTAAATTCAATTATTGCAAAAGGTTTAAAATCAGGATTGTAAATTACTGCATCGCACCTTTTGAGTAGTCCATTAAGTTCAATCTGCTTTTCGATGGCAATATAGGAAGCTGGATATTTTTTTTCATCAATTAAAAAGCGGATGAAATTTTGCCTTACCCATTCTTCGGGTGTGAGCGCAACAAATTTTTTCCGCAGGTTATCGAAAATATATTCCCTTTCGTTTTGAATTTTTATACGAAATTTATATTCAGGTAGATTTAGTTGCAACATTATTTATTACTTTTGCCTTCGAGAAAATTTTCACTCTCAAAATTTAAACGCTAAGATAGAACAAATTTTCAGAAATCCAAAAGCTTTGTCGGTTTACAAATCGACTTTTGACTTCGGACTTTTGATTTATGACAATGAAAAAATATGAAAACAAGACGCGACATTGTAGAAAATTGGTTGCCACGCTATACCAAACGACAATTGAATGAATTCACGGAATATATTTTATTGACAAATTTCAATAATTATGTAGAACTTTTTGCCGAATGGCATGGCGTTCCCGTTTTGGGAAGAGATGGGACCATGATAAACGCTTCGGCGAATGGAATAACAATTATAAATTTTGGCATGGGAAGCCCCAATGCTGCCATTATAATGGATATTTTGTCGGCCATAGAACCAAAAGCAGTTTTGTTTTTGGGCAAATGTGGAGGTTTACGCGATAAAAATAAAATTGGCGATTACATACTTCCGAGTGCTGCTATTCGTGGCGAGGGAACTTCGAACGATTATTTTCCACCCGAAATACCTGCTTTACCAGCCTTTAGTTTACAACGTGCGGTATCGTCCAATATTCGCGATTTTGGCAAGGATTATTGGACAGGAACAGTATATACCACCAACAGACGTGTGTGGGAACACGACGAAAAATTTAAAGATTATCTTCGCGCCACTCATGCTATGGCTATTGATATGGAAACAGCTACGCTCTTCTCGGTTGGCTTTTATAACAGTATTCCATTAGGAGCGTTGCTGCTAATATCGGATATGCCATTGCTTGCCGATGGTATTAAAACGAGCGAAAGTGATAAAAAAGTTACTTCCACTTTTGTAGAAGAACATCTTAAAATTGGCATCAAATCCCTTTCGTCGCTTATGAATAATAGTAAAACAATTAAGCATTTGAGGTTTGAATAGGGTTCATTGGTTAATTTGTTAATTGGTTAATTGGTTCATCTGTTCATTGGTTAATTGGTTCATCTGTTCATTGGTTAATTGGTTCATCTTTTTATTGGTTAATTGGTTCATCTGTTCATTGGTTAATTGGTTCATCTGTTCATTGGTTCATCTGTTAATTTGTTAATTATTGTATATTATAAACAAGTCAACCAATCCCCAATCAACCAATCCCCAATCAACCAATCCCTAATCAACCAATCAACCAATCCCTAATCAACCAATCCCTAATTAACCAATCCCCAATTAACCAATCCCTAATCAACCAATCCCTAATTAACCAATCAACCAATCAACAAATCACTAAACAGTAATGGCAAAGCAAGGCATAACATTCGAACAAGTAATGAGCGATTTGCGTCGCAAAGCTTATAAACCCATTTATCTTTTGATGGGCGAAGAAGCTTATTATATCGATAAAATATCAGATTATATACAAAGCACTGTGTTAGACGAAAGTCAGCGTGAGTTCGATCTTACGGTGGTTTATGGTAAAGATACCGATTTGGTAACTATTATAAATGCAGCCAAACGCTATCCTATGATGTCGCCTTTTCAGGTGGTGATTGTAAAAGAAGCGCAGTCGATTAAAGATTGGGAGCCAATGCAATATTATCTAACAAATCCTTCTCAAACCACTATTCTCGTATTTGCTTACAAATATGGTTCGCCCGATAAACGCAAAAAGTGGGTGCTGGATATTTCGAAAATTGGGGTGGCTTTTGAATCAGAAAAATTGCGCGATTACGAAATGGGAGCTTGGATAAATGCTTATTCGCGAAGCAAAAATGTAACTGTTGATGTAAAAGCCATTCAGATGCTCACCGAGTTTTTGGGAACCGACTTGAGTAAAGTGGCTAATGAAATGGATAAATTGCTACTCACAAAGCCGGCAAACACAACAATAATTACACCCGAACAAGTTGAAAAAAATATTGGCATAAGCAAAGATTTTAATGTGTTCGAATTGCAAGATGCTCTCATTGAACGAAATATACTAAAGGCCAACCGCATTATTCGTTATTTTGCGGATAATAAAAAAAATAATCCGTTGGTTATGGTATTGCCGCAATTGTTCACTTTGTTTTCGAACCTGATGATTTATCATTATTTGAAAGATAAAAGCCAAATGACTGTAGCTTCGGAGTTGAAGATAATTCCGTTTTTTGTAAAAAAATACGAAATGGCAGCCAAAAACTATGGAGCTTGGAAAACAATGAACATAATAAGTTGGATTCGCGAAACAGATGCTCGCAGCAAAGGTGTTGATAGCAATGGCGTGGAAGATGGTGAATTAATGAAAGAATTGGTTTTTAAAATTCTACACTGATTGTGATTCTTTTGTGTTCTTTTTTTGTGATATAATTTCTTTTAGGCTCACATGCAGTCAACCGCAACCCCTGAAACGTCAAGCATGGTGGCTCTAATTTAATCTGTTACTACTAATTTAATCACTTCGTTTTTGTCAGTCGTACTAATCCGACAAAAGTAAATTCCTTGTTTCAGATTGGGAATTTTTTTTTCATTGTGAGACCATCGAATTGTATGAATTCCCGATGATTTGTAACCGCTAACCAAAGTTTGAATTTCTCTTCCATCAATATCTAAAATGCTGATATTAACTTGTGTAGATGTAGCTAAACTGTATTCTATAACAGTTTCCAAAGTCAGTGGATTTGGGAAAGCTTTCGCGTTAAATTGTGTTATAGACCGATTTTCGGGTATCGCTGTGATGGGCGCACCATTGATACGGATATCATCGAACCAAAACTTCTTGCCTGCTAATGACATATTTTCCGAAACAATCTGAAATCGATCAACCGCTTTCCAATCGAATGAGTTGCTGGAGTTAAACCAACCTCCATCCCATGAACCAGTATCCTTAAATTTATTTAGTTGAATTTTGACCTGATGCCATGCGCCATCGAAAGGTACAACCGTGGAATTTATTGTAAAATCTTGTCGCCAAGGATGATCGTTTGGGTCGGAGGTTTTTGTGTCCAAAAAACGTAACACTATGTTTGAATTGGGTGAATCGGCTTTGAACCAGAAATCGACTGTGTAATTTGCAGCCACTAATTTCGACAAATCTTTATTGAAAATAAAATCGAAATCGAGGGCATTGTACTGTGGCTGGTCGGTCATATAAATACAAAAATTTCCAATATATTTATCTGTCGAAAACAAATCAACAATTCCGTTTCCGGAAGCACTACTGCGAACTCCTACACCTACAAAATCGGTATATATATCAAACGGAATAGTATCGGCTCGGAAAACATATAGCTTATAGGGTGGTGGCGTAAAACCCATACCTAAAGCTTGTTGTTGGTTGATGTCGTATTCGAATACTTCGTTGGAATTTGGATTGAATATCCCAAATCCTCCCTGATAGTCCCACATGGTCCAGGGTATTGATTTTAAAGTCAAATAGCCAGCCACTTCTTTATACCAATTTACCCTATCGGCATCTAAACTTTTTAAGTTATAAACACCAAATTCGCCACAGAAAATTTTTACACCTTCTGTAGAACTAAATGCAAGGGCTGCATCGATAGCACTTTTCAATTTGGCAATTGTTCCATCATTTTTATAATCCGTTTTCAAACTATTTTCGACCCAACTTCCAATTAATGAGGTAGGACAGGCGGGAATTCGCGCAGCATTGTATGGAAAAGGAACACCACCCAAATCGGCGAATGATGGACTTGTCCAACTAGCTCCCTGATGCGTAAACAGAAATGGATCGTAAAAGTGAAATGAATAAAGCAAATTTGTATCAGTCAGTTTTTTAAGCTTGGTCATGCCGTAAATTCCACCCCAGTCGGCTCCAGTAACAATAATGGTATGTTTTTTATCATACACGCGAATTGAGTCAACCACCTTGGCTTGAATTATTGCCCAATCGGATGCCAACAATGTATTTGGTTCATTCAGTATTTCATAGTACAAAGCCGTTGATCTTTCTTTGTAATGGCGGGCCAGTTGAGGCCATATTTTAAGCAGCGGAGTTTCTACCGTTTTCGATTTAGCAACTTCAAGTGTATGATTGTCGATTATCAGGTTCAGTTGCAACTCTTCAGTCCAATCTATAACCTGATCGAGATAATTATAAAAAACAGGATCAATGGTATAATTTGGAGCACCATCGGTCATGTGGTGCAATTCGATGGTTAATCTGATTACATCGCATCCAAGGCTTTTAATATCTTGTAAATCCTTTTTGCTGTATTTTGAAAATGGTATTGACTTTGCATTACTGGCAACAAACCAATTGGTCAAGTTTACTCCTTTGTTAAACAGATTTTGAGCCGGAGCATATAAAAAAAAGAGTAAAAACAGAATGGCAATAAATGATTTTAGAAATTTATGCATGATTTTTAAATAATAAGATTTAATACTATCGTATATGGTGATTTCATATTTGTGATAGTATCATTTGATAATATCAAAGATAGACAATTTTATTGAAATTGCAATACCGTAGAGACGCCATGCTTGGCGTCTCAGTATTTATCGCCATGCTTGGCGTCTCTGTATTAATCGCCATACTTGGCGTCTCAGTATTTATCGCCTCGCCGAAGGCGAGGGCAAAACCAATAGCTACGGGGTTTAAATCGGCATCATTCAACATACAGTAAATAATTATACCATCATAGTTCTATAAAAAAATTCATTCCATTTATTGACATTAACCAAATTGATTGTATATTTGCACATATTTCAAAATGAAAAATAGAATGGAAACCTTAGTAATTCAAATAAATAATAGTAAAGCTTACAAACTGTTAGCTGATTTAGAAGATTTAAAAATTCTAAAAGTTTTAAAGCGCACAACACAGCAACCTGTCAGTTTATCCGAAAAATATGCCGGTAAATTAAGTTCAACTACAACTGACTCCTTGCAAAACTATGTCAAACAAAGTAGAGAAGAATGGAACAGCGAAACTATTTAATCGACACAAACGCTATTATTGATTATCTTGGAAATAAAATTCCATTCAAGGGTATGGAATTTATGAATATATAGAATAAAACTACCTGATGCAATTATTGCATCCACTGCTTTAGCAACAAATTCTACTCTTATCACCAGAAACATAGCCGATTTTAAGTCAATAGACGGACTAATTGTGATTGATCCTTACGCTTTGTAGTTGTTCTGAATTCTCAACAAATTTTTAGATACCTCGCTACGCTTCGGTATGACAAGGACTAATCTTAGTGCACAATTCCGTTGCCCGACCATTATTCGTAGTATGTTCATTCTATTGGCAACGGTTCAAAGCGCCCTTCGAAACCGTCGCACATAAAACTACATGTTTGCAACAATCGTTGGCGACGGTTGTAGTCTAAAAATGCGCTTGTCATTTCGATGGCACATCCCGCCAAAGCGGGGCAGGAGGGAGAAATATAATTTCTACTTTTGAGTATTGTAGTCATTTGTTCAAATCATCATTACACCAATTCAGCGGATTTTGTTCAATATAGGCAGCAATTTTCCGAAATTCCTCATCGTCCCGAATTACCCTATCGTGATACCGCGCTTGCCAATCGAACGGAATATCCAACATCCGCGCCTGCATGGTAACCGCCGATTTAAAACCCCGCATTATAGACGATCTATAACCACAATGCCATGAATATGATTCGGCATTACCTGAAAACATCCCATATCCAATTCCATATCGGGGCGCAATGCTGCCGATTCTATCCATTCGCGAACGGCAATCAAACCCAATTCAGAATACTGCATTTCGTCGTTTACAATTTCGCCAAAATAATGTTCCCTGTGTTTGGTACAAATAGTTACAAAATACGCCCCTTCCGATGCATAATCCCAATCGGCCCATGACATATTATTTCTCATTTTGATTATCGCATTTTCCCCGTAGAGACGCCATGCTTGGCGTCTCTCTTTAACGCCATGCTTGGCGTCTCTCTTTAACGCCATGCTTGGCGTCTCTTTGTGTTCAAATCGCACGCATTGTATCCACCCGAGACGCCAAGCATGGCGTCTCTACCATTCAAATCGCACGCATTGATTTCACCCACATCGCCAACCGTGATCCCCGAGACGCCAAGCATGGCGTCTCTACCAATAATGTTGTTCTGTGTTTTCAATAAACTGTATCGCCTCGCCGAAGGCAAGGGTAAAACCATCGCCTACGGGGTCTAAATCTGCATCATCCAACATACGGTACATCATTATGGTTTTGTTGTTTTTTTGTATATAGTAGGTCACTCATGCTATAGGTCTTGGCCATTTCCAATTCAAACAATTCGATTCGTAAAATTGATTATTGCTATTAAAAAAAGACAACATGATAGTGTTGTCTTTAAATTATAGTATTGATATTAAATCAGTTATTATCATTTACAATAGTTTTCTGTTTTTCTTCGAGCAAATGTTGAATATCTACGGCATGGAATGAAAAACTGCCCCAAGGAAAATAAGAAGTTTGATTGGCAATATATGAACGTAAATTAGTGATACAAATGCTTAAACCGGATGTTTGTAACAACTGTATTTTTTGATCTTCATTCAGCTTGGTATCTTGTGAAAATTTAAAAAAGCCCATTCCTGTAACTAATATTGAATAACCAGGCTCTTTATTTTCGCAAAAATTAATTTTAATTGTAACTACAATTCTATATAGTTCTACATTATTATCCTGTTCAAGACTATAATCTATATCCACAGGATATGAATTCAATATTTCAATTGTTGGAATTTCAGATTGTTCATTTTGAATTATAAATGACAATTGACTTTCAACAATAATAAAATTGTCTAATATTAAATCTGAACGTTTACTTATCATGATGCTTTTAATGAAGATTCAATTTCTGGTTTTGAAACTAATTTTTTCCAGTTTGGATTACCATCAGATGTGTCAATGGCATTATTACAAGCATTTATAGGTTTATGACTAAGCAAATAACCTGATTGAAATAGAATGTTTTTACTGCGTTCAATATCATTACGTGAGATATTGAAGTTTCCTGATTTTTCACGTTCTATCAATGTATCAATATCTTCAAAAGATAGAGTTGGCACTAAACCAATTGATAATGAAAGTTCTACAAATTTTGACAGTCGATGATCTGCATCTCCATTTAAAATCTGACTTACATAACCTTTCGAAACACCTAACTTTTGGGCAAACTGTACTCTGTTTAAACCATTTTTTTTCATATAGCTTTCTACTTCATTGAATAAATCAATTTGCAATTTGGCCATCCAATACTCTTTCGATTGGATTAATTCTTCCCGTGTCATTTTTGTTTTCGTGTTAGCGTAGTTGACGTAAATTCCTTTACAATAGAATTAAACTGACGGATGTCAGCTTCCTGAGTATTTTTATATCCTCCCATAACAACCATTTTACCTCCAGGTTGGTTGAATAAGTACACGCGCAAGTGTTTGCTCTTTAGTTCGTAACGTTTTGTGTTGATTTTATCTCCTTTAATCTCTCTGAATTTTGTTTTTGGTAAACCTATCCCATTCGCAACAAAATCCATATAAGCAAATAATGTCTTTAATTCGGAAGTGTATTGAGGATTGTCTTCTATATCTTTCTCAAATTCATCCAACAGACATATACCATCAACAAGTAATTTCTCAAAAACTTGTTTTCCTTTTATAGTTTCAATGATTTCGGTTGCAAATATACGCATAAAGTTTAGTAATTACTATACTCAAACCATTTTTTTGAGTTTTTAAGGTGATTTTATTAGTTTAGTCTTCAAATCAAATGAAATTCTTGAAATTTGTTGCGTTTTTATCACACGGTAACTTCTTCATATTTCAATTTAGATGCTTAGATATCGGTATTTTATGTCTTTTAATATTGCTTAATGGATTGTACAAAAATAAAACTATTTTTTGAATTAGCAATTTTCCTAAATTCCTCATCGTCCCGAATTACCCTATCGTGATACCGCGCTTGCCAATCGAACGGAATATTCAATATCCGCGCCTGCATGGTAACCGCCGATTT
>JAIFKX010000062.1 GCA_020049335.1 Paludibacter sp. | reverse complement strand
TTTTTCCTGCATCCCCATGGCAATACGAGCAGCGGCACGGGTAATTTTGCGTGTAACAAAAGTTTCGCCACGCAAAGGAGATTCGTGATTAAACAAAATACCATTGCTTGCGTGCATTTTGTAGGCTTCGCGGTAGTTTACTGTAATCCAATAGGCATACATTTTAGCCACAGCATAGGGCGAGCGTGGATAAAAAGGCGTAGTTTCCTTTTGTGGAATTTCCTGAACCAAACCGTAGAGTTCGGACGTAGAAGCCTGATAAATACGTGTTTTTTCGGTTAAACCCAACAAACGCACAGCTTCCAAAATACGCAAAGTACCTATACCATCGGCATTTGCAGTATATTCAGGTGTATCGAAACTAACTTTTACATGACTCATAGCAGCCAGGTTGTAAATTTCGTCGGGCTGAGTTTCCTGAATAATACGTGTCAGGTTCATCGAATCTGTCATGTCGCCATAATGCAAAATAAGATTTCGATTATCCACATGTGGGTCCTGGTAAAGGTGATCGATACGCTCCGTATTAAACATCGACGAACGACGTTTAATTCCATGTACGGTGTATCCTTTTTTTAATAACAATTCGGCTAAATAAGCCCCATCTTGTCCTGTAATTCCGGTAATAAGCGCAACTTTTCCCATTTTTTTTTGATAATTTATTATAGTTTAATTCATTTCTATTTCCAATTCTATTTCTTACAAATCTTTATCGTCCTGATAATACTGGAAGTACTTCGCCGACTCTTCTTTTTGACGTCGAGAAGCCCCATAGCCATAACCCGTTCCATAACCATAACCAGCTCCATATCCATATCCGTAACCGTATCCATATCCATAGCGACGTGAATAGTATTTCGAGTAGCGACTTTCTTCGTTCAGCACATCATTGAGCACGCAGTATGGTTGCATGTAATCGGCTTTAATTTGTTTCGCAATTTTCGAGAAATGCGATTTACTCGTTTTTCCACTACGAGCTACAAACAAGTTGATATCTGATAAATGTGATATAGCGTAGGCATCCGCAACTATGCCAATAGGGCTTGTATCCACAATTATAAAATCGTATCGTTTACGTAATTCGACAAACATTTCAACTAATTTTTCAGATCGAATAAGCTCCCCTGCATTAGGTGGAACTGTTCCACCTGGCATAAAATCGTATTCTAACTCAGGAATGTGCATAATAATATCATCCAACGAAGCTTGACCTACTAAATAATTAGTTATACCGTAAGTTGGATTAATATTAAAGCGACTGTGAATACTTGGTTTTCGAATATCCAAATCGACTAAAACCACTCTTTTACTTGCCATTGCGTACACACCAGCAAGGTTAATTGAGAAATATGTTTTACCATCGCCCGACTCAGCCGAAGTTATCATTATCATAATTTCCTTTTTACGTTGCACAACAAACTCCACACGCGTACGAATAACTCGGAACATTTCGGTAAATGCAGAGCGCGGATTGTTGATAGTCATTAGTGGATCGGACGAATTGGTATGACGAACAGACCCAATCAATGTAAAGCCTGAGTTTTTTTCAACATCTTTTGGTGTACGAATAGTACCATTTAAGAATTCTTTTAATACAACAAACGCAGCTGGTATTAGTAAACCTACAATCAAAAATATCAGGGTATTTTTCGATTGAGTTCCATCGTTAGTTACAGCAATTGTTCGTGCTTTATCTAAAATATTATTGTCGGGAGTATTCGACGATTTTAAGATTTCCGATTCCGCCCTTTTTTGTAAAAAGAAAGTATAGTAATTATCATCCATGCGGTATTTACGCTGAATGGCTGACATTTCAATTTCTTTACTTGGTAGCTGTTCTATTTCTTTTTTTACTTTTTCGTCCTTTTCATTCAAATCCGTTTTATCAATATTAAGCGAAGCACGCATACTCTTAACAACCTCATTAATAGCCAATTTCACATTATCAATATCGCTTGAGTATTTACTATAATACATATTTTTTTCGCTCAAGCTACTTCTTTTCAAATTCAAGTCATTAATCTGACCAATTAATCCCATAAGCATAGGTTCGTTGAGCCCAAGACTCGATGGAGCTACTACCGAACCATCTTCGAGATTTGTTTTCAAATATTTTATTAGGTAATCTAAATAGGTTTCCTTCAATTTAAAAGCAGATGCCTGATTTTCGTATTGATTCGATTTCCCAATAAGCTCACCTGCATGCGATTCTACATTTATAATTTGATTCCGTTGTCGAAAATCAGTCATTTCTCCTTGCGAAACAGTAAGCGATTTAGAAACTGTTTGGAGTTGCTCGTCGATAAAATTAATCGTTTTAGTAGCAGCATTATTTTTTCGTTCGAGATTTTGAAGAAGGAAGATTTCACAATGTTTGTTGATGTAGTCAATGTCTCTTTCGGGAGTTTCGCCCACTAAAGCTATTTCGAGTACCGATGAACCCTCCTTAACATAAGCAAAAGACAAACGACTAGCAAAATCTCCAATTAATGACTCGCGTGAACGAAATTGAAAATACATCTCGCTACTTCCATAATAACTATTTGTATTATATATAGTTATAAAAAATAAATTATTCGAAACAGGCTCGCCAATTTTTCCTTTCAACTTAAAATCAACATATTGCTTATTGTCTTCGATAGTAATATCATAAGTTCCATTGGAGTGAACATTTAATTTGAAAAATAAATTAAAAGCCTCAGGAGCAATATAATCGGGCTTAATCACAACAGGAGAAGCGGTGTATAAACTTCGTGTTTTGAAATTCCCTTTCGTAATATAGTCAACCCTGAGTTGAGGTAAACTATCCACTACCCGACCGATTAAATCGTACGAACCAAGCATAATAACCTGATTATGTGTATTTTTGAAACCCGCATCTACACCAAATCCTTGCATCATAGCCTGGGTAGAACTGGTAATTTTATACTCTTCGATAAGCATAGTTCCAGCAACTTTGACTGATGCTTTCCATGTGCGGTTTTTGAGATAAGCAAATCCCAACGACAACACAGCGAAAATAACGAACAAATACCAATGGTGAAGTAAAATATTTACCCACTCCATCAAATCGAAACTTGATTCTTCCTCTTCCTTAAACGGTGTTGTCGGTTTGTTTTGATCCATTTTTTTAATCTTATACTTAAATCAACAAGAAATTCCTAATTTATATTCCACTTCTTACAACCTTTGATAATATAACACGGTAAAAAGCAATGATAATGAAGAAGATATCACACCCACAAAGTTGCTCCACGAATTTTCGACCTTATAAAAAGCAGATGATGCGCGCTGCACGTAAATAATATCATTTGGATAAATATAATAATACTTTGACTCAATCAAACTTTTAGGACGAATATCAAACTCCAAAATTTGCGTACCATTATCTCCTTCTCTTAATATTCGAATACGCTGATAATCACCCGAATGTCGAATTTCACCCGACATAGATAATGCTTGATAAATAGTAAATCGGTCGCGACTAATATTATAAATACCAGTACCAGCTTCCCCAATTACCATAAAAGTTTTATTAGCGATTGAGAGTTTGACCTCCGCATCGGGAATAACCTCCCGCATTCGAGTTTCGACAGCCTTTCCAGCATCTTTTAAAGTTAGCCCAACTACTTTTATATTTTTTATAAAAGGTAAATCAATGGATCCGTCGGGATAAACGCGGTACGACATCATATAATTTCCAATGCCTGTACCTCCTTGAATTAATCTCGAAATTGTTTGATCAGAAGTAATAAGTCGGTAAATTACTTCATCATTTATTCTAATTTTATAATCAATGTATTCGGCTTTTGGATAATCGGGCAATGAGGGTCTATCCTGCAATAAACCAATGCTCTTGTAATTGTAGCATGAACTAAATCCAAACACAACAAGCAAAAAAGTAAGTACCAATGTATTTTTTTTCATGCTCATTTTCAATTACTTGTAGTTGGATTAGCAATTCGCGTAGCCGAATTATAAATTAAAACACCAAATGAGAAAGTAGATATTACGGTCGAAATAAGCGCTGGCAATGTAGTTATCCGGAAAAACTGTTCGTTAAGTGGCTGAATATAAATAACATCGTTTGGCTCAATGTAAAAATACTCCGAATGCAACAAGTCGATGCTGCGCAAATCGAACATTTTAATCTGAACGCCTTTATCTGTTTCGCGAAGCACTCGAATTCGGCTTCTATCGTCGAACATTCCTACATCACCAGCCATTGCCAAAGCTTTGAAAATATTAATTTTTTCTTGTGGCATACTTACAAATGCCGAATTACCATTGCCAATAACACTAAATGAGCGATTGAGAACACGTAATTCTACCGAACTAAATTTAAAAAGTGGCTCTATTGCTTTTTCAAGAATTATTGTTGCCTGCCGAATTGTATTTCCAACCACAGGAACTTCACCAATCATTGGGAAAATTATACTTCCATTCTGTTCAACAAGGTAAGTATACAAATCGGAGCCACCACCCATCATTGAAACACCCATATTTCCGACCGCCCCTGCATTAAAAAGTGCATTTGTCATATCGTCGGTTGAGAATATTCTAACATATAATCGGTCGCCTGTACGCAAACGATAATCGGTAAAGCTTATGCTATCTTTGTAGGCGGGTATTTTAAATCCGGGCTCTTGTAAATAATTAATTGTTTTTGAAGTTACACACGAACTCAAAAAACTAATTATTATTAGAAAAACCGATAACTTTATGAATAGTTTTAACATGTAAATTTAAGTGTGTTATTAGGCACTATAAGCGACAAAGATACAAAATTTTGAAACAATAGCAACACTGTTTGTTTAATTAATGACTTTTGATAGTCAAAAAAAAAGTTGGAATAATGTTTGTAATGAAAGCAAAAACAATTTTTACAAAAAAAAATCACTAAATTTGCAATCCTTTAATTCAAAAAAGATAAACCAATGAAACGAATTATCCTTATTACTTTAATATTTTTGAATTTTGCTTATGGGTTTGCTCAATACAACGATAATCAAATTCGAAACTTCGACATGACAAGCTTAAACTTAGACCAACTAAAATTTGGAGTTAAAGTTAGTCCTTCCATTTCGTGGGTCAACGTAACGCACAACGATGCCTTTGCTGGTGGAGCTACTTTGAAAATTGGTGTTGGACTAACAGCAAACTACGAAATGAATGAAATTTTGCAAGTGATTTCTGGTATAAATTACAATTCCATAGGTGGTTATATGGCAGATAGACGTTCGTTGGGTGATGTAAAGTATAAGGATTATTTCAAAACAAATTATCAGATTGTGGAAGTGCCGCTTGGCTTGAGAATTAAAACACCTACTGTAAATAAATACAATTATTACCTGCAAGGTGGTGTTACAAGTGGTTTCATTTTATCGGCAAACGAAAAAATGTATTCGGCCAGTTCGGGAAAAGTTTACAATAATATTGACACACTCAAAGATTTGACAAATCCCTCAATTGTTGGCTATTTTGCTGGCGTAGGCTTAAGCTATAGCATAACCGAAAGATTCAAGATTTTTGCTGAAGTAAATTATAAAAATGCGCTCACAAGTATTTCGAATGGCGAAAACTACATGATTGACTCGAATCATGCCTATTCATCACCAATTTATATTATACCGGCCAATATGGAATTTTCGTTTGGATTAGAATTCTAATTTTTTTTTTGATAAAAACTGCCTTATGATTTCCAAAATAAAAATCATATTTTCTTTACTTATAATTATTTCTTTTGCTTCATGCAATTCGCGTGAGAAAGAAGAAAAACAAGCCGATTTACGACTTGATAACATACGTGAACTCATTACTGCCAACAAACTAAATGAGGCAAAATCGAAAATAGATAGTATTCACGCCCTATATCCTCGTTTGGTTGATAAACGCAAACTGGCCGTTGCTCTTCAAGATACAATTATACTTCGCGAAAGTTACCGCACGTTGAATTACACGGCTAAAATACTTCCAGATTTAACCGAAGCGTATAAAATATTATTAAAAAATTTCATTTTGCAAAAAAATGAAAAGTACGAGAAAATCGGAAAATATGTTTATAAATCACAAGTTGGTGAACAAAATACAGGCAGAAACTATTTAAAGTTCGAAGTGGACGAAAATGGTGACACATATTTAACAAGTATGTATTCGGGTACGAAACTAAATCAGTATACAATTCAGATTTCGGCAGTAGGAATGACAGTTACTACCGATACTACAGCTAAAAACAGTGGAGTTTTGCATGCTTTCAATGATGGTGAACGCTACTACGAACAGCTGACTTTTAAAAACGAAGCTGATGGTGGAATTGCTGAATTTATACACAAGAATAAAAATTTAACGCTAAAAGTCAATTTGATAGGCACTAAAAATTCGAATTACGTCCTTCAGCAAGCTGATAAAGAAGCAATTTCGCAGACATTCAAATTTGCACAGGCACGAAAATTGTTACACAAAACCGAAAATGATTTACGTATAGCACAACAACGAATTGGAAAAATAAATTTATTATACAAGGAGTAAGTTAGGAATTAAGAATTAGGAATTAGGAATTAGGAATTAAGAATTAGGAATTAAGAGTACAAGAAATAAAAAATATCAATAAAAACACAATTAAGAATGAAAAAAACAGCTTATCTATTGCTTTTTAGCCTATTAGTAGCTTTTTCGGCTACGGCTCAGTCCACTGCAAATGTAAAAATTGAAGAGTTGAACACAAAAACTTTTAAAGCGAAAGTTTGGGACTTCGACAAAAATAAGTCGTTCAAACGACAAGGAAAATTACCAATAATTCTTGACTTTCACGCCACCTGGTGTCGCCCATGCAAAATGTTAGCACCACATTTACAAGCTATTCAGAACAAGTACAATGGTAAATTAATAGTTTACAAAATTGATGTAGATCAAGAGCCTGAATTAGCTAAAAAATTTAAAGTGGAGGCTATGCCAACTATTGTTTTTGTAAACAGTGCTACTTCATTCAAATCGGAACTTGGCTATCGCGATTATGCTGAATTTGAAGCATTAGTAAAATCGCATTTTTTCAAGAAATAAAAATTAAAATTTTCAACTAAAACGAGGCTGTCTGAATAAATAGACAGCCTCGTTTTGCGTTTATAATAAGTTAGTTTTTTTAGAAATTGAGCGTAGCTCCGAGCGATACAGCTTTTACCTTTGGTCCTTTTTGCGATTGGAATAAATCGAAAGGTGAGTATTTTGCATACACACTCCACGAGCCATAACCAATTTGTGCCATATAATCGAGTGTAAGCGGTGCAATGTTTAATCCTTTGCTTTCCACACGGTTTTCTTTATCGCCATCGGGTTCGGTGTATTTTATTCTGTACGTCGACGAAGTATTAACACCACCCACAATGCCAGCCGAAATAAAGAACTCGTGCTTTGTACCTAAATTGTGTTGAAACTCCAATAAAACCGGTACTGTAATGCTGAAAACACGCATACGACTAAAGTTGTATGTTGTACCAATCGGCGCATCGTAAACTCCAACTACATCATTCTCTTCTTTTAAATGTGTGTTATTATCCAAATGATAATTGCGCCAGTTAAGCCCTAAACCTGTGGTAATACCCACATTATTGCCAATAATCGGAACAATTTTTTCGATAGGATTAAAATAAAATTCGTTCGAAAGTTCCGATTTTAACGAAACACCATCAATATTGTTGAGTTGTAGGTTTGCATTACTGAAATTGGCAAAACCCCATCCAAAGCCAGCCCAATGTGGTTCCATTTTGTATTTTTTTTTGTGGGGTTTATTGAGGAAAGGTATATTTATTCCCCATTCTTCCATAACAGTCCATT
>JAIFKX010000259.1 GCA_020049335.1 Paludibacter sp. | reverse complement strand
AAACTCTAAAGCCAACATCCAGACCCCTCCCAACCTCCCCGGAGGGGAGGAGTTGCGCACTTTCTGAATCATCGAAAAGATTCGGAGTGCGCTGTTCTCCCCCTTCGGGGGAGTTAGAGGGGGTCAGTTTCTTTCCTGCCCTGCGTATCCGCTCTTTCCCTATCTCACAAATATTCTGATAACCCGCCTTATACGCCTCACTTTTTTCATCCGTTTTTTCGGGCAACTGCACCATAATAAACTTACGATTACCGCCATCTTCTGCATTTAATTGCATAATTGCCTGCGCAGAAGTTCCGCTTCCAGAGAAAAAATCTAATATTGTGGCATCTTTAGTGAAGTTTGTCGAAGCTTTAATTATGTATTTTAGAAGCTCAATTGGTTTTGGATAACTGAAAAATTTATTTTCAAATAAATCGCCAAAATCTTTTGTTCCATCTTGACTCATTCCAACTTCATTCGGAAGATTTGTACTAACTGGTACAAATCCAAATAAATCTCCAGCTTTCTTTTCATCATCTTCTTTGAAGTATCTGAATGCTGGTTTTGAAATGTTTAGAAAATCATAATCTCCTGGAAATACTATTCTGTTCTCTGAATAGTATTTTGGAAATGTGTCCTCTGTCATCGCCCATGTTCTTATTGGATTAGCAGGATATTCTTCTCCTGTTTTAGGATTGACCATTGTAAAAAAACTATTTGGTCTTTCGCCAGCACTTCTTTGAGTGGTTAAGTCATGTATTCTCCATGGTCTATTAGGTAAATCAGGTGTTTCAAAATACTTTCGCGTTCCACCTTCTAAACAAGCAACAAACTCTGGATTTGCATAACAAATTAACCACTCATAATCTTGAGAAATACCAAATGGGACATCTGATTTTGCCGTTCGTTTTCTCCACGGAATTTGAGCTACAAAACAAGATTCGCCAAATACAGCAGGATCATCGCACATTTTCCTCAAATTATGCACTTCATTGTCATCAATCGAAATAAAAATCACCCCATCGTCCGTCAACAAGTTTCGGGCAAGTTTTAGTCGTGGGTACATCATGGTGAGCCAGTCGGAGTGGTAGCGTCCTGCGGTTTCGGGGTTGGCTACCAATCGGTTGCCTAATTCGTCGGTCATGCCGCTGTCGGCTTTGTATTCGTCGCTGTCCTGTGCAAAATTATCGCGGTACACAAAGTCATTACCCGTATTGTAAGGCGGGTCAATATAGATCATTTTCACCTTGCCCAAATAGCTTTCCTGCAATAGTTTCAGCACTTCCAAGTTATCGCCTTCTATATACAGGTTTTCGGTGGTATCAAAGTTCACCGAGTCTTCCCGCACCGGGCGCAGTGTGTTGGTAGTAGGCATATTGGCGGTAACAATGGCTTCGCGCTTGCCCGGCCATTCCAGTCGGTAGCGTTCTTTAGGGCCTTCCACTATGTCACGGCTTAGCTCCTGGCGGAGGAGGTCGAAATCTATCTTTTTCGTGGACAATGGGGCATGCCCCATTGATTCCGTCTCTACCACACAATGTGGAAACAGCGCAGCAATGCGTTCTGTGTTTTGGCTTACGCCATCGGGTGTTTTCAGGTCTAATCGGTCGGTCATATATTTTGTCTATTGTCTTTATTCTTTGCTCTTTGTTCTTTGTTCATAATTCTCTACAAAACTACAAATAATACTTTGCATTTCCGCTTATTTGTTAAAATAATTTAGAGCAAAAAATTATTGTTTTGATAATCTCAAACCTATTAAAGCTCTCTATAGTAGAATTACCTTCTGCTTACTAGCTTTTTCTCTTTTTCAGCTACATAGTTCCGGAATTCTTGTGCCAATTTTTCTAAAAAGGGTGTTTTGTCATTTCGATTTCCTGCTTTGGTTAATTTTCCATCCAGGTCTTTAATATCCATTCCTAATAATTCTTGAAAAAAATCTGTTAATTGTTTACGATCCAATTTTTTTCCATCTCTTCTTACGAAAACACCCGTTTTATACAATGCTGTTACCAGTTCCAATAAATCGGTATCGGTGGAGTTCCATTTATAGGCATAAAAATTGAAATTTTTGTTATTAATCATCTGACTAATAGTACTTTTCGTTTTAGATATTTCATCATTAATCTCTTTGTGTTTATATAATCGCTTAATTTCTAAATCACAAAATGTTTCAAATTTTGAGTACATACTAGCTGTAATTGGTCTGTATGATCCACCACCTTCAATTTGAACAAATTCATCATATTCCAACTGCCATTGTCTATATTCAATCACCCTATCGTAGATAAGTTTAATTTTATCTTCGTTATTTGATAATAGAGAGCATTCCTCTTTTAATTTGTTGAAACTAAACTGATCATTAAACTTCACTTGTAAGCTATATTTGTATGAGCCTACTTCATTACTTTCAGCTTTAAATTCTTCGTCGTGTTTGTATAAAGTTTTAAAATAAATTTGCTGTAGTGCTTCAGAAAGATTGTAATCCAATGGTTTATCAGTAATCAACGAACTTATTTTTGACTTATGTAAATCAAGAGATTTTTTTAATATCAACATAAAGCTTGTTTCATATTCTTTTTTAATAATTTCACCAATTAGGTTGTGTTCAAATGATTTCCAGTCAAAGCTACCAAAAGAATCTTTGATATAATAAAAAATGATTTTTTCATCTTTATATTCTAGAATATTTGATATTAATTCTTGATAAAAATCATCATAGTAAGTTTGAAATTTATCAGAACTATATTTGTTTTTTGTACTTTCAATTTCAAAAATTGGAATTTTAAAATCATTTTCAAGTATTTGTAAAAACAAATCAATTCCTTCTCTTACAAAGGCATAGTATCTCAGTGTATTTTCACGCTTCATAGTTTGTTGTTTAATATTTAATATTTATTTTTTTTGTAGTTAAGCCTCTTATTCATACTAAAATTTCAATAAAAAAATCCCATAACCAACCGCTGCATTAATACCTGCCTGCGAATTGTTATGGAACTTACCAATTAATGGCTAAAACAATGCGTTGTAGCCTAAAATAGAACAAATTGATAATCAAACAATTAAACTTCACAGTCAGTTATATTCCGGTTAAGAATATGTAGACTTCAAAAATAGTATTAATATTTCAAAAAAACAAATTCTTTTAAAGCTCTTTTGTGTAGTTGTGTATCTTTATCAAATTGTATTCTGAAATAATCATAAATCAATTTATCCTATATATATCCTATATATCTACATTATTAAACCTTTATATAAACTATACCTAATAAGATATAGGATATATAAACGATATACGAAGTATTTATAAATTATTATTACCTTTGCGAAGCGTTAGAAATAAGACGACGGACAATAGACGACGGACAACGGATTTCTTAATTTCTCAATTTCTTAATTCCCCTTTAGGGGTTAGGGGCAGCAATATGGCAATCGTAAAAGGTCCTTTTCAGGTAACAGGTAGTGTGGGTGAACTGAGTTTTTACACGCGCCGCGGCAGCGATAAAGTAATAATGCGTACCAAAGGTGGTGCGAGTGGCGATAAGATTAAGCGTCTGCCGCAATATGCTGGTTTTCGGAATCAGCAAAAAGAGTGGAGCGGCGTTACCAAATGTGCTTCGGGGGTTCGTATGGCTTTTTGTGGGCTGCATCGCATTGCCGATTACAACCTTACAGCTCCACTCAATGGATTGGTCAATAAAATGCAAAAGGCGGATAGTACAGCAGAAAAAGGGAAACGTCCCGTGCGCCTTTCGGACTATAAACAGGCACTGGATGGGTTTAACTTTAATCGGAATCAGCCATTTAACTCGGTATGCAGAGTATCGGTGAGTTTTGAGATTGACAGGGCTGAACTGACAGCAACGGTAAATATTCCACGTATCAACACCGCTATTGATTTGGTAAACCTGCAACGCTTACCTTATTTTCGCCTGTTGGTGGCAATTGGAACTGCCTCGGATATGATTTACAATGAGGTTTTAAATGATTATTTGCCGGCAGTAGAGGGTTTGCATGGTGCTTCGGCTATTGTTATCAGCGCGTGGTTTGCTGCCAACGCTATAATAGAAGAGCATCAACTGGTGGTATCGATGACCGACAAACAAAAATCCCGACTCACCGACAGCGTAAGCGTGATACTTAGCATAGCCGTAGAGTTCGGGACTATTGGAATTACCGGTGAGCCTGTGGAGGTTAAATATGCAGGAAGCGGTAAAGTGTTGAAAGTTAGTTAATCAAACAGTTGCGTTGAAATTTTTACTTCAAATGCGAAGCTTTCAATCCTTTAATCACGGCATTTGTAAAACCATTGGCTTCCATTTCGTTTAATCCCTTTATGGTTATGCCGCCGGGTGTGGTAACTTTGTCAATTTCTACTTCGGGGTGCGATTCGTTCGCCTCTATCAATTCGATGGCACCACGAAGTGTTTGCAGCACTACTTCTTTGGCTACATTGGGGTAAATTCCCATTTCTACTCCACCTTCCATGGCTGCGCGAATATACCGAAATGCGTAAGCAATGCCGCAAGATGATAGCGACATAAAGGCATTTAGCTGTGTTTCGGGTACTAAAAAGGCTTTTCCTAATTCCCCAAACAAATTCAGTATCAAGGCCTCTTGTTCGGCAGTAGCGTTTTTCGACGAAATTGTCGATACGCTCTGCAGCACATCTATGGCGGTGTTTGGAATTACTCTGAAAAGCGTGGCATCGGAGTCGAAATAATCAACTAATTTGCTAAAATCGATACCAGCGGCTATCGAAACTATCAACTGATTTTTATAATCTATTTTGCTTTCAATTTCGTCTGCTACTTTTTCTACCAACCATGGTTTTACGGCTAACAATACAATATCCGCATTTTTTATGGCTTCAATATTCGAAGTAGTGGTTTTGATATGTGGCTCTGCTGTGTTTATGGCCGCTAAATTGCTTTCCGAAATATCACTTACAGATATGTTCGAAGCAGCTATCATAGAGCCTTTTGCTAAACCACGGGCAATTGCCCCACCCATATTTCCGGCGCCTATAATGGCTATTTTCAGACTTGTTGTTCTCATTGTGAAATGGATTTTGTTTTTGCAAAGATAATTGAAAATGCGTTAACTGCGATTATTCAATTATTTTTTTGCAAAACTAAGTTTGCTTAGCAGGCGGATATTCGATGTGTCGCTGTAGTCGTATTGATAAAGTCCGTCTGTGGCAATCATCATCAAGGTATTGTTAAATGGAATTAAATCAAATCCTTCCATTCCCTTAATATGCTTAATCAAATTATCATTTAAACTTGTAGGGCTACTCGTAATTTGAAAAATTTTTAAACCATCGTCGCACAAAAATAATTTGTTGGAGTCGATGCCTAAGCCTTTTGGGTTGGTCATGGCAAACGACACTAATTTCTTCGGTGTTTTTACATCCGCTACATCAACAATAAAAAGTTCGTTTACGTTTTGCCCGCAATTATTTCCCGAATGTACCGTTACATAGGCTAAATCGTTGGCAACAACCACGGGGTCGCAGCCAAATATATGCCAAATACTCGATTGGTATTCAGGGATGTATGGGTTTTTTACCGAATAAATAAGCATACCCGTTGGCGTACCCATAAATAGATTATCCTCGTAACTAAAAATTGTTTCTACATTGCCACCAATATACAAACTCTCGCCTGCTTTTTTAGGTTGCGTACCCGAAAGGTCGAAAATGGACATGTAATTATTTAATACCACATACAATTTATTGTCGTACAATGCAAAGCGCGACATAGAACCATTTATGCCATTCGATGATCCTGATCCCGTTGTTGTTTGATTCATCGAAACCATCCCATCTTCCATGTACATACCGCCACCATTCCATCCCCACCACGAGCCACGGTGATCTTTTAGGTCTTCGGTGCGTTCTACTACCTTCCAACCTACTACTATGCCTTTGTCTTTTTGTTCGAAGGTTTGCGTATAATCGTAACCATATTCGTTAATTGTTACTGGCAATGCCGTTGGGAAAATATCGTTGAGACGATCTTTTAGAACAGGTACGGCAGGATTTGTAACATCGAACCAAACCAAATCGACAAACGAATCGGCATACAATAAATTATCACGAATAGCCAAATCGGCATTCCCCAAAAGCTCTATAAACCCAATGTTTTGTGGACTCGAAGGATTGCGATTGTCGATAATATGAATGCCTTTTTGAGGCTCCGAAATGTATAAGTAACCCTCGTAAAAGCAGATTTTACCCAACGTTACAATTTCTTCTGCTTTTGTATTTACTTTTACCGAGGCTCTAAAAGTCTCTTTGGTCATAAATATCGGTTCATTAATTTTGTAGGTTATTTTTTCGATAACACCGCTTTCGCACGAAGCGAATATTATTGCTACAAGAGCAAATAATAAACTATTTAACTGTTTCATAATCTTATTTTTATTTATATTTTTAAAATTTTTCGATATTACCCATTTTACCAATAAAAAGAATTACGCCTGTACTTTTTTCGCGTATAACAAAAATAAATGGTCGGTTGGCGCGTACTTCGGGAATTACCGGCATCGACGTTTTAATCATTTCCACAGCTGTAACAGCAGCTGCTTCTGTACCATCTTCATCTACAGCAATGTATGTTTTGTGTAACACTCTGGAAATCATAAGTCTCGCATCCGAAATTTTACTAAAATCAGCATTTTCGGTAAATGCTGTTGGCATACCCATCGTTTTAAGTGGCTCGTTGAGCGTAAATTTATTTTCGCTTTTAAAGCGGGGGAGATGTAGAATAATTTCACGTTGGCGCAGATTCCCAATTGTTTCATTCCATTTCTCAATGGTTAAGTAATTAAGTATATCGCTCACTGTTTTGCCATATTCCGGAACGATTACCGTCATGCTAAATGCCTTATTACCATAGGTTAAGTCGACATATTGTGCCATTTCATCCGATGCATATCCTAAGGTGTCTTGTTGATGCATCATATTTACGGCTACTCCATTTCCCGCTTCGTTGGTAAAAGTCGATGCGGTAGTGTTTTTCTTGTCAAACTTTTGCGACCATATACCTTTAAAATACACTGCATTAACAAGATACATTACTGCATTCGAAGGTATTTCGTCGATAATTGTTGGTATTAGTCCTTTCGTTTTTGCCGAACACCAATTGTTAATCGTATCTTTTGCCCATGCTTGCGAAAAATCTAGCTCCTTAATGTATGCATTAAAATTTTCCTTATTTATTGACAGAAAATCAGATTTTACACCGAAATCTTTTTGATACCAAATTGAATTTGCGATGCTTAACTTCGTTGTTGGGTCGATTACTGGAAGTCCGGTTTGCATTATTTTGTAGTATTCGTTAATCTGGCTTGCTGTAAGTCCACTCATTTTCAATGCAGTTTCCATTTCCGATTTTGTAGTACCATCGGCGCCATTCCAAGTCATGCCCAGTGCTATACTTACACTCAGTGGCGAAACGGTAACATTTGCTTCTTTCGACTCCTCCATTGTCTGTTTTAGCAAATCAAAAGCAAATGTATTATCTTGATTCACACGTTTTTGAAGTTCAACTTTTAAAACGAGAGGTTTAGCATCTTCAATAATAGTAATCGAGTCGTTTTTACAACCTACTAAAGCCACAATAAGTCCAAAAAAGAACATTAATTTTTTCATTGTTTTCATACATATATTTTTTTAAAATTTATAACGTAAACCCCCTTCAAATCCAATAACATATTTATTAGCGCTTCGTATGCTAATGGGTTGATTGGTATCGAAATAATACGATAGTTTGGGTTCAAAATAGATAGCTGTATTTTTATATATGCTATAAGCCCGCTAATTTTATCCGAAACGGTGGTGGTGATTACGCTTGTTTGGTAATTTTGGTTTTGCACATAAACCGACCACAATCCCTTTTCGACCATTCCACCAGCTGCTGCATAAATTGACCATTTTGTGTTTTTAACTAAATCGAAAACAACACGTACAGGTAAACCAATGTAATGTAGATGCAGCTTCGATTCAACCGTGTTATTTTTGAAGTTTGTGAGTAAATACGTATAAGTAACTCCACTCTCGATGCTCCAAGAAGATGATATGTTTCGCGCTATTGCTAAGCCGGCCGAAACGGGCGCTAAATACGTTTTATCAGTAAAGTCTTCGGGTGCAAAAATGTAGGTGCTTGCATTTTCGACAGCCACAATGCCCATGCGTGGTGAGTAATCGAATACCGGTGCCGACAGTAAATTCGTATTGGTGTTGGTTTTTCCGGCACTGCCAACCATAGCTGCCAATTCCCAATTGTTAGTGCTCTTTTCTTTCAAAGGGTCAGTCCAATCTTCTTTTTTGAGTTGAAGTTTTTCGTTTGGTGTTGACTTTGGAGTAGAAACCAATGTGTCAAAAGCCGTTTCTGTCGTTGATTTGTTTTCTGTTTGGGCTAAAATAGTACTTCTTTCGGTTGAAATTTCATTCTCTCCTTTTGTATTATTCAGTGCAATAATATCATTTTCAGAAACCGCTATATTAATATTCGGACTTTCGTTGCTTGTTGTTTTATTATCCGTATTGTCAGTGTTCTTTTTATCGGAGAAAGTAGTTTTTTTATTTAATATAGTTTTATTCGAAATTGTATTTTTTGAAGTTGAGGTAATTATATTATTTTTTGTAACCACATTATTTTCTGGCACAACGCTTTTAGCCGATGTTGATTGTTCAATCATACTACTTTTTGTTGTTGATGCTATTGTTGATTCATTCTGATTTATAGGTGTGTTTACAAACAACAGCAAAGCCACTGCAGCCGCCAAGCCCGTAGTAATCCACCATATAAATGGAACTTTTCTTTTTGCTTTTGGGGTAATTATTCCAGCTTCAATAGCAGCCCACAAATCAGGTGACACAGGTGTTTGATGCCCTTCGAGCTTATGCCGAATGGTTTCACTAAAAGTGTCGTGTTCGTTATTTTTTATATTGTTGTGCATATTCTTTTCCAATTAATTTTTCTACTTCGCGTTGCAATATGTTGCGTGCTCTCATAAATTGCGATCTGGAGGTGTTTTCGCTTATCTGCATTAATTCCGCTATTTCGGCATGTGAATAACCTTCGATGGCATACATATTAAAAACAGTTCGATAGCCCTCAGCAAGTTGTGCCACGCAGTTTAATAAATCTTCAGCCGTAATCTGATCAATAATCGAGGGTTGAATATCTTCAAAGTCGTTATGAAAATCGTCTAACTCTTTACTTTGCTTCAGTGCATTATTTTGCCTTAAATACTCTAATGCCGTTGTAACAAAAACCCTTCGCATCCAGCCTGCAAAAGCACCCATGCCCGAGTAGGAATCTATTTTGGTAAATACTTTTATAAAACCATCTTGTAAAATGTCGCGGGCAGTTTCGTAGTTGCCAACATATCGAATACAAACACTCATCATAGTCGAAGCGTGTAATTCGTAAAGCTTTTTTTGTGCCCACGATTCGCCATTTCGACAACCTTCAATGATTGTTTTTTCGTCGGTTTTACGATTTTGTTCCATTTAATACCAAAGATGATGTGGTGTTGAAAAACGTTGCATTCAGAAATAAATGTTTCTACAAAGTTACAGTTTTTTTTTGTGTAAGTAATCTGACAAATATAATGTCGTATTTTGTACGCTCCTAATCAAACATACAAATCTAAAATTCGACCACCGTAGTCGGATGCTCATTCTCACTCAAACAATTGCTTGAAAATACTGCTGCATTGGTTTGATGCCGACCATTCTGAAAGTGAAATAAATGACCTACTACTTACCCGTTACGCCTGTTATTTGGTGGCACAAAATGGCGATTCCCGTAAACCCGAAATTGCTTTTGCACAAACTTACTTTAGGGTCGGAGACCCGATGCTATTTGTAGCAAATACCATATACAGCATTTTGTAAGGG
>JAIFKX010000012.1 GCA_020049335.1 Paludibacter sp. | reverse complement strand
TATCAATCGCAATTTTCGTTGTGGTGTTTGCTGGCAGCACCTATTCAAACATCATTTGACGTAACAAAAATAAGCGATGCTACCAAACGAATTTTGACTAATGCTGAAGCAATTGCCGTAGATCAGGATGTGCTTGGGCAGCAGGCAAGCAGAATTGCGAAGTCGGCTGATACAGACATTTATGTAAAAGATTTAGCCGACGGAAGTGTGGCGGTTGGTTTGTTTAACCGTAATAATACCATTAGTCAGGAAATAACACTCAACTGGTCAGATATTTACTTATCGGGAGTTTGTACAGCTCGCGACCTGTGGCTTCATGCCGATTTAGTAACCAACGATACAGGCATTACGCTCACAGTAGCACCACACGAAACCAGATTGTTGAAAATTATACCCGCAGTAAAATCTGGCGTTTCAAATATAATTGAATCGAAAATTAATTTTAATGCCTATTTTAAAAACAAGAACTTATACGTTGATTATCAATTAGAGAATGACAGTAATAGTATTAAAATTGAACTATTTAATATTAATGGCTCAACTGTTTCGCTGATTGAGAACAAGGCGAAAGAAAAAGGCAGTTACAAAAAAAGTATGGATTGTTCCGATTTAGTGGCGGGATTTTATATTTGTCAATTGCAAACCACAGAAGGTCAGGTCTGTAAAAAAGTGATTTTGAATTAAACTGCTGTTATTCTAATACTTACCTTTGTTTGATTTTTTAGTATTCAAAAATATATTACAATGAAAACCCCGCGTTATTTAGTCCCTGATTTATTTATGGCCGATCCTTCGGCACATGTGTTTAACGGAAAATTGTATATTTACCCTTCGCACGATGTGGAATCGGGTATTGCCGAAAACGATAATGGCGATCATTTCGACATGCGCGATTATCACGTTTATTCGCTGGATAGTATTGATGCCGAGGCTGTAGATCATGGCGTTATTTTGGCTGTAACGGATATTCCATGGGCTGGCAGACAGCTTTGGGATAGCGACGTAGCATTTAAAAATGGCAAATATTATCTGTATTATTCGCTGAAAGACAAAAACGATGTGTTTCACATTGGGGTGGCTGTGAGCGATAAACCCGAAGGGCCGTTTGTGCCACAGGAAAATCCAATAAAAGGCAGTTATTCTATTGACCCTTGTGTGTTCGAAGATGAAGATGGTGCGCATTATATTTATTTTGGCGGACTTTGGGGCGGACAGTTACAGCGCTATCGCAATAATAAAGCCATTGAATATGGACAAGAACCTCCTGATAATGAGCCTGCTTTGTGTCCAAAGGTGGTGCGATTGACCGATGATATGCTTGAGTTCAGTGCAGAGCCACAAGACTTATTAATTCTGGACGAAAATGGCAAGCCTTTAACAGCCGGCGACCACGACCGACGATTTTTTGAAGCTTCGTGGATGCATAAGTACAATGGCAAGTATTACTTCTCGTACTCCACAGGCAACACGCATTTGCTGTGTTATGCCATTGGCGATAATCCTTACGGGCCTTTTACGTATCAGGGCGTTATTCTTACCCCAGTTGTTGGTTGGACAACACATCATTCTATTTGCGAATTTCAGGGCAAATGGTATCTGTTTCACCATGATAGCGTGCCGTCGGGAGGTAAAACATGGCTACGTAGCATGAAGGTAGTTGAGCTCGAATACAACGATGATGGAACGATTAAAACGATTGAAGGATTACAAAATACAAATTTCTCGTAAAATGATAATTCTCCAATTCCCCACTTTGGGGATTTGGGAGAATTCTGTAAAAAATAATCTTGCCATAGATCAACCAAAATAAAAACCTGCGAAAATCTTTCTTAGTTTTTAGTAATATGGTTCGTGGATATTGCTTCCTTCACATGAATTTCTATTGTTATAGAATAAATGACGTCTTACCCAACAAACCACACCAAAAGTGTTCTGTCAATGGTTTTTTGAGAATTGCATAATTATTTACTTCTATTTAATCTTCTATTCGATAATTTTTTCCAAATACTGTCTGCGAGTTGTATTTCTTTGTCTGTAAATCCAAATCCAATTTTAAGAATTTGCTCGTTTGTAATCTTTAGAATTTGGTCTATATCTTTTTTGTCTCTCATCATTTGGTCAATTGTCGAGAGCAATTCTGCATTTTCAGTCTTATATGGCAATAGAATTTTACCCGCTTCGCTTGGCATTAGTTCTAAAACACCACCGCCATAACTTCGACCAACAATTTCTGAAAAGGCTAAAGACAAAGAATTATAATAGCTTGCAATAAAAGCTTCTTTATTTGTATCCTTTTTCATAAACACTCGATGCATTGTGTCTGTCGTATAAGCATTTGCTTCATTCAAAATTAGTCTTGGGTACAAATTATTTCTTCTGATAAATAATGCATCAGATAATTTTATTGACGGAATTACAAACCAGTCGTCACGGATTCCAGTTTTGTAACCTTTATTTACGCCCATTGATTCCCCTAATTTTATGTAAGACTTTGCACCGCTCTGTTCGTCAATTTTGTCTTTTGGTGGAAAAACCAATAAATGAGCTTTCGCCTTTGTTTGTCTATTCAATTCCCAATCTTCTTTTGTGAAAATCACACTATTCACCTGAACGCTTCGCCCAACCATTGGTTTTGCATATTCGGTTAGTTCATAGGCTTCTACAATTGGTAAAGGGACTGTAAAATAATCATTTGAGCCAGTTGTAATACCGACTTCCACACTTGCATATTTTGCAATTGTCGGAATTTCTTTTTGTTCGGCTATTTTTTCAAGAAAATCTATTTCTTCTTGTTCCAAAAAGTAGTAAGTCCACTTATTAGATTTGAAATCAATCTTCTTTTTCGGGCTTTTCAGAATGTTTACATCCAATTTTTCCAAATCGGAAGCATCTCTAAGTTCTAAATGTTCAATTAAATGTGAATCATTTCCGTTCTTTTCGCAAAGCAATAAAACAACTTCTTGTTGAATGTCTGGAAAAACTAATTTCTCAAAGGAAATAATGTTGATTTTATTGTAAGTATGAGCCAAAAACTCGCGTAGCTGTTGTGCATAAGACACTTGCAGAAGTTCAGCAGGAATTACAAATCCAATTTTACCTTTTTCCTGGAGTAATAAACTAGAACCAACAACAAATGAAACCCACGCATTAGTAAGTTTTGAATACTTTAATTTAGCTCGTTCAAAGACTTTTATAGCTTCTTTCTGTTGGTCTTCATCAAAATATTGATAGCGAATATATGGCGGATTTCCAACAACTAAATCAAACCGTTTTGCGGTTTCATTGCAGTATAAATGAAAATCAGTATTAATAATCTCTTTATTTCTAAGCTGAATCTTATTTGCTTTATTTGCCTCAATTTCATCAAATTCAATTGCTGTAATTGAGTTGAATTTGTGGTTGTTTTCTTTTAATTGTTCAATGAAAACGCCATCGCCACAACTTGGTTCTAAAATGTCAGAATCTAAACTGCCATTTATACCCCATTTAAGGATAAATGCAGCAATTGGTTCAGGTGTGTAAAAACCACCTCTCAATTTCTCGGCTGTTGCATTCTTAATTAGCTTCATACAATTCTTTGATTAATGGGATTAATAAATCATCATTACCTAAATCGTATAGTTTCGCTAATAGCCTTTTTAATGCAGCTTTTTCTCTGTAAAATTGACTTTGAAGAGGTATCAATTTTCTTTTATTTCCAGCATTGGCATCAATTTGATCATAAATGCCGATTAACTCTTTTTGCTTGTTTACTATGCTGTCATGTAGAGTTTTATCAGTTTTATTTGTAAAATCAATTTTCCGTATCGGTAAGTTTTTCAAGACTTTAGTTCCTCTTGCAATATATCCTCCTCTGAAAACTTCGCCATATAATGCACTAAACCATTCTAAATATTTTGAATTTAAAATGGCTTGAATATAGTAAATAGAGTATTCGGAATTTGTGGGAATTGCTACTACGCAATAACCTGCAGTTCCACCCGAAGAAATAAGAGTTCCATGAATATCAATAGCATATTTATCGCCAACAGAAAGAACGCCCACAATGATTTTTGAAGGTAATCCACAGCTATCTAAACTTTGGTGTCTTCCATATCTGTGCCATTCATTTTTTGTTATCGGTTCAGGTTTAATGTCCCGTTTTGGATTGTTTAGAATTTCTTTCTGCTTTTGAAGATATTCATAGGCAAATGGAAATTTCTTTTGAATTGTTGATAGAGGAATTATGTCAACTCCATTATCGCCATTCTCATAAGGATAAATAACCCTCGCATTTGGTTTGAATGTTCTGTATGTGTTGAGATTATTGTCTCCTTTTGAAGTCTGGAAATATGGTTTTGTTATTGCTTTTTCAATCTTATATTCAATATTTTTTTTAGAAAAATGGTAGTATTTCCCGATTTCATTGGTTGGTGTAAAAATGTAAGTTTCGTTTGCACTTGTTTGAATGCCATTAAAGATATTCTCATCACCAACCAAATCAACTAGTTTAACACTTTGTGAAGCAATCTTATTATAAACTGTAGTCAAGTCCGTTGGAACTAAAACCCAAACTTCACTGTTCAGCTCATTTGTGTTTTTAGAAGCATAATTTACTGTTTCAGGCTCTCTTACTTTCCAACTTTTCAAGCTCTTTACTTCTGCATACTGGAAAGATTTTTGAGGCTTTTTGTTCAATAGAAGTAAGCAAGTGTAAGTTGTTTTGTCGGCAAAAACTTGGTTTGCGCCAAATGAAACAATAGAATGCAAATAGCCTTTAGATGAAATCTCTTCTCGCAACTTTTTACCTGCACCAACTTTTGTGAATTTACTCGGAACAATATAACCTAGAGTTCCATCAGCAGTTAGTAAATTTAAACCTTGTTCAATGAATAAGAAGTACTTATCAAATTGCTTATAGGCTGAAACGAAGTGTGTTTTATATAGAGGTAATTCAAGTGGAGTAATATTTTTCATGTCTTCCGACTTCAAATAAGGCGGATTTCCAACAATAACATCAAATTTTAGTTTGGCAAAATCATAAGGGTTGATTACTACTTGTGCCGTTTTTGAATCTACTTGAGCAGGGTTTAACAAGCTATTTCCAAAGATAATATTCTTGGATAAACTTGGCAAAACTGGTTTGATTGCATTTGTTGAATTTACATCTTCATTTTCCAATAACTTTAGCAACAAGCCAAATTTGGTTGCTTCCACAGCATTAAAATCTTTATCAACACCATAAATACAGTTCAACAAAATTTCTCGTTTTATTTTGAATGGCAGTTTGTAAGTGTTAATACTTGTTTGTATAAGCTTGATTTTGTCTGTTTTAAGATAGAAGTCAATAAAAATATCAGTCAACAACTGGAATAATTCCAAAATAAACGCACCTGAACCGCATGAAATATCCGCAAACTTTAGTTTGAGGATTTCTTTGTCAGTTTTGTCTTGGCATTTCGGCAAAACTGTATTTCTTAAAATGTCATTGATAATGAAAGTTGGTGTTGTAATAATATCTTTGTCAACATTTTCTGGTTTCTTTACCAATAAAATAATACCATTGTTAATGGTTAATCTTTCGGAAAGAAAGATTTCATAAATTCGTCCTAGTATGTCTGATGAAAAAACACTGAAAGAATACGGGCTTTCAGGATAATACAATTGTTTGATAATCAGCCAAAATACAGAACTTACATTCTCAACTATTTTATCTTTTAGAAGTTGGTCAAAAAGTCCAGAATTGTATCTTTTGTCTGCTTGTTTGAACTTGTTTATTAATGCTGTAAAGTCATTCGAATTGGCGAATTTTAAAAGTGTTTGATAATCTTCTAAATTTCTATCTTCACAAACTCGTAAAAACAAAACTCTATTCAAATAACTCTGAACGACATCATTTAATTGTTGTTCTTCAATTGTCGGCTCGTTTTTGAAAATTTCAGTTCCAAGTAATTTTCTCCATTCGTTAATCTGATTAAGGAATAGATTATCAATAGAATACTGGTTTATTTTATTCTCAATTTCTTGCCATTCAGTTTCAAATGCACCCGAATAAACAGCATTTTTGCTCAGAAGTTTACTGATTTCTTCAAATTTGCTTTCGTATTCCGTGTAGTGATATTTCTTTACTAATGCTTTTTGAAAAGTATCATCTTTTTCAACCTTTACAGAAGTGTCATATATAATCAAATATTCAAAATTCGACAGTACAGAAATTTTGAGCTTGGCTGTAAAGCCATACCGTCTTATTTGTTTGGCTGTTTCGTTATTCGATTCAATTGAAACACAAGGTTTTTTAGCTTCCAAAAAGAATTTTCTTTCTGAGAAAAGTCGGAAGGTATAGTCTGGTTTTTTGGAATGTTCGGAAGCGTTTGCTTTTAAACCTTCTTCTAAAATCACTTCTCTTTCATTAGTTGGTTTACTACCGTTGTTTTTAATATCCCAGCCAAGAAGTTCAAAAAGAGGATCTAAAAAGTCGCTGCGAAGCAGCGTCTCATTATATTTGCTTGTCAAGTAATAATCCCTGTCAGCATTATATTTTTCTATAAGTTGTGCTATTGTCATTTGTCTTTGCTTGCTTTTAAGTATTTTACTCTCTTTTCTGCGACTAACAATGCTTTCTCTCCAAATTCCTCATCTTGAATCTCATACATTATTTTTTCGCTTAAAAATAAAACCAAAAGTTCCTCAATATCGTATTTGTATAATTCTGCTAATTTTAGCACAACTTCTTTTGAGAGTTTTCGATCACTACGTTCCATCTTGCTTAAAATAGCCACATCAATATCAATTAATGCAGCTACTTTTCGAAGTGGTAGCTCGTTTTTCTCTCTTAATTGTCTTAGCTTTTCGCCGAGTGTTTCTGTTGACATATATTTCGTTGACATTATTTGTCAAAAGTAAAGTGTTTTTTTAAATAAACAATGAATTGTTGAAAAAACTTTTCAACAATTCAAAATAAATTTCCTTTTATTTTTTTTCATGAAGGTTTTAAAAATAAATTATTAGCTAATTATATGGCGAAGGTTTCACCTTTGACATAACTTTTTTCAGGGCAAATGGTATCTGTTTCACCACGATAGCGTACCATCGGGAGGTAAAACATGGCTACGTAGCATGAAGGTAGTTGAGCTCGAATACAACGATGATGGAACGATTAAAACGATTGAAGGATTACAATAAACGATAAAAAAAGAAGAGGCTGTATCAAAAAACCACTTTTGATACAGCCTCTTTTTCTGCATTTATTCTTTTTCCATAAACTCAGTTGGCGTAACTCCATAAAACATTCGGAAACGATAGGTGAAGTGTGATGGGTTACTAAAACCAATTGAATAAGCCACTTCAGCAACGCTTAATTTCTTTTCTTTAAGCAATACCACTGCGTATTTCAGTCGGAAAATTCGGATATAGTCTTGTGCCGAAATATTGACCAGTTCACGCATTTTCCTATTTAAATGCACCCTACTTATTCCAACTTCATTGCACAAAAATGTTACATTGAGTCGTTCATCCGAAAGGTTATTGGTAATAACATCGTTGATTTTTTTCATTAACTTATCATTGTGTGACGTTATTTCCACATCCGGCATTTCAAAATTTGACTCTTTACCGTAATGATACTCAAGGTTTTTACGCATTTGCAGCAGTTTTTCGACACGAGTTTTAAGAATTTCGGTGTTAAAAGGCTTCACCATATATTCGTCGGCCCCTGCTTCCAATCCTTCTTTTATGCTTTCCATGGTGTTTTTGGCAGTAAGCAGAATGATAGGAATGTGCGAAGTGATGTAGTTTTCGCGAACCATTTTACAAAATGATATTCCATCCATTCCGGGCATCATAACATCCGAAATAATTAAATCGGGTGGCGACGTAAAAATGCTTTTAATAGCCGT
>JAIFKX010000230.1 GCA_020049335.1 Paludibacter sp. | reverse complement strand
TCTGTTTCGGGCAATATTTCGAGAGTGGTTGAAGGGGTAACAATTTATAAAAACAAAGTTCAAAAGCAAATTGTATAGTTGATAAGTAAAATGGCAAAAACAGAAAATATATTACAGAAAATAACCGAATTAGAATCACAAACAGGCACCAAACGTACATTATTGGCGGTTTGTCCAAATTCGGTTTCGGTGATAAAAGCAGCTTTTCGATCGGCAAAACGAAACAATGCACCGATTAAATTTGCTGCCACTTTAAACCAAATTGATGGTGATGGCGGATACACCGGTTTAACGCAGCTTGAATTTACTAAAATGCTTCGAAATGAAGCAAAGTCAATAAATTATAACGGAAAATATATTGTAGCTATCGACCATGGTGGCCCCTGGCTGAAAGATATTCAGAATATTGAGAAATGGGATACCGAAAAAGCCATGGCTGCCATCAAAAAATCGTTCGAAGATGCTATATTTGCAGGCTACGATTTAATACATGTTGACCCTACCGTAGATATATTCCTTAACTCCGGTCAATCGATTGACATACGTCTGGTAGCAGCACGAACAGTTGAGCTTATTGCGCATGCCGAAAAATTCAGAAAAGAACAGAACATTCCTCCAATCTCTTATGAAGTTGGAACCGAGGAGGTTCATGGAGGTTTGGCAGATGAATTTGTTTTTGATACTTTTATCGCTGAATTGAAGCAGGGTTTAGAAAAAATGGAGCTTGCAGATGTTTGGCCGTGTTTTATAGTGGGTAAAGTGGGAACCGATTTACATACCACCACTTTTGATAAAGAAGTAGCTAAAAAACTCACAGATAAAGTCAGACCGCTTGGAAGTTTTATAAAAGGGCACTATACTGATGGGGTGACTAATCCCGAAGATTATCCATTGTGCGGAATGGGTGCTGCCAATATTGGTCCTGAATTTACAATAAGCGAATACGATGCACTTGTAGAATTAGAAAAAACTGAACTTGAATACAACCAAAAAGGAGAAATTGCTCAATTATCAAATATCAAGTCAACATTATGGTCGTTGGTAATTGCATCGAATCGCTGGAGGAAATGGTTGTTCGGCGATGAACAGGGAAAAGAATTTGAGGATTTATCGGGAGGTCGTAAAAATTGGTTAGTACAAACTGGTTGCCGTTATATATGGCAGCATCCCGAAGCCTTGGTGGCGCGTTACAGATTGTATGAGAATTTGAAACGGTTCGGAATTGATGCTGAATCGGTAGTTCTTGGACGGATTGAACACGATATGGATAAGTATTTTTATGCCTTTAATTTGGTAAATTTAAATGACGATTTAGTATGAAAAAGTATGATGTAGTAGCTATTGGTGAATTAAATGTAGATTTAATTTTAAATGGAATACAAGGAAATATTGAAATAGGCAAAGAGATTTTTGCAAACAATATGTTGTTGACTCTGGGTAGCTCAACTGCCATTTTTGCAGCGAATACCTCATCGTTGGGAGCCAAGGTTGGTTTTGTAGGTATGATTGGTAAAGATAGTTTTGGTCAATTGGTAAAAGACAGCCTTGTAAGCAAAGGTGTGAGTACCGATTTTATTATCGAAACCGACAATTATGCCACCGGAGTTACAGTGGGGATGAGCTATGGTGAAGAAATCGGTTTTCGAGCAAACCAAACACATTCATATTTCATCCGTGTTTTTTCAGGCTGGATTAAAGCATGATTTGGTAAAAATACTCAAATATGCCACCGAAAAAGGGATTACTACATCGCTCGATGTGCAATGGGATCCAAGTGAAAAATGGGATTTTGATTACAACGCAATTTTGCCTTATGTTACCGTTTTTATGCCAAACGAAACAGAAATAACGCTTTTAACGCATTCCGAAAGTTTGGAAGAGGCCATCGAGAAAGTAAAGCCTCTGATTAATATTTGTGCCATAAAACAAGGAAACAAAGGCTCTATACTTTTACAAAAAGGCAGCGAACCTGTATTTTTGAGTTCATTCTTGAATACCGAAGTGGTTGATGCCATTGGTGCGGGCGATAGTTTTAATTCAGGTTTTATTTACCAGTTTGTAAATGGCAAAAGCCCCGAAGAATGCCAATATATGGGTAATTTAACAGGAGCAATAAATACAACTTCAGCCGGTGGAACAGGTGCTTTTGCGTCCAAAAAAGAAATTGAAAAGGTGGCGTTTGAAAAATTTGGACAAAATATTTCATTATGACCCTGCAAGAAAAATTAAAACAATGTCAGCTTGAAAAAACAGCTTTGTTGGCGACCAATTTTTACAATTTCGAAACATTACATGCTGTACTTACGGCTGCTTCGGAAGTAAATTCATCTGTTTTGCTGCAACTTACAAAGTCATCGATTGACTACATGGGTTTGGAAATGGCTGTAGCAATGGCTCGTCAAGGATTGGCCGATTATAATCTCACAGGTTGGGTTCATTTAGATCATGGCAATTCAATAAATTTAGTACAGCAGTGTTTGGATGCGGGATTTGATTCGGTGATGATCGATGCCAGCGAAAAACCCTTGGAAGAAAACATTGAAACTACTCAAAAAGTGGTTGAAATAGCCCGAAAATACGGTGCGAATGTGGAAGCAGAATTGGGTTTTATTGCCAAATTGGGTCAAGAGCAGGATATGGCTTATACCACTGTAGACGAAGCGACCCGATTTGTAACTGAAACGGGTATTGATGCTTTGGCAATTGCAATTGGTTCGGCACATGGCTTTTATAAGTCGGCTCCACATTTGAATATTAGCCGTTTACAGGAAATTCATCATGCAATACCAACAGTTTTAGTGTTGCATGGAGGTTCGGGCATTCCACACCTTATGATTCAGGAAGCAATCAGGAATGGCATTTCTAAAGTAAATTTAGCAACAGAGATTAAAGATAACTTTATGCGTTCGTTGAAAGAAATATTACTGCATTCTACTGAAATAGATTTGCGAAAGGTTTTTCCTGAAGCGAATCAAACGGTTGAAAATCTGCTGATTGAAAAATACAAAATGGTTAGTTTTTTAAGCTAAAAGATTTATATAGTTGATTTTTTTATTATTATCATAAATAATTATTTTAAAATAAAAATTTAATGACAAATACCGATTTTTGGGTAATTGGAGCTTTTATTCTATTAATAGTTGCCATTGGTTTGTCTTTTTCCAAAACTTCAGGAAAAGATATGAAATCTTTTTTTGCAGCAGGTGGCGAGGTCCCTTGGTGGATAAATTCACTTTCGCTTTTTATGGGATTTGTTTCTGCCGGCACATTTGTAGTCTGGGGTTCAATAGCTTATTCATCGGGGTGGGTAGCCATTACTATACAGTGGACAATGTTGGTTGCAGGTTTATTAGTCGGTTTTATTACGGCACCCAAATGGCACAAAACAAAATCATTAACAGCCGCAGAATTTATAACAAATCGTTTGGGTGATAAAGCACAAAAAATTTATTCCTATTTGTATTTAGCGGTCATGATTTTTATGACCGGAACTTACCTTTATGCAGTGGGACTAATTCTCCATGTGTCATCAGGCATATCGTTAGAAATGAGCATTGTTGGACTTGGATTAATGGTCATTATTTATACTACTGTAGGTGGTTTGTGGGCTGTAGTTGTAACCGATGTGCTTCAATTTGTGATTCTTATCACGGCAACGCTTATACTTTTTCCTCTTTCACTCGCTAAAGTAGGTGGAATAAACGGATTTATACAAAAAGCTTCCAATGAAGGATTATTGCAGCCAACGAGCCACGAATATACATGGACTTTTCTGATTGCTTTTGCATTGTATAACTTTTTTTATTTGAGTGGACAATACGGATTTGTACAACGATACACCAGTGTGAAAACGTCGAAAGATGCTCGTAAAGTAGGTTTTGCATTTGGCTCACTTTATATCATTTTACCGATTATTTGGATGATTCCACCAATGATTTACCGAACAATCAATCCCGGATTGGTTGGTCTTCAAAACGAAGGTGCATTTTTAATGATGTGCAAAGAAGTTTTGCCTGCCGGAATGCTTGGTTTAATGCTTGTTGCATTAATTATGGCTTCAAATAGCTCCTTACAAGGAGTTCTCAATATCTCTTCTGGTGTGATAACGAACGATTTATATAAACGCATTTATCCTAAAAGTTCTGACAAGAACCTGTTGATTGTAGCAAAAATCTCCAATTTATTTTTTGGTGTATTAATGATAGTGTTAGCACTACTAATACCATATATGGGCGGTGCTACCGAAGTAGTTATCAGTATTGGTTCATTAACGGGAGCTCCTATGTATTTGCCAATTTTATGGGCTCTGTTTTCGAAAAGACAAAATGGACGTAGTGCAATTGCCATTACAATAGTTTCGTTGATTTTCATGTTTGCGCTCAAATTTTTGTCACCACTCATTTTTAATTATACTTTTTCCATGGAGTGGGAAATGGCCTGGAGTATTATCATTCCATCTATTGCCATCTTTATATCTGAAGTTTGGCTTAAATCAACGAACTACGACAATAAAGCCTTCAGCAATTATCTTGAAATACAAGCTGTAAAATTGACTGCTGTTAAAAATGATTCAACCGAAGCGCAAATAGAAAACAAACAAGGTCTACGTATGATAGGAATTGGAATTGGTATAACAGGAATCATCATTGCCACCTTAGGGATTTTGGATAAGTCAGGAAGATACTATGTCATTGCGATAGCTTCACTATTGATAATTCTTGGTAGTTTAATATTTTTCAAATCTTCAAAAAAAATAAATGGATGATACATTCAGTTGAAAATAACAAAAGGGAAAATAGAAAAGTAGAGTTATCTGCCGATTTTATAGTAGTAGGTGGCGGTTTAGCTGGCGTTTGTGCGGCTGTAGAAGCAGCGCGTAAAGGTACAAAAGTGATTTTGATTCAAGATCGCCCTGTGTTGGGTGGAAATGCATCCAGCGAAGTTCGCATGTGGATAATGGGCGCTACTTCGCACGGCGGAAACAACAATCGTTGGTCGCGCGAAGGTGGTTTGTTCAACGAAATTCTGCTCGATAATTTGTATCGTAATAAAGAAGGAAATTCCATAATTTACGACACCATTCTGCTTGAAAAAGTACTTGAAGAACCAAATATTACGCTGTTGCTCAACACTATGGTTTTTGATGTTGAGAAAAGTGATGATGAAAATATAGCCGGCGTAATTGCATTTAATGCTCAAAATTCGACCGAATATAAAGTTTCGGGAAAATTATTTTGCGATGCTTCGGGCGATGGAATTTTGGGCTATCAGGCCGGAGCGCATTACAGGATGGGGGCCGAATCGATAGATGAATTTGGCGAGTTATTTACACCTACCGAAGAATATGGTGGTTTACTCGGACATACTATTTATTTTTTCAGTAAAGATGCCGGAATGCCTATTAAATACGTTGCTCCGAGTTTTGCTTTGAAAGATGTAGAAACAAAAATTCCGCGATATGGAAATATTAGTTCAACCGAACATGGCAATGTGTTTTGGTGGTTCGAGTACGGTGGGCGTATGGATACGATTCATCAATCGGAGGAAATTAAAATGGAACTTTGGAGCATCGTTTACGGTGTTTGGGATTATTTAAAAAACTCCGGAAAATTTCCTGAAACCGAAAATATGACTTTGGAATGGGTGGGCACAATTCCCGGAAAACGTGAAAGTCGTAGGTTCGATGGTCATTATATGCTTACACAGCAGGATATTGTGGAACAACGACAACATTACGATGCCGTTTCGTACGGCGGCTGGGCGATTGATTTGCATCCTGCCGAAGGAATTTACTCGGCAAAAGATGGTTGCAATCAATATCACTCCAAGGGAATTTACGATATTCCGTATCGGGTTTTTGTGAGCAAAAATATCAAAAATCTTTTCATTGCGGGTCGCTTGATTTCCGCTTCGCATGTGGCTTTTGGCAGTACGCGCGTAATGGCGACTACGGCTCACGGAGGCCAGGTGGTAGGTGTGGCTGCGGCTCTTTGTATTCAAAATAATCTACTGCCTGCCGATTATATCGATGCCGAAAAAGTAAAGGAATTGCAGCAAGAACTTAATCTTACAGGTCAAAGCATTCAGGCAATTCCAATTTCGAAAGTTGGTAATTTGGCTGCCGAAGCAAAAATTCAAAGCTCATCCGAACTGCAGTTGAGTAAAATAGAATTTGATGGCCCATGGTTGGCTTTGGAAAATTCGGCTGCTCAGATTTTACCTTTAAGGAAAGATGTTCAATACAATATTGATGTAGAAGTAGATGCGGATAAAGAAACACTTATTGAAATTGAATTGCAGGTAAGTTCTAAAATTCAGAACTTTACGCCGGATTTTTTTACCGAAAAAAAACGTTTTTTATTAAAACCAGGCATTCAGAAATTAGATATTAATTTTAAAAACACATTAGAGCATGACCAATTTGGCTTTGTGATTTTCAGGAAAAACAGTCATGTAAAAATTCGTTGTAGTAAGCAACGTATAACTTCCATTGTTTCAGTTCATAATAAAATTAATAAAGCCGTAAATAATTACGGAAAACAAACGCCGCCCGAAAATAGTGGTTTTGAGAGTTTCGAATTCTGGACACCCGAACGCCGACCAGCCGGAAATATTATCGCCATGGATATACAACCCGCTTTGACAGGTTTTTCGGCCGAAAATATTATCAACGGGTATGTTCGCCCATACATAACTTCCAATGCTTGGGTGGCCGATTTGAAAGACCAAAATCCAACTCTAAGTTTGGTGTGGGATGCCGAAAAAACCATTCGAGACATAACTTTATTTTTAGATCCCGACTACGACCACCCAATGGAAAATGTAAATTGGGATCACAAAGAATACGTGGTGCCATTCATGTTGAGAAATTACAAAATTGTAGACGACAACGAAAATGTGGTTTTTGAAATAAAGGATAATTATCAGGCTATTAATAGAATACGCTTTGAAAAACCGGTTATTACTAAAAGCTTAAAAGTGGTTTGTGAACATCCTTCCACACAAGTTCCGGCATCCATTTTTCAACTCATTGTAACGTGATTTTTATGAATAAATTAATACTCATACAACTTCTATTTTGGTTCGGGTTAACGGCTTATGCTGCTAATCCACAGCCACTTATTGAGAATAACGCCTATAAAGTAAGTGTCCCGAGCGATTTTAGTAAAAATCCTCGTTTTGTTGTAACCCAAAAATTGTCTAATTTAAGTCGTGAAGTGCGTCCTGAAATTCGGATTGCTTTTTCCGTTTCAGATCCACAAATAATTCCTGTCAGAGTTGATAAATACGATGGCGTAATAGCATGGAATACTCCCAAAGGAGAAATTACGGATATTTTAAAAATGCAAGGTGAAAATTTATTGGCAAAAAGTTATTCGCAGGTTGGTAATAAGCTGATTTTCAATTTTAAAAAAGGCAAATATGCCCATGTTAGACTTGAAGTGGAATTGCCAAATAGTGGGAGCGAATCGCCTTCGTTTGCGATGAAAATGACTCCTGTAAAAAGCGGATATTTCTCAGTTGGGTTTGTTGGAATTGCTGCTACAAATCCCGAAAAGCTTGATTTTCTGTATCAACCGCTCGTGTGGTCGTGGAAGCGATTCCCCACTGTAAGTTGCCTGACCGAAGAGGCTTTTTGTACAACTGCTGCCACTTTTATCAACACAAATAACTTTAGCGAAGGCATAGCACCAGCGCCCGAAATGATTCCTTATCGGTTTGCATTGGCAACCAATTGGAACAATAAAAACGGCAATAAAATAGGTGAAGGATTTGAATATTCCAATAGAACCGGAAACAGTTTGTTTGGGTTGAGTATTCGTAATTCGCAAGGTAATGCACAGCCCATGCTTTTTGCACCGTTGTTTGGTGGTGTAAACTCAAAAATGAAAGCGGGTCAACAATTCAGTTTTACCTGTAAATATTTACTTACTTCGGGCGATTGGGTTGAGGGTACAAATTTTTTACTTCGCGACATTGTAAAGTATAAAAACGAACGCCAAAATGGAACTTGCTCGCTCAACGAAACCTTGGAGAACATGATCGATTTCGGGATGAACGACCGTTTGAGTGGCTGGAGCGAGGAATACAAAGCTTTTGATTACCGGTTTGATGCACCCGGAACAGTGAAAATGGTTTCGGCTTTAAACGCATTGGGTATTGCACTTATTACCGGCGACAACGAAATTTACAAACGGCGTGCATTGCCACTTATCGAATACGAAATGTCGCATAAAAAGTTCCTTTTTGCCATAGATACGCTTCAAAAAATGCAATTTCCTTCGCACGAGATAGACGGACCGGCTTGCGAAGTGGGTGAATTATCAGGATTGTACTTGTTGACAGGCAAAAACACACCGGCTTTTGTGAAAGAGGCGGAGCGAATTTTCGGGAAAGCGCGCCAGTTGAATTTGCAAACCGTGTCGAGTGGTGCTTCGTGGCAGAATTATATGGCAAAATACCGAATAACAGGCGATAAAAATGATTTGGTACAAGCCGAACAAGGAGCTAACGCCTACATGGATAAAATGCTAAAAAGCTACTCCGCCCATTTTGTTTCGAGTTTAGACCCTACTGATACGGTGCCATTTTTCCAAATTGAGTTTACCACCAATATTTACGATTTGTTTGAATTATACGAAATTACCAACAATAAAAAATACTTAGAAGCAGCTCACACAGGAGCTCGTCAATTTTTATTGTGGTGCCGTAGTAACCCGTTGGCTCCCGATTCAGCAATTACAGTAAATAAAGGCGATACAGTTTCGGGTGTTTTTTACGGTCGTCGCGAAGGAATTAACAGCGAACAATTTGTGCCTGGCGATTACACCAGTCGCATTGCCGAACAAAAAATTCCGGCCTGGCGCACTTCGTTGGTGGGAACTTTTCCCGAAACTCCTTTGACCTACATTTGGGGGCCGATTATGCTGGCACATCATGCTGCATGGTTTTTGCGAATTGCAGCGCTTACCGGCGATAAATTATTAGCCGATGCAGCTTATAATGCCGTTGTTGGTCGCTATGCAAACTTTCCTGGCTATTATTTTACTTCGTTGCATACCAATGTGTACCAAACGCAGGATTATCCGCTCAAAGATTATTACGACATTAAATACAATGCCATTTTTTACAATCATTTGTGGCCGCACATTGCATTGATAAACGATTTTTTGGTGAGCGATGCGTATTATCGTTCGGGCAAACAAATTGATTTTCCTTCGGTATATGCACCCGGATATGCATTTTTGTCGAGCAAAGTGTATGGTGCAAAATCCGGTAAGATTTATGGAAATGAAAATATCCAACTTTGGATGCCACTGAAGTCGATGAAAACCTGTAATGTGGCTATCAATCACTTATTTGGAATAGGAAAGGACGGATTTTATTTAGTGCTGATGAATACGTCAAATACAGCGCAAAATTCGGATATTCAGTTAAATCAGGATATTATTCCCTTTGATTCAAATAAAAAATATTCAACCATAGTTTACTACAGCGAAGGAAAATCAACGGCAGGAGC
>JAIFKX010000007.1 GCA_020049335.1 Paludibacter sp. | reverse complement strand
TGCCAAAGTAATAGAGTAAAGAAACAAAGTTCTCTTTCGCAATAAGCTTTTCAGCCGGAAACGATGTTACAATCGAAGTTTTAATTTCGCCATCTTCGGCAATCCGTTTGATGGTGGAGAAATTGCCATTTACCTTTTTATCTAAAATTATGAGGTGTCGCAGTTTGCCGTAATCGATTTTTATATTGTTGTCAATCAATACTTTCGGGATTATTCCGCTTTCCAAATAGTTTTTGTATATTTTTTGGTCGACTCTTTCTTCGGCAAAGCAGTAGTTATTGTACCACTCGCGCATTACCACAAGTAGGTTTTCAATCGGTTCGTTAATTAACCCTTCGCTCTTGTAATAATTGAGCATGGTAATTACCTCTGCTTCAGTAAAACCAATAATGGCATTGAACCTTGGATTTATACAAATATTGTCCGCTATATTAAAGCCACTCGTTACATCGTCTAAAGTTACAGGCGAAACACCAGTAATAAAAATCTTTTTGATAGATGCTCCAACCTCGGTGGTTCCAGCTTTTAGTTTATTGAAAAATAGGCGTAGAAAACCATTGCCATGAGTAATATCAGCGTACGTTCGTTCGCCATGCTGACTGAGAATAGTATTGGTGAAATTATCGTATTCGTCGATAAATAAATAGATCGAAAGATTTCTTTCCTGACAATATCTTGCTATATATTCTATTCGGGCTTCGGCGGTTTTATATTGTTCATATTCTATCAGAAACTCTTCTCCTAAAATCGACTTATATGCTTTGTAAAATGAATGAAAGGATTGTTGACAATGTTCCTCAAAAGATGATTTCACTTTCGTTAACTCAGAATCCACCGATGAGAAGTTGAAACTAAGTATCAAGTAACTATTTTGCTCTTCTGTGGGGTGCTTTCCGATATAGGTTTCGCCAAATAAATTGTCGAACTGATTAGCCAGATTCACATCGTAATATGCTTTCATAGTATTCAACCACAACGATTTACCAAACCTACGTGGACGAATCAAAAATAAAAAACGCGGGGCTTCTTCTACTGTTTCGATAAAACGTGTTTTATCAACGTAGTAGAAGTTGTGTTTTGCTATTTCGGCATAATCGCTAATGCCGTAAGGTATTTTCTTGGCCATAATGGGTAGATTATTTAGTGTCTAAAGTCAAAGGTCGAAGGTCAAAAGACTTTAGACCTAAGTCTTTTGACTTTTGTCTTCTTAATTTGCAAAGATACAAATATTTTTGGTGCTAGTGCACAAAAAAACAGGATAACATGAAGCTATCCTGTTCCATTAATTTATCTCAATGAAATTTAATTAACAATCACTTTTCGTGCCGTATTATCCACTTTTACAATATACAGCCCTTTTGCAAAGCTGTAGTTGATAATTTCGTTGTTCGCCTTGCCGACAAATACTTGTTGTCCTAATTGATTGAAAACCATGATATTGGCATTTTCAGAGCCGATAAGCTTGATTTTATTGTTGATGCTATATGCTTTAAAACTAGATTGAATAGCTGTTGAGTTTGCTGTTGAAGTAGAAATATCATTCACAACTAAATTTACAGATGTGCTGCTACTTCCAGCCGTATTATAGGCATTGATTGTATAAAGAGTTGCAGGGCTTGCTACTTTTGGTGTACCACTGATTTTACCCGTTAAACCATCAAAGCTTAATCCTGCAGGCAAAGAAGGGCTGATGCTGTATGGACCAACACTCATTTTACGGATGTTATTGTTAAGCAAATCACCTATGTACAAATTGGAAGAAGCATCCATGCTCATACCGACTGGTGTATAAAAACTTGCATTGCTTGCACTACCGTCAATATTAGTTGACCCAGTAATTTGCGTCATGTATTTGCTAGTAACAATAACTTCAAGTGTACCTGATGGTGAAACTCTATAAATATAGCCCAACACTGATCCCAAATACAGATAGCCATTTGGATCTACAGTAATTCCAATACAAGAATTCAGGCCACTTACAAAAGTTGTAACATCACCTGCTGGAGCAATTTTCCGAAGATTATTTGCGTCACTTACATATATATTACCCTGAGCATCGACAGCCACACCATAGGGAGAATCAAAACTGGCAGCTGAACCAATTCCGTTGGTTGAACCTGCCGTAGTACTGCCGGCAAGAGTTGAAACCTCACCAGTCGGCGTAATTTTGCGAACCATATTATTTGCCTGATCCGTAATATACAAATTGTTGGAAGTGTCGATGGCTATACCAAAAGGAGAATTAAAACTGGCGGCTGTGCCTGTGCCATTAGCTGAACCTGAATTTCCACTACCTGCAAAGGTTGATACTTCGCCAGCGGGTGTAATTTTTCGAATCAAATTATTGTCAGCATCCACTACAAATAAATTATGACTTTTGTCAAATGCGACTCCTTTTGGGGCACTAAAACTGGCAAAAGCACCTATACCATCAGTGTAACCGCCGTCACCACTTCCCGCAAAGGTAGATACTATGCCTGATGGTGTAATCTTGCGAATTTTATTATTTCCGGCATCGGCTACAAATATATTTGTTGAATCGTCCACTGCCAATCCATAAGGCATATTAAAACTTGCAGATGGGATTAAAAGGTCATTATCACCCGGACTGCCGGAACCAGCTATCGTGATTGTTTCCTTCGATAAATTAATTTTGCGAACTGCATGATTATTATAATCAGCCACATATATGTTTCCCGCTGCATCTATTGCAACGCCATAAGGACCATTAAAATCTACGTCCAAAGGCGAATCGTTAAAACCACTTGAATTGCCAATATAATTCGAAACCATACCTGCAGCAGTAATTTTTCGAATTACATTTTGATTGTAATTAGCTACATAAATATCACCAGTTGCATTCAGAACCAGTCCCATAGGTTTATCAAACGTGGCTGAAGCTTTAGGTCCATTATTCTGACCTGCCACACCCGTTCCAGCTAATGTTGTTAAGTCACCACTCGGAGATATTTTTCTAATTTTATTTTTAGTGTAATCCGAAATATAAATAAATCCCGTATTGTCGATGGCAATTCCACCCAAACTTAATGAATCGGTTGACCATGTGCCGCCTCCATACATACCCGAGCCATCGATGGTGTAAACGTTGCCTCCGTTTGGTATAACACGTATTTTATTATTCGATTGCGTTACACAAATTTGAAGATTGTAATTTATGGCCAAAGCCTGTGGATGATAAAAGGTAGCATAGGTATTGGAAGCATCATTTGAACCCAATGCACCTGTGCCTGAGTAGGTGCTAACTACGCCCGCAGGTGTTATTTTACGAATTTTATTATTGCCTTCGTCTGCCACATATAACATATCAAACCTATCAATCGCCAAGCCTTTTGGCCCGTTAAAGCTGGCTGCAATTCCTGTCCCATCGGTACTACCTGCCGCACCGCTTCCTGCAAATGTGCTCACTACGCCCGAAGGGGTTATTTTTTTAATCTTATTATTCTTGTAATCTGCCACAAACACATTGCCAGCCGCATCTACAGCAACGCTCGTGGGTGAGTTTAGCCATGAACCCAAGGCATTACCATCTGTTGATCCAGAAATATGGACATCGCCGGCAACAGTTGAAACCATACCCGGAAAACTTTTTTGAACATCACCACCTGTATTGGTTGGAGTCAAATCAGAAATAGCTGTTCCTAAAATATAAGTACTTGGATTGCTGTAGCTTATACTTGGAGCTTTGGGTACAACCACCGTAAGCGCAAAATTAGTGGAAACACTCCCGCTTGTATTGGTAGCTGTAACAGTATAATTGATTGTACTCCCTCTAAAAATGCCTATATCCATATAATTGCCCAAAATTTCTGATGGAACGCCCTTAATCACACCCGTTGTAGTATTGAAGCTCAATCCAACAGGTAAATCAGGGCTTATGGCATATTGCAATACATTTCCCGAAACAACAGGTGTTGCATTTATCTCGGTATTGTCTCTTGTAGCCATTGCAGGAATGCCTGAATACGAAAATCCGGTTGGAGGTGCAGCAACAGTTGGTTTAACCGTTATTTTTACAATTATACTATCAATTCCAGAAGCGTTATATGCCTTTATTTTATAATCGCCGGTAAGCGTTTCGGTGGTTGGTGTGCCGCTAATAACACCTGTATTGCCATTAAAATTTAAACCTACAGGCAAGTTAGGGCTTAGTGAATAATTGTTTAAGCTAATTTTTCGGATTTTATTATCAGTTTCATCTGCTACGAAAACTTTGCCCGAAGCATACACAGCTACTCCTTGAGGATAGTTAAAACTTGATGCACCGCCCGCATTTGTAGGACTAAGCGGCGAAATGGCTGCACCCATCTTGAAATTGTTGGGTGTTGTGTAACTAATTGTTGTCTTTTGAGCATAAATGCCTGCAAATGTGAACATAAGAGCTAATAAAGTTAGCATTCTGTTCTTTTTAAGAGTAAAATTTGAGTTGGTCATAATTACCGTGATATTAAATTATTAAACGTATTATATGCATTTTGATTCATGATTTTTTATTTTGTTGCAAATAAACTGCTTATTATCCAAATGAAAGTGGTGTTGTTAATGTATTGCTAACATAAAAAGAGTATCTTTGTGCTTAATACATGAAAATGAAAGGAAAATGCACGCAAAAGTTCTAATCGTTGATGATTCCATCGCTAATTTGATAATTTTAGAAGAGTATTTATCGGTGTTCGATAACGAGATAATTACTGCCGAAAACGGAGAATTGGCCTATCAAATTGCCGTTGAGCAAACCCCCGACATCATACTTATGGATTGGGATATGCCTGTAATGAACGGCATTGAATCACTTAAACTTCTCAAAAAGAATTATTTAACCAAGGATATTCCTGTGATTATTGTTACGGGCAACTACCAAGAATCATATAATTTGAATGAAGCATTCAGCGAAGGAGCTATTGATTTTATCAAAAAACCAATCGAAAGAATCGAATTGATAGCGCGTGTGAAGTCCGTTTTAGGTTTTGTGAAGTATTACAAAATGGCTATGCAGCAAAGCCAGCGTGAGCTTTCAAATTCCTTACTGCAACAATCCCGACTGACAGGATTCTACAATCAGATAAGCCAGAAACTATCATTGTTGTCGCAAAATTTTCCAGACACAACGAACGTAGTGGATGAGATAACAGGTTCTATAACAATACAATTGGTGGATGTGGCTTGGAAAAATTTTGAAGTATCATTTGCATCCGTAAATGTCAATTTCTTTAAAAACTTGTCCAATACTCATCCTGATTTGTCATCTTCCGAAATCAGACTTTGCACACTACTACGGCTAAATATGGAATCGAAAGAGATTGCTGCATTTTTGCATCAAGAAGAAACGAGTGTGCGGGTTTCGCGCTCGCGTTTACGCAAAAAGTTAGGGATAAAAACCGAGGATTCGCTTTGTAATTATTTTATGCGATTTTGAGTTTGTTTTAATTCGAATTTATGACACATCTTTTCCATTTCAATTTTGTATCAGCAATTTTTATGGCCTCGACCATTATTTGCTTCGTAATTGCTTTTTTAGCTTACAATAAGAAAAGAATTGATGGTATCAACTATTTTATTTCAGTCCCCATTTTTTTTGCTATCTGGTCTTTTTTCAATGCATTAGGATATGCTACAACGGAAATTCCACATAAAATATTATTCACCAAATTAAGTTATATTGGTTTAGCACCATCGGGAGTTAGTTTACTTATTTTTGCTGTTTACTTTAGCGGCTATGTTTCGAAACTCTCAGCCAAGTCATTAAATTTACTTTACATTATCTCCATTCTGTTTATAATCAGTGCTTTTACCAACGATTTCCACTATTTTCAATGGGAATCGTATATTGTTAAAGATAGTATTGTAGGAAAAGCAGTGTTTTATAAAAGTGGTTTGGGCGCTTGGTTTTTATCGGCATTTAGTTGGGCTTGTTCTATTATTTCTATCTGGTTAATGATTCGAAAATTTACAATCAATCACAGTATCTACAGAAAGCAGGTAGCCATTATTGTTATAGCATTTATTTTCCCTTGGCTGTCCGATATATTGTTTATGTTTCGCCTACTGCCATACAGTGAAATTGACTGGACACCGGCTTCGTTTAGCTTTACGGCTATTTTAATTTATATCAGCATTCAAAAATACAATTCGTTCGAGCTTTCGCCTTATGCTAAGGATTTGCTTTTTAACTCGATGACCAATCCAGTGATTGTGCTTACCGATACTATGATAATTTGTGATTTCAACCCAAAAGCCGATGAGGTTTTTAAACTAAAAAATAAAATTGGCACCGAACTTTGTGTGTTGATTCCTGAGGTTAAGCTATGCGAATTAATACTCGAACCTACTGCAAACAAAGAGTTTATGATTAATAGACTCGGCGTTGAAAACTGGTTTCATCTTACTGTTTCCGAAATTCAGAATCCGGAAAAAACGGCAAATGGCTATGTGTTATTGTTTAATGATATAACGACAAATAAACTGTATCAGCAGCAACTCATTGCTTCCGAAAGCGAATTACGAAAGTCAAATGAAAGTAAAACGAAGATATTTTCGATTATTGCGCACGATTTGATAAACCCTTTTCAAGCACTTACCGGATTGAGCGAAATTTTGCTAAATAATATTGACAAATATTCAATTGATAGATCAAAAAAGATTAGCGATTTAATATACCATACATCCAAAGAAACACATACCATGCTCGAAAATTTATTGACATGGAATAGATTACAAACAGGTGCTATTAAGCCTATTACCGCCAAAGTAAACGCATTGAAACTTGTTGATTCTACCGTTTTACTTTGCCAAACACAAGCCGAGGCTAAAATGATAAATTTAAGTGTGGATGTGCCGCAAAATAGTACTGTTGATGTTGACGAACAAATGATAAAAACCGTTTTGCGCAACTTAGTTTCGAATGCAATTAAGTTTTCGTTTCCGAACTCAACCGTTCAAATCCAAGCCTATATTGATAATGCCGAGCTTGTTTTTGTTGTTACCGATAGCGGTATTGGCATCGAACCCGAGCATCTCGATACTTTATTTCTTATGGGGAACAAACTATCAAAACTCGGCACAAATAATGAAAAAGGTACAGGTTTGGGACTAATACTTTGCAAAGAGTTTGTTGAATTAAACAATGGAAAAATAGGAGTCGAAAGTAAAATAGGAACTGGAAGCTCATTTATTTTTACATTGCCACTAAGTAACAAGTAAAAAAAGAGCAGCCCCTGAAGTTATTTTCAGAGGCTGAACATTAAAATCAAATCGGTTCGAAAGGTTTTTACATTCCCAATACTTTAAATTCAACTCGTCGGTTTTCGACTCTTCCTTCGGGAGTAATAATGCTTGCAATCCATTTTGTTTTTCCAAAACCAATGGCTTTCAATTTTAGTTGAATTTGCCATAGATGTAGTAGTATTATTGGCATCCACTCCACTTGTCCATTCGTAAGCACCTATATCAATAGTCGTGTTTTGAATCCGAGTTTGATTCCGAATGTCAATTAACTTGACCACAAAATGCCCTTGTCATTTCGACCAACAAGAAATATAATTCTTTTCACCACCATTGATCGTATCATGCTCTCATTCCCTCCTTGAATTAAAATTCATCAATGCAAAAATCTGTTGTCTTCAGGCACTTGAAGACATTGTGACCTGCTCAAAGCGATGATTTGATTTTGTCATTAAAATAATTATCTTACTTTTGTACCATAATAGAAAATTGCAATCAATGCGATTGTCATTTTGTTTTTTATGGGGATTGGAGTTTTAATATCCTTACTATTTTTTTTTGCCTTTTTTAAATAATCATGCAAGCCATTATATATTTATATCATTTCACAGAATTATGTCGTTATTTACAAAATCAGCATTTCTCTCCCTCAGTTTTTTAATTGTAATCAGCTTTGTGTTTAATTCATGCCATTCAAAAGCAGATAGAATGACCGATCAAGTGGTTTACTACGACCTTTTGAAAAAAGCAAAATCGAACATCGACCAACATGCCGATTCAAGTTTGTTGTATGCCGACTCAGCAATACGTGTTGTACGCTCATTGCAAATAGGCGATACGGCATTGATTAGTTTGTACGAAGTTAAGGCCAAGGCTTACCAAAGTGTGCAAAAATACGATTCGGTCAATGTGTATCTGGAGTTGATGCAATCGGTGGCTTTAGCCAATAATGA
>JAIFKX010000001.1 GCA_020049335.1 Paludibacter sp. | reverse complement strand
GTAACTTTGATGTCGTTTTTAAAAAAGATAGGATCAGGAATGTGATACCTGAAAAATGCCCATTGATTTTTCTCCCCGCCTGCAAACAGGCAACCAGTGTAACGGGTGCAGAATTTCCCTTGTCCCCAGGCGGTTCCAATATAATCTTCGGTACCCGATCCCACCAGGGTAGGTAAATCAGTGTCATTGTCCAGATACATTTTTACCTCACCTTCACCCCACCAACAATCTTTGTACAGCGGATTGGCATTTACCCCAATATTCGACCCGAGAAAACGTCCTTTCCCGTTCACTTTAGGGAGAATTTGGTAATCGTAACCAAGGGTTGTTGCAGTATCGCGGTGCCAGTAGCAATGAAAATACAGGTTGTTGTTATTCCATTGATTCAGTTTCAACAGGTTAATGTCGTAAAATAGCATAGTCAGGTCTTTTGAACTTTCGTTGGTAACAACCAACTTAGCCGATTTCCTGAACGGCATTTTAATAAAACAATTGAACGATCTTCCTTCAGGATCGGCAAACAGTTCGTTCTCGAAAGCCGTCTTTTGTCCTAATCCAATCCCGAAGAAATCTCCAAAAGGTGCTGAAACTGCTGGTTTTAAAGAACCATCCCAAAAGATTTCGATTTTCAGTGAGCGTAGCATTTCCGGAGAACGATCGTTAATGGTAAACCACATTCGGTTTATCAGACCTGGCCCTTCAATATCCAAAAGTATAACTGATTGACCAGCCTTGATTTCGTCGCAGGCATGACCTTTAGCACCGTTATTTTTAGTACCTCCCTGTCCTTTTCCGGCAGTCAGGTTTTCGAAGCTACTCCACCGTGGTTCTGCATTTTGATATTCGTAGAGGTTCCCGTTTAAAATATTTACTTGTTTAAAGTCTTTGCTTGTTTGGCAGGAATTAAACGCTGTAAGAATACCGATTAGGAAAATAAATTGGCAAATTCTTTTCATTCTAAATGATTTAAATAATAATATAATGTGAGTAATGAAATAGATAATATTATTTGTGAAATTCTCATTTAAGACTAACTCTAAAAGGAAAAACTTCTGTGGCTGTTCGTCCTTTCGAATCTTTCAGAATTACATAAAGTTTATATGTTTTTTCATCCTGCAAATCATTAAATTTGAGTTTGCAAGATGTTGTTGTCTCTTCATATGTGATTCCGGGAATGTATTTCATGGTGTGACTGTTGTCAGATATCAGACCTTCTGTTGAATTATAGGGTTGTACTATATATTCAACAGTCATTGTATCGCCCTCAAAATCCGAAATCTGTTGGGTGTACAAATTTTCGTCTGATTTAGATAGTATGGTATTGTATTTATTCGCACTTCCGTTTAGTTTACTTGATATAATTGAAGGTGCTCTGTTTATAGGATATGAACCTGTCCATGATTTGGATATTTCATCTACTTGCTCAACGGCATTCCCTTCATAAAAAAGCCCAAACCAAGTTGGCGAACCCTCATCCTTGTCACCCCATAAAAAAGCATACGATCCTATACAAGTGCCTTGATAAGCAGCTATATAACTATTGTATCGGTCTTTAAAAAGCTTGGCCTTCTGTCTGCTACCATCTTCTATCGGACAGCCCCACTGTGTTAAGCCAACTTCCCAGGGACCATTTACCCCCCATTCGGTTACCACATAAGGTTTTTTAAGTTTAGATGCCTGCATTTCCGGATAAATTGTTGGAATTCCAGCATAATAATTCACCCCTATAAAATCCAAATCAGGGATCAGAGTTGCAATTTTATTTGCCAATTTAGTTGTTATTCCGCAGGTTACAATAGATGTAATATGATTGGAATCTTCCTGATGAATCATTATCGAGACATCGTTCATAAACTTGAACATCGCATCACTGGAATTTTCTCCCACAACTTCATTCCCAATTCCCCATGCTAAAAGTGCCGGGTGATTTCGATATAATCTTACCTCTGTACGTACTTCTTCTATTTTCGCACTTGTTGCTTTTGAGTCGGAATAATCGAACCATTCTTCCGGAACAAACCAAATTCCCTGCATTACAGTTAATTCATATTTTAAAGCCATATCAAGCAAACTCCTTAGGTTGCTGCTAAAACCGTACAATCGTAGAGAATTACCACCATATTGCTGCATATTTTTATAATCAGATTCTGTTAAAGCACCTGCTGATGCTCCTTTAATATAAAAGGGTTCTCCATTGCGCATGATTTGCCATTTTCCATTGTTACTTTCTATATATACCTTTGCAGGACCAATAGTTGGAATTGTATCAGTCGGTATAATTGGATTATCCTCTAAAACTTTGGACTCACAAGCAAAAAAGATAGTGCAAATGGAAAACGCTATAAATAACTTAAAGACTTGGAGTAAATTACACATAATAGTTTATTTAAGGATAATTTGAAGATTCGAAATAGAAAGCGAACGCTACAGAGCTTAAGTCATCTCTAACAACTCTCTATAGCGCTCGCTTTAAAAAATTTAATACATTAATTTACAGCCACTTTCATCAAACAACCATCTACACGAACAATATAAATACCTGAATTCAATTGCTTAGATGAGAAAGTACCCATCAATTTTGCTGTTTGCAAGTTACGTCCACTAATATCAAATAATTCGACAGTCGATTCAACGCCATCAACTCTTATGACTCCATTATTTGCGAATATTTTATATTTATCTAATTTTGTATTTGTTACACCTGTATTTGTTCCCTTTTCTCTAAAATAAATTTCATCGAATAAGAAATCGAAATCATAATTACTTCCTGCTTTTATTACAAAGTAGTAGTCCTTCGTTTCAGGACAGATAAAATTCTTCACATCGCCCGCAGCCGATTGAAAAGTTATATCCTTATCAAGAGGAGTAGATGCAGGATTCCACGAGCTTAACAATCCAATTTTCCCTTCGGTGAAATCAGCTCCCGAAACGGGTTCCGATGCGCCCAAATAAACTTCTACCCATGCTTCCTGACATGCATCAGAGTTGTCTTTGAAAGCTAAATCATACTCATACGTTTTTTCTGCTACAAGCGCTACTTTTTGATAAATGCAAGCATTTGTAAAACCAGTTGCCGGTTTAGTTCCAACAACTCTCAAACAACCGGCATTACCATATTGAGGAGTTTCTGCGGTATAACCCCATGTATTAACAGGTGCCGGATTAGCATCTAAATTGCTTTCAGTCCATGCTCCTTTGGTTTGCATGTCGCCATTACCCAATAAACCCCCGCCGGTAAGTGGTTCAATTGTAGACTCGGTTAGCGATAATTCGTCCAACGAAATATCCATTGTAAAATCACCCCAAAGTCCAATTTTCACTACCAAATAATAGGTGCCTGATGTTGAGCAAAGAATTTTACGCGATCCTGAAGCACCCATTTCGAAAGTGTCATCCTTATCCGCAGGGTCGCAAGCAGGAACCCACGAGTTATATTCAGTAAGCCACCCATCGGTATAGTCGGCTGCACCTGGTACTGTTTGTCCTAGATAAACCTGAATACCTGCCTGTTTAAGTCCACCCGCATTGTCAATGAATGCGCCGTTAAAAGTGTACAATTTACCTGCTTCTAGCGTTACTGCCTGATAAATAGCGACTGTAGATGATGGACTCGCATTACCTATAGAAGTAATTTTCAAGCAACCACCTTGACCGTACATAGGTGTAGAGCTTGTTTCATTCCAGGTAAGTACCGGGTTAGGAGTTCCTCCGTGAAGATTGGATACAGTCCAGCCTGTAGCTGATTCCATATTACCACCTACAAGTAAGCCTCCTCCTGTAAGGGGAGTAAATGCAAAAACTGATGTTGCCATTAAAATGGCGAGAGACAATGTAATTGTTTTCATAAAATTGATTTTTAAATAAGAATTGCGCAAGTACTATTTACCCCTTGCATTGGGCTTTTATTTCGATTTAATAAAAAGGATGGATTATTTACCATCCCTTTTATTTGGATTTATCAATAAGGGGGGAATTTACCAGTTTGGATTTTGTTCTAACTTTGGATTTAATAAAATTTCTTTTGTTGGCAATGGTCTTAAATAATGTTTATTAGGATCGAAAGTTCTACCCGTACCACTTTCTACCACAATAAACCCGCTGGCATCAGTTTTGCTTTGCCAGCTCGATTTTTTATACGGGTTTTTGTTGACTCCTGATATGAGTATTGGGTCTGTCCATGTTGACCCTACAATCTTAATACCTTTTATATCCTGCGACAGTTCTGTTTCAGCCGTTTTCCATCTTCTTAAATCATCATATCTGAAGCCTTCTAGTGCCAATTCAATAGATCTTTCTCTTCTAATTTCAGTTCTCATATCTAATCCATTCGCCGAGACAAACGCATTGGTAAGTTTAGTTGGCATGGTTGCTCTGGTGCGTAGTAGATTGATTGATTTATCCAAATCAGCATCACTAATTGTACCATTTCGTTCAAAAGTAGCCTCTGCATTTATTAATAGCACCTCTGCATACCTAATTAAATGATTATCGAATTGAAAGTTTGGACTTTCTCCACTTGTATTAGCGTAAACATTTTCAGATGAATACTTATATATAATATAACCAGTATTCGGTACCCTTTGTGGGTAGAAAGGCCAATTGGGTATTGGTGTTGGGTAACCTACTACACCAACGCTTTTGCCAGGTATTATCATTGTCATCGTCATACGAGGATCACGATTTTGAAACTCAGATGTTCTGGTATTATATCCTTGAAATAAGAGAGAATTAGTAACAGGCAATCCATCGGTACACAAATACATATCAGCTAATTTTTTTGTTGGCAGGTATCCTGATCTTTGGATCAGGGCTGGATACACCTGACCCTCGATATCCTTTTCATAACGACGATCTAAAATTCCTTCGTCAGAATCATCTCCCTCTTCGATGAATAAATAACGGTAACTATCTGCACCTTTCGCATTATATAAGGCGTATTGAGTACTATTCATTACTGTATTAGAGGCTTCAATAGCAATGTCAAGATATGCGTTGGCATTAACATCTCCCCGAGATTTACCCCATGTGCCTTCGAATAAGGCAACTCTTGCCCTTAAAGCGTCCGCAGCTCCTTTTGTAACTCTTCCCCTGTCGGAGGCTGATAATGATTTTCTGACAGGTAAGTCAATAGCAGCTTCGGTTAAATCTTTAATAATTAAATCTGCTATTTCTTTCCTACTCGCTCTTGGAGCATACAATGCTTCGCTTTTAATATCCAATACTTCTGTAATAAGTGGAACACCACCAAAGAGTTTTAACAACTTCCAATAACTATATGCTCTGAAAAATTTTGCTTCGGCAGCATACACCTTAACTCCCTGTGGTAATGTTGCGTCTTTTGCCTTTGTAATAATATTATTACAGCACCGAATATAATAGTAGGCATTATTCCAATCACCATTCGTTTCACTGGTTTGATAAGTACTGTTACTTACCGAATTATTCACATTATAGGCAATATCCGATTCGGTATCACCAAAACCTAGTCCTTCTAATGAGTAATAGAGACTATTTGCCCCCATTTTGAAATCATCTGCAGTTTTCCAAAATGAAGCATCCGACATAGTGTCTTTGGGTATCAAATCGAGTCCTTTAGAACACCCTGTTAGCAGTATAACTACTGCAATTGATATTATAAATATATTTTTCATGATAAATAATTTTATGATTTAATTTTAGAACTTGATATCTATACCAAAAGAAACAACTTTGCTCATTGGATACATTTGCTCGCTCCAGGCCGAATCTTCAGGGTCGTATGAATTATCCCATGTTCCACTTGAAAAAGTAAATAAATCCTTACCACTTGCATAAATACGTACACTGCTCATCTTAATTTTAGCACAAAGCGATTGAGGTAAGTTATAAGCCAGACTTATATCCTTAATTTTCAGATATGCCATGTTATCAATACGCATAGACGAAGTTTTCCAGTTCCAGTCCCTTAACTCGTCAAAACCAACAGCTCCTGGAATTATACGTGGATATTTTGCAGTTGGATTATCTACAGTCCAGTTTTTTCCATAAAAATACTCCAATGGTTGATGCCAAACAAAGTAATAAGGTTGAGCAAAATCACCATATTTAATTACATCCTTTTGTCCCACTCCCTGTAAAAATACATTTAAATCGAACCCTTTGTAGGACACACTTATATTTGATGAATAGGTATATCTTGGCAACAAATTTCCTATATATTTCATATCACCTTTAGTTCCTAATGCAGGGTCACCATAAGCTGTAATTTTACCATCACCATCAATATCATGGTACATTACATCGCCCAATCCCAAATTTGCAGGTACACCTCCCAATTTTTTATATTCAGTCAATTGGGCATCGTTTTGAATAATGCCATCAAACTGATATCCGAAATAGGAACCTAATGAGTAACCTTGTCTGGTCCAGACCATACCTTCCCAATAGCCATCATTTCCTTCTAATTTGATCAAATTGTTTTTGCTATCGCTAATAGAGCCGGAAATACTGTATTTGAAATCCCCAATTTTATCCGCCCAATTTAGCGCTACTTCCCAACCCTTGGTTTCGAGTGTACCTGCGTTACTTGTAGGAGCACTTCCTCCTAATGTTGCCGGCAGTTGTACTGCAACTAACATATCATTATTCATTTTTCTAAAAATATCAATGCTTGCAGATAATCTTGAATCAAAAACTGCTATGTCTAAACCGGCATTCGTTGTTTCAATTGTTTCCCAGCTACGGTCGGCCGATGCTATACTCGATGTTGCACCTTTTAGCCCAATATTAGGAGAACCAAGAGGATATGAACCTGAAGTATAAACGAGCGGAATATAATCGTAGTTACCAAAACTCAGATCCTGATTTCCCGATTGCCCCCATGATCCACGGATTTTAAGTTTATCAAATATTTTTAAAGATTTGATGAATTGTTCTTCAGATAAATTCCATGACATCGATAATGCAGGAAATATTGCGCTCCAACGGTTGCTCTCAGCAAACTTTGAACTACCATCCATTCTAGTTGTAAAATCAAGGAATACCTTATTATTATAGGCATAACTAAATCGTCCGAAATAGGAGGTCATCGCGTTATCAGAAGCTGAACTGGTGAAGTCTTTGGTATAGTCTAACTTTGTTTTGTCTGACAAATTTAACGAAAACAAAGTATTGCTTGAGAAGTTTCTTCCAGTAGTTGATTGATTGAAACCATCATATTCCTCGTGAGAAGCACCAGCCATAACATTTAATTGGTGCTTTGAAAATAGCATTTTTGTATAATCTAAATAGCTTGTTAAAGTTTTGTAAAGGCTATGTGAGTTGGCGTAATATGCTGAATTAGGATCGTTAAAGACGCCCTGACTTCCTCCTGTCCAGTCGTATGCCTGATACGTTGGGTAATAACCATTACCATTCCAGAAACCAAGTTCAATTCCTGCTTGGGCAACTAACTTTAATCCATCAATAATTTTTGCATCAGCTTTAAAATTCGTTGATAATCTAGAGTAATCAGAAGTGGTTTCACCACCTTCTACTAAATCCGATACAGGATTCCCATATCCCTGATACTTATAAAATTGCCCTAAAGGGTTGTAAATCGGTAAATAGCTCCAACTTCTCGATAAAACTCTAAGAGCCTCTCCTAGTGCCGAAGGTTCAACAGTTGTCGCATTCTCAAATGATGTTCGGGTTTCAAATTTAATACGATCAGAGAGATTAAAGTCGTAATTTAAACGCAAGTTGTATCTATCCGATGTGTTTTCTCCATAATTAAAAGTGCCACCATTGCTCTCGTAACCGGCGGAAAGAAGGTAAGTGTTGTTATCTCCACCACCCGATATGCTAAGGTTGTGCATTTGTTGAATCCCATTTTTTTGATAAAACCCAGGGTAATTTTCTAAATAATTCATCCAACCGCCATTAGGATCTGGTTCGGCATTGGCTGCAATTTTATCAAACACAGATTGGTCTACTCCCGGTAGTCCTACATTTCGTAAACCTTCGTCAAGCATCTCCGCGAGCTGCATGGTGTTGGTCATTTTTTTAAGAAATTGAGGAGTTTTTATGCCGTAGTTGTATGAATAAGCTACAAGGGGTTTACCTTTTTTACCTTTTTTGGTGGTAATAAGAATAACTCCATCTGCAGCACGAGCTCCATAAATAGAAGCAGCAGCATCCTTTAGTACCGTAACATCAGCAATATCGTTCGGATTAAGAACATCAATATTCCCGGGAATTCCATCGACTAATACTAAAGGTTTGTTACCATTCACCGAAGAATAGCCACGAATTTGCAAAGCATAACCTTCGCCTCCCGGTTTACCACTATTTCTCGTAATTGTTACGCCTGGCAATGCACCTTGTAGCGCATCCATCGTATTTACAATTGGCTTTGTTTCAAAAGTTTTGCTATCAATCTTTGCAATTGAACCAGTTACAGCTCCTTTAAGTCTGGTTCCATATCCAATTACAACAACTTCATCAAGAAGTTTTGTGTCTTCGAGCATGGTTACAATTAAACTTTTTCGACCGGAAACAGCAATTTTTTGAGTTTCCATACCAGCGAAGCTAAATGTCAATGTTCTCGATGATTCAGTATTGATATTGAATTTTCCATCAATATCAGAAATTGAACCCAATGCTGTCCCATCTATACGGATATTCACTCCTGGTAAAGGTTGATTGTTGGCATCTTTTACAATGCCACTGACATTGATAGTTTGAGCGAAAATACCGTTAGGCAAGGTGATCCCGATGAACAAGAGAAGCAGCAGGATACATGACCTGCACACTGATTTTCTGTGTAATTTCATAAAAATTTGATTTAATGGTAAATAATACTTATTTTTGGAAATATTTCTAACCGAGTAAAAAATCGTTAGAATGCTCCAAAATTTTCAATTTTCAAGTCGTAAAAAGCATATTTAATTGCTTAATTACTTGAGACTAATAATCGTTGCAAAGATGCAGTCTATTATTGTCATTTCCCATAGACAAAATAACTATTTACATGGATTATTTTACTATTTTTGTATTTAACTTTAATTAATCACTTTGAACTCTTCATGAAAATCGTATAACTATATGTCAAAATTAAAAAGTGGATTCTTTGGTGAAAGGGCAATTATTGTTCCGACACCAATTATTGAGGATTTTAAGAACAATCCATTAGGTAGCTTGCTTCATATTACTGATATCGGTTATTATCCGAAAGCAGAGTTTCATCACAGAAAAAGAAGTAAAGAAGAAGCCAAACAGTATATTCTTATCTATTGTGTCGAGGGATTAGGATGGTTTGAAATAGAGGGAATAAAACAAAAAGTAAGTCCAGATCACTTTTTTATTCTTCCCAAAGGAAAAGCTCACTCTTACGGGAGCAACAGCAATAGTCCATGGACAATCTATTGGATTCATTTTGATGGAGAAAAGGCTGATTACTTTTCTACCGGGTTCGACAAACCGACACAAGTAATACCTGAAAAAGACTCACGAATTAAAGAACGTCTTTATTTATTTGAAGAAATATATTCTACCCTAAGAAATGGGTACAGTAAAAGTAATTTAGAATACAGCATTTCTAGTTTATTTCATTATTTAGGCTCTTTAAAATTTTTAGCTGCATATCGCGAAAGTTTATCCTCAAAACAAAACGAGATAAACTTCATAGACGATGTGGTTCACTTTATGCAAGAAAATATTCATAAAAAGTTAACTTTAAAAGATATCACAAATTATAGTCAGCTTTCAACATCTTATTTTTCTGCCTTATTTCAACAAAAAACAGGATACTCTCCATTGAATTATTTTTCACAACTCAAAATACAAGATGCTTGTCATTATCTTGATTTTACTGATATGAAAATAAATCAAATTTGCAACATGTTGGGATTTGATGATCCACTTTATTTTAGCAGGGTTTTTACCAAGACAATGGGTATTTCGCCTTCTGAATATCGAGAGAAAAAGAAAGGATGAAAGTTATTTTATTTTTGAATTATGTTCAATATTCGCAGAGTTAATCACAATCCAATTTTTTAGAATAGGGAATTTACTGTTTGGAAAATTATGCCCAACACCTTTCATATATACAAATCTTGCTTTTGCCTTTTGTGCCTTTGCCTTTTTGTAATACGATTTTACCCAATTCGGATATCTGAGCTCAGTGCCTTGCACGTAAAGTACCGGGCAGTTTTTGAGTACCGTATAATTTTCGAGCCCATCGCCTCCTTCAACAAAAAAGAACTTATTGAAATAATGCGTAATTTGGGCTTGCGGTCGGTTGAGTAAAACTGCCGTAGCGTGTGCTCCATTCGAAAATCCTCCCATAAATGCATTGTTGCAGTCTATCTGCGGTATGAGATGGAAAATGCTGTCCAACATGGTTTTGTAAGATGCCCAAAGTATATCGCTGTCCGTATTTCGGATTCTTAAACGTGTCCAGAAATTACTACTGTCCGGGTTCAACGATTCCATCTGATTTTTAAAAAGTGGGAGATTAATCAAAATAAAATCTTTACTACCCATTTTATTTTTCAAATGCATTGCACAATCGCCCGCACCGCCCATGCCGCCATCTATCCAAAGTACGACAGGGAACTTTTTGGATTTATCGAAATTTTGAGGCAGATAAATAGAACATAGCGGAGTTGGGTGTTGTCCGGTTGCTTGATAGTAGCTGGTTTTGGGTAATTGTGGAAATTCTAGTATCAGTATTGTGTCGGGAACTAAGCCCGACACAATACTTTTGAAGGTAGCCAAACAAACAACTAATATTAAGAATCGTCTCACTGTTTCGATTTTAATTTATCTAATTCCTTCTTCATCCAATCAAATTTGGTATTATAG
>JAIFKX010000213.1 GCA_020049335.1 Paludibacter sp. | reverse complement strand
TACCTCCCCGTCTGAGAAAATGGTATGTGTATGAAAATCACCTTTTAATGTCAGGTAATCCGTGATGTTGGGAATGTTTATCTCTTTACGTACTTGAGTAAAAGCTGTGAAAACTACTGCAAAAAACAATGTGAAAACGATTATTTTTTTCATTTTTTATCAGAATAAAAATTGATTCCCGACATAAAAATAGCAGTCGGGAATCAATCGAGTTTCTTGTTAAACTACAATCTTTTGAGTTTTTCCACTTTTTGTTTTTATTATATATACTCCCTTGTTTATATTCAACTTGTTTTGACCATGATTAAGGCTAAATGTTCTGATTAACATGCCATTGCTCGAATAAATATTAACTTCTTGCATAACGTCAGAGTTGTTGATAATCAATTGATTGCCTGTTGCGTATACCGAAATTTTATTTTCAGTATTTTTATTGATTGTAGTTGTTGATCTTTCAACTTTTACCAATGATAGAAAAGCTTCATCTTTTGTTACTGTACCTCCCAATTTAAAAGTAATAGGTGTAGAGCCTGTACTTGTAAATGTATATGTATACGTTGTTGCATCTGAAGTTGAAGTAGAGCTTGGCAGGGTTGGAGTTGATATCACAGTTGTGGAATTAATATCGCCGAGTAAAACCTGCATAGTTGGAGCACTTGGCGTACCTACTAATCCAAGATTTGTACCAACAGCATAAGTAAGAACATCTCCTATTTGGTAATTAATGGTTGGAGTTGTGAGATAACCCGGATAATCTGGTTCTGTTGTTGCAGCATTATATTGTCGTTCCCAGCCAATAACTGCCATTCCAGCTTTTTCAAAAATTGCTTTTCCTTTCCAACCTGAAGCTTGTGTTCTTGCATCTAACTCAGTACTAACTTCTCCTACAACAAATGGGAATAAATCAGTAGGTGAATTTTTAGTATAAGTGCTTGCACCATCCCATGTCTGATTCCATGTCCAACTGTATCCTAACGCGAAATTGTCAAATGTTTCAACCAATACACTTGTTCCATTTGCAGAAACTTCAACCTGATCTAAAATTACTGAATTACCTGCTGTGCCTCCGTTGGTTGTATTTCCAACTTCAATTGTTACTCTTGAATTTGCACCTGCTGCAGGAATATCAGTAATTGTATAATTATTAAAAGGATCAGTATGATTTGCATCACGCCAAGCCTGACCAACCGAAAATTCACCCACTTTTGTTCCGTCCACCAACACGGCCACTTTTATTGCCGCCGCCCCGGGAGATGCTAATGGTTTAGCATACACTGCTGCATTAATCGAAACTGAAATACTACCTGTGGACAAATTTAATTTTGGAGTAGTAACATATCCAATTGTACTACCTTGTCCTAATTTCAAAGCCCCAGCTTCCTGACGAGCACCGGAACAAAAAATCCAACCCGGTAAGGCTGTAACACCATCGGTTTTCATAATTTTAGCACGATTATTTGCACTAACATCAGTTCTTGCAAAACCGGAATAATTCTCTGTAAATACTGTTGTTTCGGCATTTAAAAAATTCAATGCACAAACAACCTGAAAGATAAGCGTGTAAATAATTGTTTTCATAAATTTTAATTTTAATTGTTGGATAAATTTGCATATAAATTATTATCCGGTTTATGTTTACGAATATGCTCGCTTCTTTTATTGCTTTTTGAATTTATGGATCAAGTGGGTCTTTCGAATTTAGCGTTAGTACATTGATATTATTTGGTGTAAACTCTAATCGGACATCGGCAATTCGTTCTCCTAATTTCCCCGGCATATATCCTAATTCGAGATTGCAACGGGTAGCGTAACTTGGAGCTTCGATTATATCATTCTGAGATTTTGTTGTAACTATCAATGACTTTTTATAGCGTGGAATACCCAATCGAATAATCAATCTTGCTGCATTCCGTAAATTAGTTGTTGTATGTCTTCCACACGGATCAACCAGAATGACATTCTCAGGAATAGAATAAGTCTGCATCATGTATTTCTTCATTTCAATAGCTTCGAAATATTGTGTTGGCGGGTAATAAGGATAAACATTGGCTCCTGAAATAATGATAACCGGTGCCAGACCACCGTTATAAGCTTCAACCGCATACTGAACATGTTTTTTAGCGCTTTCGCTCAGGTTAATTGCATCTCCTTCCGAATTTGGACTATCTCCGGGCACAATCAATGATGCGTAAGTATAATTATTCCAAACAATGTTTTTTATATTTTCAATTACGGCTTTATTTTCTCCCGTTGCAAGTGGTTCAAAACGCACAGCTTCATCTCTGTTAATCATTGTGAGTAACGAAAGGGCTGTTGCAATGGGTAGATTCAGTACCGTAGTGCTGTTTTTGTCAATGCTGTTAATTGCATCAATAAACTGCCGGGCGTAATCACTTGTATATAAGTTTTTTGGACCATTGTTGTCGCTCGGACCATCTTCGGGATATTGCGATTTTGTTCCAACAAGGTATTGATTGATAATTGTATCGACGGCTGCCACCGTTTGCTCGACAACTAATTTCAAAAAAGTAGTATCTGTAGTTCCTGCATAATACATTTCCCAATTCCCCGATGGCAATAACTCCTTTTTTACAATATCCCTCATCAACACATCCGAATTATAAGCCCGTACAAAAGCTCTTTTCAGCGATTCACTTTCTGTTTTGCTGATTAAGAATTTTTGTCGTACAGCTTTACTTAATGAAGTTGAATTGCTTACTTCTGCAAATAAGGATTTATATCTTTCGCGCAAAGTCTTAAATTCAGGTTGCTCGATGATAACCTGATAATCTGATTTTTGAATTACAGTCAACAGATAGAATAATTTATCCTGAAGTTTATTCTCCGTCGAAACAGGAAGATATGTCGAATCAAATCCAATTTTCACCCCTACAGGTGGTGGAGGTTTCGGTGGATTAATGATTGTATTATCCGGTTTACAGCCAATAAATACAATTAATGTGACTAATACGAAAAAATAAAATCGCTTCAATTTCATGGTCAATTTTTTCAATTAAGAGATGAAGAGCCCAAAAACACCGTAAATCTCAGTGTTTCAATACCCATTTTACACCTTTTGTAAAATGGGGTTAGTCCATAAATAATTAATAATTGGGATTTTGTGGGAATATGCTTGTATCCCCGATTTTCTCAACTTCTGCATTTGGAACCGGATAAATTAACCGATAGTCAGGAACTGTGATTGCCGGATTTGTATATGGAGCAGCCGACATGGCTGTATTTGCAGTTTTCGTTCTTACTAAATCGAACCAACGGTTTCCTTCCAAAGGAAATTCTAATTTGCGTTCCTGAATAATAATCGAACGTAAATCGTCTTTCGTTGTATATTGTGTAGGAAGAATTTGTGATGTCGGATTTGAACGTTTCCGAACCAGATTAAGCCAATACAATGCCCCATTCGTATCTAATTGGTCGGTACTTAATGTGCCTGAAGTTTCATTCAAACATTCAGCATACATTAATAGTACATCGGCATATCGCAACACAATAAAATCATTACCAACAGTTTGAGTAGTGGAGTTTGGTGTGTCAAAAAACTTATTGATATAATACACTGAACCTGACTTGGTATATTTTAGCAAATTTGCTCTTGCATCGGTAATATTATAGCTTGATAAAAAAGTTTGGTTTATTGCCGATGTGGTAGGGTCGCTTAAATTAAACCAAGCACTATGTCCGCCACCAACTAAAGATTTACTGTATCGAATTGCAAATATCACTTCATTATTCATTTCTTTTGTAGCTGAGAAAACATCAGAAATTGAAGGCAATAATTGATATCCTGCAGTTGTAATAATTTCATTAAGAAGTGGTTGTGCAGTGGCGAATTTGCTTTGTGCAACATACACTTTTGCCAAAAGAGTTTTAGCCGCAGAAGAACGTATGCGTCCTAAATCTGATGTTGGATATGTTTCTGGTAAAAGAGCAATAGCTTTCGTCAAATCATCTTCAATCAACTGATAAACAGATGCTACACTAGCACGAGGTATTTTTAAAGACTCCTCGGCAGTAATTGGCTCAGCGATTAAAGGAACATCTCCAAAAAGGCGAACTAGATTGAAATAATAAAACGCGCGAATAAACCGTGCCTCTCCTTCGAACTGATTTTTTAGAGTTGCATCAAAAGTAGCTCCTCCGATTCTTGAAATTACTTCATTGCAATTAAAAATGCCATTATACATATCACTCCAACCGGCAGCTGTAAGCGAGTTCGACGAATTGTCAATAAATTTACTTATTTGGTATTGATCCTGAGCACCGGTAGTATAACTCACAACATTTATGTTGTCGGAATGATATTCGACTAATGGAAATGCATTTGTAGTAGGAAATGACCTCAATGAAGAATAACATGCTACTACAGCGGCATTAAAATCTGATTGGGTTTTGTAAAAGACTCCGGTACTTGCCTGTGCTTCCGGATACAATGTCAAAAAGTCATTGCAAGAAGTCATTGAAATAAGCAAAAGGCTAATAAATATATATTTTTTCATTTTAGATTCGTTTTTAGAATGTTACATTAAGTCCGATTGAATATGTTTTTGACAAAGGATAAGATCCATAATCAAGCCCTCCGGTTAATTGATTGCTGTTACTGTTATTTACCTCGGGATTATAACCTGAATACTTCGTAAACGTCAGTAAATTTTGACCAGTTGCAAAAACACGTAAATTTTGCATATTCAGTTTACTCATCATTTTTTTGGGGAAATTATATCCAAAAGTCACATTTTGCAGCCTTAAATACGAACCATCTTCCAAATGATAAGTTGATATAGTACCATTTTTACCGGTTTGCTTTCTTGTGGCTCTGTTTATCAAGCCATTTCCGGGGTTTTCTGTTGATATAAACCGGTTAAGTGCATCGGTTGTATTATTGATATTACCTTCCATATTAGCAATATACCGTTTTGAAAGATTTAATATTTCATTGCCATAAACTCCCTGAAATGCAATTGAAAGTGTAAGACCTTTGTAAGCAAAATCATTCGTAAAGCCGTAAGTAAATTTTGGCATATAGTTACCAACAATCGTTCTATCCTTCGAAACGTCCATCACGCCATCTTCATCTACATCAATAAATTTAAAGTCACCAACTTTAGTATTTGCAAAGTGAGGATAAGCATCCAATTCGGCTTGTGATTTAAATACACCGCCATTTTTCAAAAGATAGTAATTACCAATAGGTTGTCCAACTTCTGTTTTCCAATAGGCTGTAGCAGTACCTGCCGTAGTAATAATTGGCGCATCTCCATTTCCCAATGCTACTACTGTATTTATATTTGTCGAAATATTATAACGACCATTCCAATTGAATTCGCCAAACTTGTTGCGTGTTACAATTGAGAATTCAAGACCTTTGTTGTTCACTTGTCCGATATTTTGCATAGCTGTGCTAAATCCAGTAATAGTTGGCACCGGAATATTTAACAACAAATCACGTGTATCACTATTATACATGTCAAATTCAAATCCAATCCGATCTTTAATGAATGCCATTTCAAAACCAACATTCACCATCGCCGTTTTTTCCCATGATAAATCTTCGTTTGCAAATTGAGCCGGAGCAATACCTGTATTTATAGCACCTTCACCTGATCCAAAAACGGCTTTATTATACGAAAGCAGTGGAGTCTGAGCATAATTCCCGATTTTGAAATTACCAGAAATACCGTAACTTCCTCTTAGTTTCATATTACTTATCCAGCTAATATCTTTCATAAAACCCTCTTCCTTTATTCTCCAACCTGCAGATACTGAAGGGAAGTAACCCCAACGGTTTTTCTTTCCAAATCGAGAAGAACCATCTGTACGCATAGCTGCCGAAAAAAGATATTTGCCATCGTAATCGTACTGAATACGACCCAGAGCTGAAGCTAAAGACCAGGCTTGTAAATCATAAGCTGATTTAAGCAAAGTGCTTCCCCCTGCCGCATTGGGTATTAAATCATTTGGAGCTCCGGTAGTTGTATACGAACCTTTCTGCATTTTGTCTTGTTGGGTTGTAAATCCGGCAAGTGCATTGATTGTATGTTTTTCATACGATTTTTTGTAGTTCAATGTATTTTCAAGCAATAGATTCAAATAAGATGTATTACTGAATGAACCACTTGGATTTGATGCAGCATCATAAAATTTCCAACCATAAAGTGGTAATGTGGAGGGACGATAATAATCATTGACATAACTATTATACGTAAATCCAAAAGCGGTTTTGAAATGTAAATCTTTCACTATTTCCCAATCAAATGACACATTGCCATTGATGTTTGCATGTGAAATTAAATTTTTTACTAACATTGCCTCTGCAACAGGATTAATTACTTCGTTGTGTTGATAATCGGTTCCTATGCGCCAATATCCATTGCCTTGTAGGTTATATGTTCCATCTGGATTGTACACTGGCCACACAGGGCTCATGGCTAATGCCGATTGTACAACACCTTCATTTCCATAAAAATCATCACTATTCACTCTGTTTTCGACTGAATACGATGGTGAGAAATTTATTTCTGTTTTGGTTTTTCCTGCTTTGAAAGCATAATTTAAACGTGCTCCATACCTTTTATAATCGGAATTAATAATGATACCGTCTTGCGATAAATAATTTCCTGAAATATAATACTGCGATTTTTCATTTCCACCCGAAGCTGAAAGCGAGTGTTTAGTAATTGGTGAAGTCCTGTAAATCTCATCCTGCCAGTTTGTGTTAACTAACCCTTGTTGACTCTCCAGATACGGAAGTAATTCGGGCGGAATTTTATCCCACGAATTGGGGCGAACTGCATTTGGGTCATTCGCATTTCCGGTTGGTACAGCATCTAAATAGGCACCATTATGTCCATCCCTCGAAAATGCTGCATATTGATAAGCATCTAACATTGGAATTTGTTTGGTGATTTCCTGAACGCCATACGAACCCTGATATTCAATCTTTGTTTTTCCTTCTTTTCCTTTTTTCGTTGTAATAATAACTACTCCGTTTGAACCACGGGAGCCATATATTGCTGCAGAAGATGCATCTTTTAAAATTTCTATTGATTCAATATCATTCATGTCGGCAATTTCCGAAGCCCCTGATGCTCTGTCGAGAGGTACACCATCAACAACATACAAAGGTTCAATTCCTGCTGTAATTGAACCGGTACCTCTAACCCGAATATCCATACCTGAATTAGGTTTTCCACTGTTTTGAATCACCTGTACACCAGACATCTTACCCGCAAGGGCTTGGTCAAAATTACCTACTGGCATATCTTTAAATTCTGCTCCACCAATACTTGCAATTGATGTTGTCACATCCCTTTTTCTAATTGTACCATATCCAACAACCACGACTTCGTCTAATGCTTTCGAATCTTCTTTAAGCACAACAAATACATTACTTTTAGCAGCAACTTTAATTTCGGTACTCATGTATCCGATATACGAAATTGACAGAACCGCCTGTTCAGTAGCCTCGAGGCTAAACTTACCATTTACATCTGAAATTGTTCCTACTTTCGAACCATTTATTTTAATGGTAGCTCCAATAATCGGGTCGCCTTTTTCATCGGTTACCAAGCCGGTAATTTTTTTTGTTGGATTTTCGGTTGATTTTAATTTAGCTACAAGTACAACGAGGTTATTCGTCTCCAGTTTGTAATTAATGTCAGTATTTGAAAGTAGAACTGACATCGTTTTATCGATAGAAACATTGGTTACTGTCAATGAAGAAGTTTTGTCAAGACCTTTGAGCCCTTCGCTGTAAAAAAAGCGATAGTCACTCTTGGATTCTATAACCCTTAGGATTTCTTTTAACGATTTATTCTTTGCATCAACTGTTATTTGTGCTGCCAAGGTTGTCGAAAAAGATAGAAATAGGAATAGAATACAGCTCTTTAGCATAGTCTTCAATTGGGGATTAGTACTGATTTTTCTTTTCATAAATACTATGATTTAATAATTGA
>JAIFKX010000108.1 GCA_020049335.1 Paludibacter sp. | reverse complement strand
TTAGGTATTTCGAATTTCAGGAAAAAGGGCCGTTTATACTCAATGGTAAACGGTTGTTGCTACGGGGCACACACCGCCACGAAGACCATGCGGGAGTTGGCGCAGCTATGACAGATGCTCAAATCGTTCAGGAAATGAAGCTGATAAAAGATATGGGCGTTAATTTCATTCGTTTGGGACATTACCAGCAATCGGAATTGGTGCTCGACCTGTGCGACGAATTAGGAATTGTTGTATGGGAAGAAATTCCGTGGTGCCGTGGTGGTTTGGGTGGCGGAAGTTACCAAACTCAAGCAAAAAGAATGCTCGAAAATATGATTGCACAACACAGGAATCATCCGTCGATTATATTGTGGGGCATGGGAAATGAAAACGACTGGCCGGGTGATTTTGCCGAATTCGACAAGCAGAAAATCAGAACGTTTATGAAGGAATTACACGATTTATCGCATTCGTTGGATTCTACACGCGTAACTTCTATCAGGCGCTGCGAATTTTGCAACGATATTATTGATGTATATTCACCTTCGATTTGGGCAGGTTGGTACAGAGGAGTTTATACCGATTATTTGAAAGTTTCGGAAACAGAAAAAAACAAAGTAAAACGCTTTTTGCATGTGGAATGGGGCGGCGATAGTCATGCCGGAAGACACTCGGAACAGCCCACGTATGGACTCGACAAAGTAAACCCGAGCCAGAGTGCCGACGAACGAGCTGGCGATGCTACCCTAAAAGGTGGAACGCCGCGTGTATCGAAAGATGGCGATTGGAGCGAATCGTATATGGTGGAATTATTCGACTGGCACTTGAAAGAACAAGAAAAAATGCCTTGGTTGACAGGTACGGCTGCGTGGGTTTTCAAAGATTTCTCCACACCGCTTCGACCCGAAAATCCGGTTCCGTTTATGAACCAAAAAGGCGTTGTAGAGCGCGATTTAACGCCAAAAGAAAGTTATTATGTTTTTCAATCGTATTGGACTACAAAACCTATGATTCACATTTACGGTCATTCGTGGCCAGTGCGTTGGGGAGCCGAAAACGAAACAAAAACATTTAAAGTATTTTCGAATTGTGCCAAAGTAGAGTTATTTCTGAATGGTAAAAGCTTGGGTATAAAGCAACGAGATAGCGACGATTTCCCTGCAGCAGGTTTGCGCTGGGATGCCGTACCGAAAGTGGGCAAAAATACGCTTAGAGCCATTTCGACCATAAAAACAAAAGCCAAAAAAGACAGTGTTTTGGTGGATGAAATAAGTTTTGAATACCAAACTGAGAAATGGGGAAAAGTGGCTCAGATTAGTTGTAAAACCATTCCCATTTCGGAAAACGAAATGTGGGTGGAAGCACAATTAGTTGATAGCAAAGGTGTTCGTTGCCTCGATGCACGCGATTATATAGAATTTGAAATTACGGGTGATGATACACTTTTAATAAACCAAGGAACAGCGAGCGGTTCGTCGAAAGTGCAGGCACAAAATGGCAGGGCGCGGGTAAAAGTGCTTTTGAAAAGACGAAACAGTGTGGTGTCGGTAAAATCGGGAAATTTGAAAACGCAATTAGTGAGCTGCCCCTAAAGGGGAATAGAAGTTTGTATTGTAAAGTATTTACATATAAATATTTAACTGAACTTTCGCAAGTTTTTAGAAGGTTGATTATTAAACGGTTGTCAAACAATGTAGCATGATTTTAAGCAGTTTATATGTTAAAGTAATTTATTCATTTGGAATAAGTTCAAACGTTGCAGTCGGCAAAGTCCCTCTCATCAAGGAGAGGGATTTAGGGTGAGGTAGACTCATCAAAATTAGACTTTTCGACCTCACCCCTAACCCCTCTCCCTAAGGAGAGGGGGACAAGATACTGCAAGTTAAAAATATTACACATTGATTTAAATGACTATAATACAAAAGCTTGCACATGTGAAAATTTAAGTATTTAAAGCAAAAATTACATTAAAAATAAGCCCTTTGGGTTTAACTTGACGACATTACTTATTAAACCAGAAAATAACTTTAAATTAAATTTAAAAAATACATGAAAAAATCAACAACAAATGAATTTGTCCGAAAGGCAATGCTTGGTTTTGCACTATTTATTGCAAGCACGGCAACTGCATTTTCGCAAATCAAAGTTTCGGGAACTATTACCGACAGCAATAAAGACCCCTTAATTGGTGTAAATATTATGGTAGGCGGGTTAAAGTCGGGAACTATTTCTGATTTTAACGGTAAATATAGCATTCAAGTACCTTCGAACAGAGCCACATTAATATTCTCTTACATTGGTTACAAAACAATTATTCGCGAAGTGGGCAATTCAACTACCATAAATGTAAGTTTGGATGAAGATACGCAAGTGATGGATGAGGTAGTTGTGGTGGCTTATGGCACACAAAAAAAATCGCATTTAACAGGTTCGGTGGCTTCGCTCAAAGGCGAAAAGTTAGACGAAATTCCGGTATCGCGTTTAGACCAAGCATTGCAAGGAAAAATGGCGGGTGTACAAATTCTGAATGTTAATCCCGAAGCGGGAGCTGCCCCAATTATTCGTGTACGCGGCATGGGCTCAATTAGTGCCAATAGTGACCCATTGGTGGTGATAGATGGTTTCCCAACGCCTGATGGTTTGTCGATGGTAAGCATGGGCGATGTGCAATCTATTGAAGTACTGAAAGATGCGGCATCGGCGGCTTTGTACGGTTCACGTGCTGCGGGTGGCGTAATTATGATAACAACCAAAAGTGGTAACGTAAAAAAACCTAAGTACAACTTTAAAATGTATTCGGGCGTGCGCACGGCTTTAAAGCTGCCCGACATTGCCACAACCGACGAATATATTGATTTATTTTATAAAGAAGCTGCCCAACGCGAATTAGACCCGTCGGTGGATGGAACAGCTTCGACCATGCTTTTTAATAAATTGACAAATAACGAGCGTGCAACATATTTAATTTTGCATAATTATGTAGATCAGCCTACGGATTGGCTACAGGAAGGTTTACGGAACTATGGATTGATGCAAAGCTATCAATTAAGTGCTTCGGGCGGCGATAAAAACCTAAAATATTTCATTTCGGGCAATTACAATAGCGAAGCGGGCATTATGAAAAACAGCGACTTCGACAAGTATAGTTTTAGAGCCAAAATGGATATTAAATTATCGAAAGCCGTAACTTTAGGCATTAATTTAACCCCAACTTTTAGTCGTAAAGAAACACCAGCAGTCGATTTGACCGATTACATGCGCTTCCCATCATGGATGCCTATTCGCCACAATGCAGCTACTGCGGCGCTAACGGGAAAAATTGCCGGCGACTATGCGCAACCAAGCGATTTTAATGGCACTACACTTAGTGGCGTTGGTTACGGTGGCGAAATATGGCATCTTACAGGCACTTCGCCTTTCCCATCGAGCAATCAGAATCCAGTTTCGATACGTGAGCGAACGAGCATTTTTACCGATGATTATAAAATGCAGGGAAATGTGTTTTTATCCATCGACATTTTACCCGGACTACAATTTAAAACCTCCAATGGCATGTATGCTTCGTATCGCGAGTACAACAAAAAGGAACAAACTTCGGCTATCAAAGCAGGTGTACCCAATTCGTTGACGCGCCAAATGACTTTACGAACAGAGCTTTTATCTGAAAACACCTTGAATTTTAATCGAACATTCGGAAATCATGAACTTGGTGTATTAGCAGGTTTTACCATTCAAAAATCCGCAAATAAATACAATCAGATGGTGGCGACCAATTTCCCCGACGAAGAAATGTTGTCGTTCAACCTTGCCTCGGCATTAATTATGGATAGTCCTGCCATCGATGGTACTACTTCGTTTTATTATTCCGAATCGTTAATGTCGGTTTTGGGACGTATAAATTACGCTTACAAAGGCAAATACATGGCTTCGGCCAGTCTGCGTTCGGATGGTAGTTCAAAATTTGCGCAAGGACATAAATGGGGCACTTTTCCTTCGGCTTCGGTTGGTTGGAGAGCTTCGGAGGAAGGTTTTTTGAAAGGAAATGATTGGTTGTCGAACTTAAAAATTCGCGCAAGTTACGGATTGACTGGTAACAACGACATACCGCAGTATTCGTATATGAATTCGGTGAATACTAGCAATTATAATTTAGGGGCAAGCACAGGAACTTTGGTTTCGGGCATGTCTTCGAATAGTATTGCATTGGGAAACAACGATATAACTTGGGAACAATTAGGCGAAGCCAATTACGGACTCGATTTGGGATTTTTAAATAGCAAACTCAATCTTTCGGTGGAGTATTACAATTCGAACACCATACAATTGCTATTGCAACAACCCGCTATGTACATTACGGGACATCAATCGTTTTGGAATAATATTGGCAAAGTAAATAATCAAGGCGTTGAAATAGAGCTAACTACAACCAATGTAGATAAAAAGAATTTCACTTGGAAAACAACAGCTAACTTTTCGACCAACAAAAACAAACTGATAAACTACGGCGATAAAGAAAAGGAAGATAATTTTGGGGAACGAAACGAAGTGTATCGCGCACAAATAGGACAACCTTCCATCCAATTTTTTGGTTACAAAACCGATGGCGTTTATACTACTTTCGAAGAAGTGGCTGCTGCTAAAGCATTGACCGACGGAGATGGCGTACTTTTTACTTACACCAAATACTCACCTATTTTAGGCGGTTTGAAAGTGAAAAATACCAATGGCGACAATAAATTAGATGCCGACGACCGTGTAGTTTTAGGAAGTCCTTTTCCTGATTTTACATGGGGAATTTCGAATAATTTTACCTACAAAAGTTTCGATTTGAGTTTTATGTTTCAAGGCGTTCAGGGTTTGGAAGTGATAAATGGCAACATCACTTACAACGAACAGTTGCGTTCGAATTACGCTTACCTCAACAATCGGTATGTGAGCCCCATGTTTCCGGGCGATAGCAAAACAGTGTATTCGACAACCACCGCTGGCACCGATATTATGTTGACTGATTACAGCATTGAAGATGGTTCGTACGTGGCACTGCGCGATGTATCGTTGGGTTACGCCCTACCTTCGCGCCTTGTAAAGAAACTCGGTGTTTCCGAAATAAGAGCGTACTTTTCAGGTCAAAACATGTTGTATTTTATGGCATCCAATTACAGAGGTATCAACCCCGAAGCCCGCAAAATAAGTGGTAATTACACCAGTCCATTATTAGACGGCTACCAGCGAGGTGCTTTTCCATTGAACAAAACATTTACCATAGGAATTGATATTACATTCTAAAAAATTAAATACAATGAAACGAACATTATATACTAAAATTAACACAATCATCCTTGTATTTACAGTAGGAATACTGGCAGGATGTACCGATTTTTTGACTGACCAGCCCGAATCGGTTTTAACGCAGGTCGATTTTTACACCACACCAACCCGTATCAATCAGGGAGTTATAGGCTGTTATGCCGGCTTAGCAACTATTGTAAAAGACGAGTGGATGTTCACCGAATTGCGTAGCGATAACGCCTGCTTGTATGCTGTGGCTTCGAGTTCAGGCAGCAGTGTCGACCAAACCGATTTGGCATTTTTCAGACCTTCGCCAAGTTTGCCTTTAATTCAAAAATATTGGTACAATACATTTCAGAATATATCCAATGTGAATGCCGTTTTACCTTCGGTTGCTGATAACAGTTATGTAACCATCGAAACTCAACGCGCTCAATACGAAGCTGAATTGTTGTTTATCAGAGCATTGCATTACTATAATTTGGTGAATTTATTTGGCGATATGTTTAAAATAACAACAGTTATAGGCCCTAACGATGCTAAAAAATTGACGCGACGCCCAGCTTCCGAAATTTATGCCGAAATTATTATACCCGATTTGATAAAAGCATCAGCAGGTGCCCCAGCAAGCTATTCGAGCGGAGATGCGGGCCGTGTTACCAAATGGGCTGCCAAAAGTTTGCTGGCAAAAGTATACATGACTTTGGGTGGCGCTGAAAATATTGCGTTAGCAAAACCATTACTTGAAGATGTTTTAGCTAACTCGGGCAGTGGATTAATAACTTCAAAAGGGACTTTTGCAAGTGCTTATTCGGCAATTTTTGATGTGGCTAACGAAATGAACAAAGAAATTATTTTTGCCGTTCGCTACTTGGGTGGAAGCTCGGGTATAGGCTCGTCGTTTTGGGGATCGTTTGCACCAAGTGGCTCAGCAAATTTGTTTCTGAAAATTGGTACGCCGCTGGGCTTTAACTCGCCAACCTACGAAATGAGAGCAAAATTCACTGCCGAAGCAAACGATACACGAAAAGATGCGAGTTTCAGAACGTGGATAAAACCGGGCAGCACAGACACCATTCCATATATCAGCAAATTTACCGATGCCACTATGACACAGGCTTTACAAGCTGAAAATGACTGGATTATATTGCGTTATGCCGATGTGCAATTGTTGTACGCCGAAGTATTAGCACAGGGCGCCAATCCAGATAATGCACGTGCGGAGGTAAATAAAATCAGAGCTAGAGCAGGTGTAAGTTCCTATCTCAATTTTGCAAGCAAAGAAGAAGCCCTCGACTCGGTTTACGCCGAACGTCGATTGGAATTGGCGTTCGAAAATCAGCGTTGGTTCGACCTGTTGCGTATGGCAAAATCGTACAATAATCCCGAAAAGCCGATTGAGGTAATGAAGCAACATGTGTTTGTAACCGACTGGGCAAGAGCTTATTCCAAATTCAATCCAATCCCCGTTCCCGAAGAGCGATTCTTTACAACCGAGCGCTTGCTGTTGCCTATTCCACAGACAGAAATTGATACGAATAACGAAATTGAGATAAAACAGAATAGTGGGTATTAAACCCCTTAATCCCCTAAAGGGGAAATTAAATTAGTCCCGAATGGTCTTTAAGCCCCGCAATTTATCCCGACGAAGACGGGAGGGGTTAGGGGCAGATAAAAAAAATAAAAATCATGAATGCACTTAAAAATAAATTAAATTTCCCACTTTTTTTGTTGGGAGTTATCATTTCAATATCCAGTTGCACTACCGACGAAGAAACCGTTATTGTACCCCAAGATGTGGCTACTTATCAGTTGCAAATGCAGCAATTTGTTGATTCACAACTAGTTTTTGTAAATAATTGCGTAGTTGGCTATAATAAAAATGATTTTAAAACAACAACCAATTATACTTCGTATAAAACAGCTTATTTAACTGCTTTAACAGCCGCTCAAACGGTTTTGAAAAAAGCTGATTTGACCATTCCGGAAATTGTAACTGTCAATAAAACATTGGGTACACCAGGCAAAAACTTTACTGGTAGTCTTTGGATTTCTGACCGTCGGGCACTGAACGACTCCATTGTGTCGGCTGAAACTTTTGCAGCTACAATTATTGTTGGTACTGCGGTTGGACAAGTTGTAGAAGCATCAAAAACAGAATTTACAGCCGCTATAACAGCCGCCAAAGCAACCAGAGGAGCCTCTGCAGCTATCGACCGACAAGTGCTTGAAGCCATTGCAAAATTGGAAGATGCAGAAAAGGTTTTTAAAGGTGCAATTGTAAAATAAATGTAGAGATAATGAATTGCCTCCTGTGCCATTTATTCCGATGTATCGGAAGCTGGAGGAACTAAATAATGCTATAAGTATTAGGCTTTAGCCAAAATAATATTTTTTTGGCTAAAGCCAATATCAACATAATACTTTATTATATAGTTCATATTTAGATATAATACATATAAAGCATAGATATAACTCATATAAAGCTCATATAAAGCTCAGTTTAAAAATAGAGTTATATCATAGTTATATAATTATTTTATATATCTTTGTAATCAAATTTGCCCTTTTCCCTGTCTGCCGCAGACAAGCCCTAAAGGGGAGTTATGAAAGACTGATTATCAAATAAGTGTTTTTGAATGGTAAATGGTAAATGAATAAATAGTAAATGAACAATGGCACAAGTCAAAGGAATTCTACAAGTAACAGGCGCAATGAAAGGTGTATCGATGTACACTGTGCGTGGCAGCGAGCAGGTAATTATGCGCACCAAGGGTGGCCCAAGTAAAAACACCATTAAAAACAG
>JAIFKX010000297.1 GCA_020049335.1 Paludibacter sp. | reverse complement strand
GCATGTCAGGTTTTGTATATCAATGGTACCAAAGAGACGCGGCATGCCACTTCTCTACCTGTCGAATCAATTTTTTCGCTCAAATGTTACTTTTTTCAGGTTTTCTTTCAACCGTTTATCGGCCATAAAACAATTTTTTTTAGCTTTTACTTTACTTGGTGTACATTGTTCGGGCAAGTCGAAGCCATCGCTTGTGGCAGAGAGTGTAAATCTTCCTAAATCATCCAACCGTACACTATAGCCTTTGTGTAGGTATTCTTCTATTATTTTTGACAAACCAATTAATGTGGCTCGAATGTCGGTTTCGGTTAGTGTGCATCGCTCCGACAACAGCATTTGTTTGTGTAATTGAAATAATCAAATAATTTGCATATTTATAAAAATATTCTGTATATTATTTCATTTTGATTTATGCTTATCCTGTACTCATCCTATACTTATCCTGTACTTATCTTGTACTTATTTCGCATTGGTATATTTATTCGTATTTGCATGAAAGTAAGTATTTGAAAATAATAAATGATATGTTTTGTTCTGACCCCCAATCCGTCAGCTGACGGAGGCTTTAAGACGTAGTAACTTTATTTTCTCCTATCTTTTGTGAAGAACATGTCTTAGCCCCCTTTGGGGGTTGGGGGTCACATTACAAATAATTTAAGAAACATATCAATAATTAATTCTACTTACTTAAATAGCTTGTCATTGGAGTAGCTGGTATAATTCAGCGTAAATCTCCTAAACTGTAAAAGGTACTAATTGCGATTTCCTTTCATTTATATATCCCGCTAAATACTCTTGCTCGGTTTGCCCAGGTGTGGGAGTGAATTTAGCTTTCTCCAAACATTTTAATACATACAAATCCATGATGGTAGAATAGCCCGAGCGTGCAATAATTTTCTTTGCACCGATTAAGTATTGTGCTAACTCAATATCAGGCAGATGCGAAACGAATGTTATATTTTCATTTTCAATAAACTGATTGTTATCAGCCGGTTTTCCACAAACGATAAGTACTTTTTCATTGGATTTAGACCATTGTTGAGCAATATTTTGTTCAAACAAGCTGCGTTGAGGTTCGATACCCGAAACTAAGGCAACCACTTCGAAATGTGTATTGGGAGTGTAATTTTCTGGAGCTAAAAATCGCGAGAGTGTGCCAATAAATTGGGCATTTTGGGGCATAGGATATTTGTGTGCTAAATCGCCCGATAATCCACCATTTGCCTCATAATCAGGTATCCAACATTCATTATATTGATTAATAATTTGTCTGTGAAGCCACCATGCCAAGGGTTCAAAAATTTTTAACCACTTGGGCATTTTAATCATTAGCTGGTGCGTTATGTAAATGCAGCGTGTTTTTTCTGTCCAAAGCCCAAAACGATTATCGGAAATGACGAGGTCGAAATGCTCCGCTTGTAACAAAGTATCTAACCACTTGTATTCTTGGTAAATACCTTTTATTATTTTGGGGAAATTACGAGCCATTGCCCATATTTGAGAGTTTCCGGCAGCATACCGAATGGAATAGGAGGGAAGCTCCAATAGTTTGATTTCTGGAAACGCTTGTTTTAAAAACGCCTTTGGATAGCCATCGGATGCAAGCGCAACATCATGTCCTTCAGCCATATACTTGCTAATTAGTGGCACGCAGCGTGTGGCATGTCCTAAACCCCAGTTTAGTGGGCAAATCAAAATTTTCATCCTGCCACCGAAACTTCAAAGCCAGATGCTCTTGCTCGCTCGGCAATGGCATTTAATTCGTCGACTTCTACTTTTTGTAAGCTTTGGATAGGTGTCTCGCGGTCGAGAGAGTAAATCATAACCTGTTTAGGATGAATTTTTTTGAGTGCTTCTATCCATGCATTTATTTCTATATCAGTGGTATTATCAATTTTTTCTCCTTGATGTTCACCGCGCAAAAACATAGTTTGTATAATCAAATTTCCTTCAAACTTTTGCAATTCAGCTATCAACCAAGCTACATCTATATGTTTACCTACGGGTTGGTCTATTAGTTTCATGGTGCGGTCGATGGCCGAATCGAATTTTAGGATATTGTTATCGACCTTTTGCAAGGCACTGAAAATGTGTGGTTTGTGTACTCTAGTTGAGTTTGAAAGCACACTTACCTTGGCGCTGGGGCAAAGCTCATTACGCAACGCGATGGTATCGTCGATAATTCCTTCAAAATCGGGGTGTAAAGTTGGCTCACCGTTGCCAGCAAAAGTAATTACGTCGGGCAATTCGCCAGCGGCAACCATAAGGCTCAGTTTTCGAGTGAGAATAACTTTCACCTCGTTGCGCATTGGGAAATTAAAATCTTTCATGCTGGTGTTAAATCCACATTCGCAGTATATGCAATCGAAAGAGCAAATTTTAGCATCTACGGGTAATAAATTTACGCCCAGCGAAAGCCCCAACCTACGACTGTGGATGGGGCCAAAAATAACCTGATCGAAAAGATTTTGCATAATTTAAAATATTAAAATCGATAAAACCACGAACACGAAGGCAATGGAAAACTAGTATCTTCGGATAAAGTATTAGCACCTGTATTGAATATTTTTATCGTATTTAATGAAACTTGAAAAGCACTATTTTCTTTGGTTTGGAAACGCATACCAGGCATTAAAACCAGTACTGCGGCTCTGTCTATTCCATCTTTTACAATATATCGCGTGTCTGTGCCCGTATAAGTTGAGTTTACAAAGGTAGTTTTTAATGACATAAAACCTAACATACTGTCGAAAATAAAACTTGCCTTTGAACCAACTTTTGTTATGCCCGAAAACGACAAAACAGGTCCTTTGGCAGGATAAGTAGGACGTTCAATTTGAGCATTGTAATATTCGGCTGAAGTGTAATAATTTCCTTCGGGTGCTTCTGTTTCATCCACGCCCGGAAAGAGATAGCCAAAGCCTGCTCCAACAGTAATATTGTTTTTGGGAGTGCCGTAGGTTACATTTCCGTAATGCAAACCACCCCATGTTTTCATGTTGTTGATATAGCCGGAAGTGCCTAATAAAGTTCCAATGGAGTAGTTTAATTTCGAATTTTTGGTTCTAAAGCTGTATTTTGCCGAAACAACGAACGGACTTACAATCCAAGTAGTAAGAATGCCCATACTGAAATTATCGCTCAAGGCAAAATGTACTTCAGGGCCGTATAGGTTGATACGAGCGTAATTCATTCCTTTTTTCACTGGTAATGCGTTGGTAGTAAATATATAACGGGTTACAAAAGGTCCTGCCGAAAAATATTCGCCCCGAATTATTGCCCTTGTATCGCTGATTTTTTCGATGGCTCTAATATCTGCTTTTGGGATATAAATTTTTCCCATTTTTTCAGTATTTATTAGTACCTCCCTACCATCGTCCATTATAATATATCCTACATATTCGATATTGTTGTTTTTTACAATTAAGTAAAGTTGTTCATTATCAATGGAATCCATCAATACCGACTCGGTTGGGGTAGCAGCATTTACATTAAATGCAATACATACAAATGCTAACATAGCAGCTTTTAAAACGACAGAAAGTCTTTTCATAATTTCTAATTTCTATTTTTTAATTTTTAAAATTTCTAATTTTAATTAGATGCTTCTTAACACCAAATTGATGCAAATGTAATTGATTATTTTAATTGAATGTGAATTAATTTTTTAAAGGGCGTTTTTTTATCATTCCTCCTTTGGCATCTTTTATACTGTGCATAATTATAAATGCCTCACTATCAATTTTATCTACTTCGTTCTGAAGTTTCGATAATTCTAAACGAGTGAGTAATGTATACACAATGTCGGTCTTTTTGAGTGATTCGCCCCGTTTGGCAAATCCTTTTTTACCCAAATAAACAGTACAACCTCTACCTAAATTTTCGATAATGGCTAACCGAATTTCGTCGCTTTTGTCCGAAATAATGGTAACTCCTACAAACTCTTCGAGACCTGTAACTACAAAATCAACTGTTTTGGCAGCCGACATATACGTGAGCATGGCATACATGGCTATTTCGACCGAAAAAACATAAGCTGCAAACGAGAATATAATAACATTGAATAAGAGAATAACATCGCCAATGGTAAGTGGTAATTTACGACTTATAAATACAGCCAACACTTCGGTACCATCAATGACCGAACCGCCACGAATAGCTAAACCGATACCAGCCCCTAAAAAGAAACCACCAAAAACAGCTATCAATAATTTATCGTCGGTTACCGTAAACGAAGGAATAAAATGCACTGCAATAGCCAAAACAATTACGGCTAAAATACTTTTCAGCGCAAACTGTTTACTAATAGCTGTAAATGCTAATAATAGAAATGGCAAATTGATACCAATCAATAATATCGGAAACGAAATGTGTGTTAACTCATTTGCAATAAGCGATATACCCGTAACGCCTCCATCGATAAACGAATTGGGAAGTAAAAATCCTTTCAGGCCTATACCTGCCGAAATTACACCAGCCAAAATGAGAAAACTATCTTTTATAAGTTGGCTGATATCGATTTGTGCTTTTCGCTTTTCAATCTCAAGCTGCTTGCCGACGACTTCTTTTTTTAATCGCTTTTTTACAATTTCGTGTAATATATATTGGTATATTTTGGTCATTTAATCAAATTTTTATAATAATTCTTTCGCCTAAGTTTTTCGAAAGCTGTTTTTTTATTTCGTCTTTCTCAGCCATTTCACGCATTATCTCGTCTACTCGCGTGTTGTTTTTGGCATCAGAAGCCGCTTTCAATTCAATTAACTTTTGTCTAACTTCATCCAAAATCAAACTATTTTTAAATTCAAAAATAACTCTTGGCACCAGCTCAAACAAACGGTCGATATCGGTTTCTACTTTTTTAATCTTCGAATGTACTTTACTAAGCGTATATTTTTCGGTTACTAAATCTGCCGTCAACTGACTTATTTGCGAATTGGAATGATAGAGAAAAAAACGCTCGGGGTTGAATGTTTCAGTGTTGCAATGTGCTTTGTATTCGTCGAGTATTAATTGATGCAAAGGATTATGAAATCCAAGTTCATCACGCTCCAGTTCAAACGCAATAAAAGTAGAAACTAAAACAGGCTCTGTTTTGGCAGCATCGGTATAATATAAAACATGGGTGCCATAACGGATTAAAACCTGAATAATACTGCGCTCTTCTTTATCGAATTTCGAGTGCATAGCGCTTCCAACTTCCAGTTGGTTGAAGTTTGGGGCGGGCGCTTCGGTAACATTCGCCGTGCGAACATTCGCTTTTTCGTTTTCGGTGTTCTTTAATTTATTTATTTCGTGATAAAGCATTGCCTCGTCCACGTTGAGCAAGGCGCCACATTCTTTTACATATTCCGAACGGATAACAGAGTTTGGGATAATAGAAATGCTTCGAACAATGTCGCTAACCAATCCAGCCCGTTTCACAGGGTCGTTTCCAGCATCTTTTAATAGTAGATTTGTTTTGAAACGAATAAAATCGGCTGAATTTTTTTCGACAAATTCAATAAAATCGGCCGCATTGTGTTTGCGTGCAAACGAATCGGGGTCGTCGCCATCGGGCAGGAGCAATACCTTAATATTAAGACCTTCCTCCAACAATAAATCAATGCCACGAATCGACGCTTTTATTCCGGCTGCATCGCCATCGTAAATAACGGTAACATTTTCGGTAAAGCGGTGAATTAATCGAATTTGTCCGGGTGTTAATGAAGTCCCCGACGAGGCTACCACGTTTTCGATACCACTTTGATGCATCGAAATAACATCGGTATATCCTTCGACCAAAAAACAGCGATCTTGACGTACAACAGCTTGTTTGGCAAAATAAATTCCATAAAGTTCGGAGCTTTTGTGGTAAATTTCCGATTCAGGCGAGTTGACGTATTTGGCCATTTTGTCGTCCTTTTTTAGGATGCGACCACCAAAAGCAACTACTTTGCCCGAGAGCGAATGTACGGGAAACATAACACGACCACGAAAACGATCGGTAAGCTGACCACTTTCGTTTTCGAGCGTAAGCCCTGTTTTTACTAAATATTCTTTGTTGTAACCCGCTTTTATAGCCGTTTGCGTAAAAGCTTCGCGCTGTTCGAGGCTATAACCCAACTGAAATTTCTGTACAATATCGTCGCGAAAACCACGTTCACGAAAATAGGCAAGTCCAATTGATTTTCCATCGATGTGATTTAGAAGCGTTGACGAAAAATGTTTTTGAGCAAATTCGTTGACCAAAAACATACTTTCGCGGTCGTTGCGAGCTGCTTGTTCCTCTGGCGTAAATTCCCGTTCTTTAAACTCAATATTGTATTTACGGGCTAAAAATTTGAGCGCTTCGTAATACGAAATCTGCTCGTGCTCCATTATAAAATGAACCGAATTGCCTCCTTTGCCACAGCCAAAGCACTTAAAAATTCCTTTTGCTGGCGATACAGTAAAGGAGGGCGTTTTTTCGCCATGAAAAGGACATAGACCTAGTAAATTGACACCACGCTTTCTGAGAGTGATATAATCCGATATAACATCCTGTATTTGAGCTGCATCGGTAATTCTGTCAATAGTAGCTTGGTCGAGCATGGAATGGTGCTTTTTATTTTAAATTGAAAAAATCGATTACAAAGCTACTCAATTTTTTTTGGAAATTAAAAATAAAAATAGGAAATAAGTAATTGAAAATAATAAATGATATGTTTTGTTCTGACCCTCAACCCCCAAAGCATAGCCGTCAAGCTAATTTTGCATATTCCCGCCCCAAGCCCCTCCCGTCTGCGTCGGGATAAATTGCGGGGTGTAGATTAGTTTCGTCTCTGAAAAATAACCAATCTGATATTGTAATTATCAATACTAATTTCTGTTCTCCGTCAGCTGACGGATTAGGGGCAGTAAATAAACCACTAAATAAAATATCCCTTTCTTAATAATAATCCTTAGCTTGACGGCTATGCCCACTTTGGGGGTTTGGGGGTCACATTGCAATTAATTTAAGAGACATATCCATAATAAATTCTACTTACTTAGCTTGCACTATAGTTTGTGAAATTTAATTTTTGAACATCTAAAATGCGCAAAATTAATCGTATAGCTATAAATGTTTCATTAAAAGTATTTTAATTCAAAAAAAAGTATTATATTTGCGCCCTCAAATTGAAAGCATTAACAAACAAGTGTATTCACTAAATTAAGGAGGAAACAAGCAATAGCTAAACAATTATTTATCAAGCCTAATAGGGGCAGGGAGAAGGAACAACCCAACAGAATTAACGAGAAAATTAAAGGCGTTAAAGAGGTGCGTTTGGTGGGCGATAATGTAGAACAAGGCATTTATCCGTTCGAACAAGCCATGAAAATTGCCGATGATTTAGAGTTGGATTTAGTTGAAATCTCTCCAACAGCTGTTCCCCCAGTTTGTCGTGTTGTTGATTATCAAAAGTTTCTTTACATGATTAAAAAACGTGAAAAGGAACAAAAAGCTAAAACAGCCAAAGTTATTTTGAAAGAAATCCGTTTTGGCCCTCAAACCGACGATCACGATTACGACTTCAAACTGAAACATGCCAAAGAATTTCTCAAAGAAGGTTGCAAAGTGAAAGCCTACGTGTTTTTCAAAGGTCGCTCTATTCTTTTCAAAGAACAAGGCGAAATGCTTTTAGCGCGTTTTGCAAACGACTTGGAAGATTATGCAAAAGTAGATCAATTGCCTCAGTTGGAAGGTAAACGCATGATTATCATGTTTTCGCCTAAAAAAGGAAAATGATTTTTATTATCAATTAAATATATAAACAATGCCAAAAATGAAAACTAACTCCGGTGCCAAAAAAAGGTTTACCCTTACCGGAACAGGAAAAATTAAAAGAAAACATGCTTTTAAACGTCACATTTTGACTAAAAAAACAACCAAACAAAAACGTAACTTAACTCATGGAGCTCTTGTTTGCAAGACCGACTTGACGAACGTTAAAGAAATGCTTTGCTTGAAATAGGTCAAGAAATCAATACTTTAAAAAACATTTTTCTTAGTAAAAACAGAATGCTTTTAGCTCAAAAGTTCGTAATTTAAAATACGACGCTAACATTCACAAATCATTTTTAATTATGCCAAGATCAGTAAATCACGTTGCTTCACGTAAAAGAAGAAAAAGAATTTTAAGCCT